>CAYMAR010000001.1:0-23190 GCA_964388465.1 uncultured Desulfobacteraceae bacterium
TTCCGGGCGGGCGCTATTTGATCGTGACTTTACGCACCTGCAGCAGATCGCAATTGCCGCCAAAAATCTTCTCGACACCGTCCTGCTTCAAGGTGGTCATCCCTTCCTCGATGGCCAGGTTGCGAATCTCGTCGATGCGGGCTTTGTTCTGAATGAGCTTTTTCATCTCGTCGGAGCCCGCCAGCAGTTCATGCAGCCCCATCCGCCCCGAATATCCGCTGCGGTTGCAGGATTCGCAGCCATTGGGCTTGTAAAGCTTCAGGTCCTCGGAAGAGTGGATGTCGGTTTTCTGCTCGAAAAGCGCCTTGCCGCCGTATTCGCGCATCAACTCCGCCATTTGTTCTTCGCTCGGATGATAGGGGCGCTTGCACTCCCGGCAGAGCGTGCGCACCAGCCGCTGGGCCAGGATGCAGAGAACCGCGTCGGCAAAGTTGAAAGGATCCATCCCCATGTCCAGCAGACGCGTGATGCTCTCCGGGGCGTTGTTGGTGTGCAGGGTGGAGAGGACCAGGTGACCGGTCAGGGAGGCTTCGATGCCGATATGCGTGGTTTCCTTGTCGCGCATCTCCCCCACCATGATGACATCCGGGTCGGCGCGCAGGAACGATCGCATGGCCGTGGCGAAATCGAAGCCGATCTGGGGTTTGACCTGTACCTGGCGCAGCCCGCGCTGGGTGATTTCGACCGGGTCCTCGGCCGTCCAGATCTTGGTGTCGGTCTTGTTGATGGCACTCAGGGCCGAATGCAACGTGGTGGTCTTACCCGAACCGGTGGGACCGCAGACGAAAATGATGCCGTAAGGCTGGTTGATCGACTCCACGAACTTATCATGATTGCGCGCCGAAAAACCGATGCGGTTGAGCGGAATGGGCTCTCCGGCCGCCAGGATGCGCAGCACGATGTCCTCCATGCCGCCCTGGGTCGGAACGGTGGCGACGCGCAACTCGACGTCCTGGCCGCTGTATTTCTTGAACTGGATCTTGCCGTCCTGGGGTTTGCGCCGCTCGGCGATATCGAGGTTCGCCATGATCTTGATGCGCGACGCCAGGGCGTTGCGAAATTGGAAAGGCACTTTTTGATAGAGCGTGCAGGCGCCGTCCACGCGAATGCGCACCTCGGTTTCCTGCCGGCCGGCATAGGGTTCGATGTGGATATCCGATGCACCGCGGGCGTAGGCATCCAGAATGATTTTATTGACCAGCTTGACCACCGCGCTGTCCTCTTCGCCCACGGCGGTCTCGGCCTCTTCGACCGCGGCTTCCTCCTCTTTCATGTCCGCCAGGATGTCGTCGATGCCTTCGAGTTTGGAATCGGCCTGGGTAAAGAGCTTGATGAAGCTGAGAATGTCCTGCTTGAAGGCCACGAAAAAGGTTAGCGGGCGGCCCGGAAAAAGCGCCTTGATCTCGTCGATCTTCTGCAGGTCGCTGGGGTTGTCGATGGCGATCACCACCTTGCGACCGTCGGTGCGCAGCGGGACCCAGCAGTTGCGCTCCAGGAAGGGAATGCGCAGCCCATTCATCAGGTCGCCCGGAACCGGCGCGGCACTGTAGTATTCGATAAAGGGCACATCGTAAAATTTGGAGAGCGACTGGCCTACGTCCTTTTTGGATATGTCGTAGTCGCGGATCAGCACATCCTCGATGGCCTTCTTTTGCCGGTGCGCTTCGGCCACCGCCTTGTCCAGCTCCTTCTGGGTGATGAAATGGTTGTCCATCAGGTGACTAAAGCGGTTGGGACGGGCCTTGCCGGCAATCCGTTTTTGGTTGTAGACGGCGATACCGATGATTTCGGCCACCTTGGCAGCCGAAGTGACGTCTTCGCTCGTAAATTGTTCGGCATGTTTGCAGTTGATCAGCTGCAGCACGCCCAGGAGGAACTTTTTGAAGACGATCGGGTAGGCCAGCACCTGCCGGGTGCGGAATCCGGTTTTCTGATCCCAGCTGCGGTCGAACTTGAGATTGGGCGATATGCGGTTGAGTTCGGCCGTATCGTAAACGTCCTTGATATTGACCGGCTTCTGTTTGCTGGCCGTGAAACCGGCAATGCTGTCGACGGAAATCGGAATGCGGATCTCGGATATCTCGGGCCCGGACTTGAACCGCGAGACCAGCTCGCGGGTCTTGCCGTCCACCACGAAAACCGTGATGCGCTGGGCCTTGAAAAGGTGGGTAATGTCCTCCTTGAGATCGATCAGGATCTCGTCCAGGTTGTTGGCCGCATAGATTTTATTGCAGATTTCCTGGAGATAGTCCCGGTAGGCGACCTCGGACTTGAGATCCGGCGCCTGTGTCTCTTTAACCCTGAGGCCATCCGATTTCATATTCATATCACCATCTCGTTGGTATTATTGAACATCGTCGCTCGGCGGCGCTTTCAGGACCCAATAGATCTTGCGCACGCCGCCGCCGACAAGAAGGATCCCGAGCAGACCGAAGCAAAACCACAAAAACAGCATCTCCAAAGAATATGCCGGCAATTGGCGCGCGGCGGCGATCTGGGCCATTCGCTGGGGCAGCATGAAAAAAACACCGATGCCGGCGGCGGCCAGGGCCGCTCCCCAGATAAGCTGCAAAATGTTCGGTTGTCGAGCCATCGCGCTGTTTCGTCGTCTTCTGGGCGCGCTTGTGTTTTCAGGTGACGGATTTTATTCCCGCGCGCCGTCCCGACACGTTTTAGTTAACCTAAATCATTAATATTTATACGCCGAATTCGACTGGAGGTCAAACTGGCGCGCGAATGGATAGTGGCTTCAGACAGGGGGTGAAAAACGTTGCGGAACCAGCGAGGAGCCGCCGGTCGGGACGGATCGGTTCGGCCCTATCGGTGAGCGCCTGGGGAACGGGCGCGGGATGTCTTCAGGGTTACGCGTCGGGTGGGCCGGCCGCGACCGTGGCCCGTTCTTTCAACCGCACGATCACCGGAACACCGGTGCTCTCCTGAATCCGGTCGCGAATCGTCTTCATGCGCAGTTCAAGCATCTTGATCTCGTCCGAAAAAAAGGCGTCTTCAACGGCGATCCAGATTTCCAGATAGGTTTTGTCTTCGTAGCGGCTTTCGAACAGACAGCTGTCCTGCGGCTGGAACCCCAGCGCATTCTCGACGGCGGTCATCACCTGCTGCTGATGAACCTTGACGCCCCGGATGCAAACCAGCCGGTCGGTCCGCGCCGTCAGCCATTCGATGCGGGCCAGGCGGCAGTCGCAGGAACAGGGCGCGGTCACCATGCGCGCGCGATCACCGGTGCGGAACCGGATCAGCGGATAGGCCCGGGTGGTCAGGGTCGTCAGGACCAGCTCACCCGTCTCGCCGGCCGGCAGGGGCTGCCCGGTTTCCGGATCGATGATCTCCGGAAGGAAATGCTCGTCGTTGACATGCAGGCAGGAATGGTTTTCGCACTCGTAGGCCAGCGCCGGTCCGGGAACTTCGCTCAAACCGTAGTGCTGCCAGCACTGCACCTTCAGGGCCTGTTCGAGAAACCGCCGCAAATCCCGGTCGGCGGGCTCACCCGTCAGGATCAGGGTTTTCAGGCGGAAATCGTCGAGCGGGAGGGTATCACGCTCGATTTTCATCGCCACCTGGCGGGCGTAGGAGGGGGTCGTCACCAGGACCGTGGGGCGGTAATCCCGCATGACCATCAGCTGTTTTTCGATGGAGAGCAGCGTGTTGGGAATCACGCTGGCACCGATGGCCTCGGCCCCACTCTTGTAGTCCCGTCCCCAGTTGGCCAGCCCCGGATCCAGACTGATCTGCAGAATATCCTCGGGGCCCACGCCGGCGTTTTCGAGCGCCGTGGCCACCATCCCCTCCCAAATGGCAATGTCCTGGCGGGTGTAGCCGCTGACCGTGGGATTCGAAGCGGTGCCGGGGGCGGTATGAATGCGGACGATATCGCGCAGCGGAACGGCGAAAAGGTCGTAGGGGTAATTTTCGCTTAGATGCTTCCGGGTCAGAAACGGCAGCCGGGCCACGTCGTCGAGCGACTGGATATCCGCTGGGTCGATCCGCTGCGTCTCCAGGCGCTGGCGATGGAAGGCCACATTGCGATAGGCCCGGTTGAGGGTGCTTTGCAGGCGTTCGAGCACCAGATGCCCGCGCTCTTCGGGGATACAGACGTTTGCTTCATTCTCTGCCGTCATAGAAATCACCATAATCCTTGCCCAGGTAGGCGCGCTTGACCTCCACGTCCTCCAGCAACTCGCGGGCCCGGCCCTGCAGGACCACTTTGCCGGTTTCAAGGACATAGCCCCGATCGGCCACCTGGAGTGCCGCTTTGGCGTTCTGCTCCACCAGCAGCACGGTTTTTCCCTCCTCGCGCATCCTGACGATGACGTTGAAGATCGCTTGAACGATCAACGGCGCCAAGCCGGTCGAGGGTTCATCCATCATGATGAGCGCCGGTTTGGACATCAGGGCCCGCCCCATGGCCAGCATCTGCTGTTCGCCGCCGGACAGCGTGCCGGCATACTGGTGCCGTCGTTCTTTCAAAATCGGGAACAGGGCATATTGATGGTCCAGCTGCCGTGCGAGCTCGGGTCGGCCGTTGCGCCTCAGAACATGCCCGCCCAGGATCAGATTCTCCTCCACGGAAAGGTCGGCAAAAATCTGGCGTCCCTCGGGCACCATGACGCAGCCCAGGGCGGGAATTTTCGGTGCGGCCAGGGCACCGATGGCCCGGTCTTCGAAAAGAATTTCGCCTGCCGTGGCTTTCAGCAGGCCGGCGATCGTCGACAGCAGGGTGGTTTTGCCGGCCCCGTTGGCCCCGATGATGGTGACGATTTCGCCGCGGGCCACGTGCATGGAGACGTTCTTCAGGACCTTGAGATTGCCGTAGCCCGCCTGAAGGTTCAAAATTTTCAGCATGACGCGTCCTGCATTCTAATCCCCGAGGTAGACCCGGATCACTTCGCTGTTGTTCTGGATGGCGGCGGGCACCCCTTCCGCGATTTTCTCCCCGAAACTCAGCACGACGATTTCGTCGGATATGTCCATGACCAGAGACATGTCGTGCTCGACGAGCAGTACGGTAATGCCCAGACCGCGTATCCGCGTGATCAGCCGCCCGACCTCGGCGGTTTCGTGGATGTTGAGACCGGCCGCCGGCTCGTCCAGCAAAAGCAGCTCAGGCTCAAGGGCCAGGGCCCGGGCGAATTCCACGGCCCGCTGCTGGCCGAAGGCCAGGCGGGTGGCATCCACATCAGCGTAATCTTCGATCTCGAGCAGGGCAAGCAATTCCAGCGATTTTTCGCGAATGGCCTGCTCTTCCCTGCGGGTCCAGGGCATGTTGAACATCGCGGCCGTAAATCCGGCCCGACTGCGCAGATGGCGCCCCACCATCACGTTTTCGAGCGCGGTCATATCATGGAAGAGCTTGATGTTCTGAAACGTCCGCGCGATGCCGCAGGCGGCGATCTGGTGCGGTTTGCGCCCCAGAATGTCACTGCCCTTGAACTGCACCTGCCCTGCGCTGGCCTTGAGGGCCCCGGTGATGAGGTTGAAAAGCGTGGTCTTGCCGGCGCCGTTGGGGCCGATAACGGCCTTGATCGATCCGGCGTCGACACCGAAGGAAACAGCGTTGACCGCGTGCAGTCCACCGAATTTCTTGTGCAGCTCCGCCACCGCCAGAAGGCTCATCGGCTCCCCTCCCCTGCGGTTTCTGCGGCCCTGCGGCGCGGGAGCAACCGCTTGAGGGTATCGCGCCAGTTCAAACTCAAAATGCCGTTGGGCGCAAAAAGCATGATCACGATGAGGATGACGCCAAAAACGGCATCGTCATACGATCCGAACACACCGCGCAGCGAGAGGAAATTGAGCGCCACGCCCATGACGAGCGCGCCCCACAGATGCGCCATGCCGCCCACCGCGACGATGGCCACATAGCGCACCGATTTCATGACGCTGGCTTCACTCGGGCCGATGCCGCCGTTGTAATGGGTCAGAAACACGCCGGCGACCGCAGCAAACACCGCTGATAGGACAAAGACCTGCAGCTTGAAACGCGCGGTATCGACCCCGACCGATGCGGCCGCCTCCTCGGAGCCGTGAATCGAGCGCAGCGCCCGTCCGACCCGGCTGTCGATGAGGTTTTTCAAAAGCAGCATGCCGAGTATCAGAAGCCCCCAGGCAATGTAGTAGTTCGACACCCGGGCACCGAAATCGCCGCTAACCGCCAAACCGGGGAGCAGTTGAAACGCGGGAACCTCGGAGATGCCGTCCGCCTCGCCGAAATAGGCGCTGGCCAGCACGATACGATAGATGATGATGCCGAAGCCCAGGGTCGCCATGGCCAGATAGTGCCCCTTGAGCTTGAGTACCGGAATCCCCAGGACCAATGCGATCAAGGCCGCCGTCAGCACCGCCAGGATACAGGCGGCCCAGGGCGTGACCGCCATCAGTGTCTCGCCGTAGATATCCTCGCCGGCGACGATCAACCCCATGGTATCCAGTACGCGAATCAGGGCCGTGTCTTTGTAGGCGATCAGATTCTGGGTCGTCAAGGCCGCCGAAAGATAACCACCGATGGCGAAAAAGCCGGCGTGTCCGATCGAAATCTGTCCGGCATAACCCATCACCGCGCAGAGCCCGATGATCAACAGGGCGTAGTAGGCCGACATGGTCATCTGGGTCAGGTAATAGCGGGTGTCGGTCCAGGCGGTCAGCAACTGAATGGCGACCACCACGACCAGCAGCAGCACGAAGGGAAGCATCTTCTTCATTCTTAGAACTCCTTCAGCCCTGCGGCCGTGCTCGAACCGAAAAGCCCATGCGGACGAACGAAAAGGATCAGCAGCAGGATGGTGATGGCAATGGCGTCCTTGAACGCCAGGGGCATCACCGAAATCGAAAACGCTTCCAGGATGCCGAGCAGGAGCCCGGCCCCGACGGCGGCCATGGAATTGCCCAGCCCCCCCAGAATGGCCACCGTGAAACCCTTGATGGCCAATCCGGTGCCGATGTCGTACTCGGTCGAGGTGATGGGCGACATGACGCACCCGGCCAGGGCCCCGATGCCGGCGCTGAGCATGAACGAGAGGGTCACCATGTTGCGCGTGTTGATCCCGCAGAGAATGGCCGCCCTGCGGTTGGCCGCACAGGCGCGCATCTGCCGGCCGACCGAAGTGGTGTTGAAAAAGATGCTCAGAACCAGCACCATCAGAGCGCATGCGCCGATGACCCAGAGGACCTGGGGGGAAATCCGGGCGCCGAGGACGGCCACCGTGGTGATCTCGTTGCCGACGAAGTACGGCAGCGATCGGATGGACTCGCCCCAGATGTGCAGCGCCACTTCGCGGATGAGAATGGACAGGCCGATGGTGATGATGATCATCCGCAGAACCCCGGGGTTGTCGAGCCAGCGAATGAAAACCATCTCCACCAGAGCCCCGCAGAGCATCGTGATGGCCACGGCCAGCGCAATGGCGACAGCCAGCGGCATGAACGGCAGCAGGGAGATGGCGATCATGCCGCCCAGCATGACGAACTCACCCTGGGCAAAGTTGATGATGCCGGTGGTATTGTAGATGATGTTGAAGCCGATCCCCACGATGGCGTAGATCGCGCCATAGGTGATGCCGGCGAAAAGATACTGGATAAAGAGCTCTACCGTCATGAAGCCAACCGGTCGTTTGCGATAGCAAACATATGCGGCATCGCTGGCGGCCGATCCGGGCCGTGAAAAGGGGCCGGGAAAGGCCCGGCCCCTCGCAGGTATTCAACGCGTTTACTTCTCACAGCCACCCCGCGACTGGATGCCACGTTTCTACATCCCCTGGTAGGGGACAAACTTGCCGTTCTTGACGGTAATCATCTCAAAGGAGTCGATGTCGAGGCCGTTATGGTCTTCGGCTGAAAAACTGAAGATACCGCCTGTACCGGGCAGATTTTTGATCTTCTCGATTTCATCCCGGATCTTGGCCCGGTCGGTGCCGGCCTTTTCAATCGCGGCTTTAAGAATGATAAAGGCATCGTAGCCATGGCCGCCGAAAGTCGAGGCCGCCTCTTTGTATTTGCCCTCGTAATCGGCGATATACTTGGTCAGCAGCGCTTTCTGGGGATGCCCCTCCGGCAGTTGATCCGCCACCAGCAAGCGTCCGGCCGGGAAAATAATGCCTTCCGCCGCCGCACCGGCCGCTTCGACGTACTTGATGTTGCCGAACCCGTGGCTCTGGAAAAGAGGCACGTCCCAACCGGCCTGACGCATGTTTTTGGCCACGATGGCCTGGGCCGGAACGATCGACCAGTTGACCACCGCCTGGACGTCCGGGTTGGCCTTGATCTTGGCGATGACCGCCGAGAGATCCTTGGATTTCTTGTCGTAGACCTCGGCTTCGACCACCTCGATACCCATGGTGGGAGCGATCTTCAATAACTGGGCCTTGCCGGCCTTGCCGAAGCCGGTGTTGCCGGCCAGCACGGCGATCTTGGAAATGCCCATAGACTTCATGGTCTGGAAGATTTTCGTGGCGGCGTAGGAGTCTTTCTGGGGTGTTTTGAAGACGTACCGGGCCACCGGGTTGACGATGACCTCGGCCGCTGCACAAGATACGAGCGGTGTCTCGGCCTGCTCGAAGATCTTCTTGATCTTCATGGTCTCCCCGGAGGTGGAGGGCCCGATGACCGCGACGACCTGTTCCTCCTCGATGAGCTGTTTGGCAAACGAGATGGCTTTTTCCGGACTGGCGCCGGAATCCTTGATGATCAGTTCGACTTGCTTGCCGTTGATACCGCCGTCGGCGTTGGTCTGTTCGACCAGCATCTCCAGTGTGCGGGCTTCAGGGCCGCCCAAAAACGATGCCGGTCCGGTGACCGCCAGAATGGCGCCGATTTTGACGGTTTCCGCGCCGAAAGCGGGAACGGCGGCCAGTATCGTAACCAGCATAGCAGTGATGAGCTTGAAACTTCGCGACTTCATAACTCCTCCCCTCGTTTAGGATGATGCCGGAGGCGATGCCCCCGGCAGCGATTGAACAGGTCGACGGCGGCACAGCCTTTCCAGCCGGACGTCCGGTCCGATCTTTGCGCGCGCTACAGACTGTAAACTTTTTCCCTGTCCAGAATGTTAAAACCCTTTTCCTGCAGGGTGGTAATCGCCTTTTCGGTTTCGTCGAAGCGGAAGATCATGACGGCGTTCTCGCCGGTGACATGCACGAAGGCGTACATGTATTCGACGTTGATCCCGGCGGACTGGAGCAGGTCGAGAATTTCGTGCAGACCGCCCGGCCGGTCCGGAACCTCGACCGCCAGAACGTCGGTCTTGCCCACCGTGAATCCCGCCGTTTTGAGGACCGTCTTGGCCTTGGCGGTATCGTCCACGATCAGACGCAACACGCCGAAATCCGAGGTGTCGGCCAGGGCCAACGCCCGGATGTTGACCTGGGCTTCGGCCAGCACACCGGTGACCTCGCACAACCGGCCGGCCTTGTTTTCGAGAAAGACGGATATCTGTTCCGCATGCATGGTTGCCTCCTTATCTTGGCGATCGGGCCGTAGGCTCTACCGCTGCCGGGCGACCCGTAAATGATCCTCAGGGCGTTAGATTTGGCGGTTGTCGATCACCCGCACCGCTTTGCCCTGGCTGCGGGCGATCACCTTGGGCTCGACCAGCTTCACCTTGGCGGAAACCCCGAGGTAATCCTTGATATTCTTGGTGATCGCCCGCTCCATCCCCTGGAGCGACTTGACTTCGTCGGAGAACATGGACTCGGAAACTTCGACCATGACCGTCAGGATGTCCAGCTGTCCTTCCCGGTCGACCACCAGCTGGTAATGGGGCTCCACATTCTTCATCTCCATCAGCACGCTTTCGATCTGGCTGGGGAAGACATTCACCCCGCGAATGATGAGCATATCGTCGCTGCGGCCGCTGACCTTGCTCATGCGCACCAGGGTGCGGCCGCAGATACAGGGCTCCGGGTTGAGGGCGGTGATGTCGCGCGTGCGGTAACGGATGACCGGGAAGGCCTCCTTGGTGATCGAGGTGAAGACGAGCTCTCCGGTTTCGCCATAGGGCAGAACTTCGCCGGTTTGCGGATCGATGATTTCGGGGATGAAATGATCTTCGAAGATATGCAGCCCCTTCTTGGCCTCGTAGCATTCCATGGCCACGCCCGGACCGATGACCTCACTCAATCCGTAGATGTCGACGGCCACAAGCCCGAGTTTCTCTTCGATCTCGTCGCGCATGCGCTCCGACCAGGGTTCGGCCCCGAAGATCCCGTATTTGAATTTGAGATCGGGGAAGGAAACCCCCATTTCGTCGGCCACCTCGGCCAGATGCAGGGCGTAGGACGGCGTGGCCGTCAGGATGGTGGGACCGAAATCCTTCATGATCACGACCTGCCGCTTGGTGTTGCCGCCCGATACCGGGATAACCGAGGCCCCCAGTTTTTCCGCCCCGTAATGGGCGCCGAGACCGCCCGTAAACAACCCGTAGCCGTAGGCATTGTGAATGATGTCGCCCCGGGTGGCGCCGCCCGCCATCAGCGAGCGGGCCATGAGACCGGCCCAGGTGTCGACGTCGCGCGCGGTGTAGCCCACCACGGTGGGCTGTCCGGTGGTGCCGGAAGAGGCGTGGATGCGCACGACATTTTCCATCGGCACGGCAAACATGCCGAAGGGATAATTGTCGCGCAGGTCCTGTTTGGTGGTAAACGGCAGGCGCTGCAGGTCTTCGAGCGTTTGAATGTCCCCGGGTGTGATCCCGGCGGCCTCGAATTTCTGCCGGTAGAACGGCACGCTGGCGTAGCCGCGATCGATCGTTGCCTTGAGGCGACGGAATTGGATGGCCTCCAGGGCTTCACGGGGCATGGTTTCGTATTCGATATCGTAGATCATGCGCGCTCATCCTCCTTTACACAGGGGTCTGGGGATCTTGAACTCCTCCCGGCGAGATCGGTTCTTATCATACCGGGTCCACAAAAAAAATCAGGCGTCAAAAAAAGCCGAGCGCTTGGATGGGATCGACCCGGCGGTTTCGTAAGCGGTTCGCGACCAAGGCTTGCGAAGGCTTTGGAATGAGGCCTGCCTGGCAAACGCCGCAATGACGAAGGCCGATGCATAACAACGATATTGATCCGCCCCGGGTGGATCGGAGCGCTTACGAAACCGTCAAAAAAAAAGCTGCCGGTTTGCCAACCCGCAGCCCCAAGAAGACCAGGGTTGATTGCTTGCGTCCCCCCATGGTCTTGCCGATCGATTTGTCTTTTATCGCTAGGACACGCTTGCATGGGCGGACTTTCTAAAAAGAAAGTCCCCCGAAAAACCGAAAGCATAAAAAGTAAAATAGGCGTTTAGCATTCTTTAAATTCCCTGGTTCGCATTTGGATAACGAATGCCATCGTGACTGTCAAGAATAAAATCACACGGTTGCGGGCCCTCACCGACCGCCGTGCCGGCGTTTGAGCAGCGCACGCCGTCCGTCGTCCGACGCCCATCGGCGCCGAAGCACGGTTGGGGCCGATGGGCGTTAACGGCACGCGCTAATCGTCATCGAGCGGACCGCTGAAAACGGCCGGACGCTTTTCCAGAAAGGCGCCGGTCCCCTCCTGGGCGTCGGGGCTGGCCAGACAGAGGGCAAAGGCGTCGTTCTCCAATGCCAAACCGGATTCGAGATCCACGTTCAAGCCCGTGTTGATCGCCTGTTTGGCCGCGCGCAGGGCCACCCGCCCCTTGGCGGCGATCAGCCGCGCGGTTTCCCGCACGGCGTCCATAAGTTCGCCGTCGCCGCAGACCCGGTTGACGATGCCCAGCCGCAGGGCCTCATCGGCCTCGATCATCCGCCCGGTGTAGATCAGTTCGCGGGCCCGGGCCGGCCCGATCAGGCGCGGCAGCCGCTGCGTGCCGCCGAACCCGGGGATGATCCCGAGATTGATCTCCGGCAGCCCGAAACGGGCGCTCTGGGCCGCGTAGATAAAATCGCAGGCCAGTGCCATTTCGGTGCCCCCCCCCAGCGCAAAGCCATTCACGGCCGCGATCACCGGAACGGCGAGCCGGGTCAGGCGTGTGATCCCTTCGGCCCCCCGGCGGGCAAACCGTTTGGCCCCCAACGGCCCCAACTGATTGATCTCGTTGATGTCCGCCCCGGCCACGAAGGCTTTATCGCCGGCGCCGGTCAGCACCAGGACCCGAACGGCCGGATCGCTTTCGACGTTGTCCAGCGCTGCATCAAACTCCTTCAGCAGGGCGGCGTTGAGGGCGTTCAGGGCTTTGGGACGATTGAAGGTGATGACGGCGATCCCGTCTTCACAGCCATACATGATATGATCGAACGACATAGGCTTCCTCCCCTGGGCAATGGGTTTTATGATCAGGCGCGCCGATGGGTATTCAACGCTCGCTTTCATGCGCAACGGCCGACGGTTCAATGCGGGGCATGCATCTCTTCCCGGGCGATCAGATAAATCGCTGTCAGCACGAGCACCCCGCCGACCAGTTTGGTTGCGGTCAGGGCCTCGCCGAAAATCATCCAGGCCAGAAGGCTGGCCCCGATCGGCTCGCCCAACAGGCTGATGGCCACCGTGCTGGTGCGCAGCCATTTAAGCGCCCAGTTATAGCTGCTGTGCCCCACGAGCTGGGAGAAAACGGCCATACCGCCGAAGGCGGCCCAGGTGGTCGCGCTGAATCCCGTGAATTCAAGCTTCAACCCCAGGACGGCGATCCACAGAAAGCCGGCGGCGCTGCCGTAACACAGCAGAATATAGGCCAGCAGCGATACGCGCGCCCGCAGGTTGCGGCCGATCAGGAGGTAACACGCCGCGCAGACACTGCCGGCCAGTGCCAGGGCATCGCCGTATAGCGCCGCCCCGCCCGTGGCCAGATCACCCCAGCCGATAATGATCGCTCCCATGACACTCAGCAGGATGCACCCCGCCGTACGGCGGCGAAGGCGTTCCCCGGTCAACAGCGGCCCCAGCAGCCCGACCCAAATGGGATTGGTGTTCACGAGCACCACCGAATTGGCCACCGAGGTGTAGTCCAGAGAAGCAATCCAGGTGGCGAAATGCAGCGCCAGAAAGAAGCCCGCCAGGGAGGCCAGCGCGGCATCCCGCCGGCCAAGCCCGGCGAGTTCGTCACGCGAGCGCCAGCAGGCGGCCGGCGCCAACAGCACGCTGGCCAGTCCGACCCGGTAGGCGGCGGTAACGAGCGCCGGCGCCTCGGCCAGGCGAACGAATATCGCACCGAAGGATATGGCCACGACCCCCAGCGACAGCACCAGGAGCGGCGGGACAGGCGGTCCGGCATCGCCGTGCAGGGCGGCCATGGGGCCTCCTTTTCATCCTCCCCGACCGCCCCACCCGCGGCCGGCGGCGAAAACGGATAGGGACTTTATCCCCGCGACGGCTACCCGTCCTTTCGATTCGGCCGCAGGTTGCGCTGGAAGGCCGTCGGGCTGGTCTCTTGGATATATTTGTCGATGCCGCGAACGATACCTTCACTGAGGCGATCCTGAAACACCGGATCCATCAGGCGTTTGCATTCCCGGGGATTGCTGATGAACGCGGTCTCGATCAGGATGGCCGGCATCTGGGCGCCCAGGAGGACGTAGAACGGTGCCTGCTTGACCCCCTTGTCTTTGACTTTGCTGTATTTGCGGCCAAGGTGGCGGGCCATGTTGCTCTGGACGTAACCGGCCAGGCGGCTCGATTCGTTGATCTTGGAGTTTTGCATCAGATCCATCAGGATGGTCTGGAGATCGCTGATGTTCTTGGTCGACGTGGCGTTTTCCATGGCAGCCACCCGAATGGACTCTTCGTCGGTGGCCAGGTTCAGAAAATAGGTTTCGGTACCGAAGGCACGCTTGTTGCGATGGGCGTTGACGTGAATCGAGATGAACAAATCGGCGTTTTTGGTGTTGGCCAGCGCGGTCCGTTCCTCGAGGGTCAGGAATTTGTCGTTGTTACGCGTCAGAATGACTTCGCAGCCCAGGCGGGCCTTGATTTTTTTGGCCAGCTTCTTGGCAATGGCCAGGGTGATGTCCTTTTCGCGGGCGCTGCGGCAGTAGCCGCGCGCCCCGGGGTCCTTGCCCCCGTGCCCGGCGTCGATCACGATCCGGCTGACCCCCAGCGCCAGCGAACGGGTCAGCGAGCCCGGCGGGATCTTCTCCTGGGGCACATTAACGGCGGCCGTTTCGCGCCGGTCCGCCGTTTTCGCTCCGTCGGTCTGCCCCCAGACATCGATGACGATCCTGAAGGGATTCATCAGTGAAAAAATTTTATACGTCTTGAAGGATTTGATGTCCATCACGACCCGCACCGTGTCTTGATTGTATTGGCCGGCGCGGGCATCCATGAGCAGATTGTCGTTGATGGGCACCACGCTGGGGAAATCCTGGCGCAGGCGGGTGTTGCGCAGATCGACGAAAAGCCGCTGGGGTTTGTTGAGATCGGGGTCTTTTTTGAGCAACCGGTAGGTGTAGGGTACTTTGCCGTCCGTGTCGATCACCACCCGCGTATAGTTGGGGTTGGACCAGAACCGCAGCTCGTCGACCATTCGATGGGTGCCGGCGTGGCCGTTGCCCGGTGACGGCTTCGACGTCTGGGGCCGGGGGCGGGGTTTGGGCGCCGACGGGACGGCTTTTGCAACGGCGGCGTCCGACCCCAGGCGTTGCCGGGCCGCTTTGCCGGCCGGTGTTTCCGGATAGTCCCTGGCGACGCGCTTGAGGAAGCGCATCCCGTTTTCACGATCCGCGTCGCTGCGCGAATAGCGGCTGAGACCCAGATAGAGTTCGCCGGTGCGCAACATTGACTGGGCCGCGGTCGCCCCTTGGCTGTCCGCCTTGAAAGCGGCTTCGTATTGATCGATGCACGTCAGCCAGACGTCGCGGTGCTTGGTCCGCCGGGGGTTTTTTTCTAGCTTCTGCCGACAGCGCTCGGCCGCGGCATACTGTCGACGCGCCGCGGGATTTTTCTTCGGGACCGGCGCGGGGGCCACCTTTTTGGGGGCCGGTGCGCGGGCCACTTTGATGCCCAGCTGCCGCAGTCGGTCTGCCGCTCGGGCGCGATAGGCGCTCCGGGGGAACTGGGTGGCAACGGATTGCAGGCGCGCGATGCCGCTCTCGCGATCGGCCCCGCGGCCGGAGTAGCGGTGAAGCTCCAGCCAGATAATGCCGGCGCGAAAGAGGCTGACCGCCGCCCATTCACCGTCGGGCGCACGTTTGTAGACGGCTTCGTACTTCTCGATGACCCGCAGCCAGTGATGACGGTACTTCAGGCGGGCGGGCGACCGGGTCAGGTCCTTGTAGGCCTTCTCGGCCTGGAAGAATCGGTCCCGCGTGGATGCTGCATACGCCTGCCCGGCCATGACCACGAGGGTGATCGCCAGCACCGCTATGATCCCTATGTCGCGTGTCGCCCTGTGCATATTCAATCCGGCATCCGTTTGATTCGGGCCTGCATGTCGTTCAGCAATTGCAGGGCTTCAAGGGGCGTGGTCTGTGCGATGTCGACCCGACGGAGCCACTCGAGCAAATCGTCGGCCGGATTCGGAAAGAGCCCCAATTGCACCTGACGCTGATCGCCGCCGCTGGCCTGGGAATCGCCGGGGGTGTCTCTGAAGGCGTGGGCCTCGCGCTCGATATCCGCCAGGATCGTTTTGGCGCGCCGGATCACTTGTTCGGGGATACCGGCCAGACGCGCCACCTGTATACCATAGCTTCGATTGGTGCCGCCTTCAACCAGCTTGCGCAGAAAGATGATGTCGTCGTTCCACTCTTTAACGGCGATATTGAAGTTTTTGACGCGCGGGCGCGTGAGGGCCAGCTCGGTCAGTTCATGATAATGGGTGGCGAAAAGCGTCTTGACGCCCACGCCCTGGTGATCGTGCAGGCATTCGGCCACGGCCCAGGCAATGCTCAATCCGTCGTAGGTGCTGGTGCCGCGCCCAATCTCGTCCAGGATGACCAGGCTGTCCCCGCTGGCGTTGTTAAGAATGTTCGCCGTTTCCTGCATCTCCACCATGAAGGTGCTCTGACCCAGCGAGAGGTTGTCCAGGGCGCCGACCCGGGTGAAAATTTTGTCGACGACGCCGATCGATGCACTGGCAGCCGGCACGAATCCCCCCATCTGCGTCAATACCACCGCCAGGGCCGTCTGCCGCAGGATGGTGGACTTGCCGGCCATATTGGGCCCGGTGACAATGAGGACCTGGGCCTCCTTGTTGTCCAGATGGACGCTGTTGGGCACGAAGCGCTCGCCGGCGATCATTTTTTCAATCACCGGATGGCGTCCGTCGTCGATGTGGATGACCCCGTCTCGGTTGAGCGTAGGGCGGGTGTAATCGTACTGCACCGCGATTTCAGCCAGATTGATGATGCCGTCTAAGGCCGCCAGCTGACGGGCGGTGGCCTGCAGATCCAGTTGGTGCCCGGCGACCTCCGCGCGCACCTGATCGAAAATCTGGTATTCCATCGCCGCGCGTTGCTCTTCGGCGTTCAGCACCTTGGCCTCGAAGGCCTTGAGTTCATCCGTGATGTAGCGTTCGGCATTGACCAGCGTCTGCTTGCGAACATAGTTCGCCGGCACGTCATCCGACCGCGTCTTGGGCACTTCGATGAAATAGCCGAAGACCTTGTTGAAGCGGACCTTCAGGGCTCCGATACCGGTGGCCTCCCGCTCCTGGTTTTCGAGTCGGGCGAGCCACCCCTTACCGTCGCGGCTGATCCGGATCAAATCGTCGAGTTCGGCATCGTAGCCGCGGCGGATGAGACCGCCCTCGTTCAGCACCGGCGGCGCGTCCTCCCGAATAGCAGCGGCAATGCGATCGGCGAGTGCGGTCAAAGGGTCCAGGGGCGCGGGAAAGGTGAACAGGTCAGCGTTCAGGGACGCCAGCTGGCGGACGATGGTCGGCAGGATTTGGAGCGAGCTTTTAACGGCCAGCAGATCGCGCGCATTGGCCCGCCCCATGGCAATTTTGCTGGCGAGGCGCTCCAGGTCGTGCACCTGTTTAAGGGCCTCGCGCAGTTCGCCGCGCAACGTGTTTTGGGTACTGATCTCTTCGACCGCATCATGGCGCGCCGTAATCGCCTCGGGGTCCGTCAGGGGGTAGCGCAGCCATTCCCGCAGACACCGGGCCCCCATGGCGGTCACGGTATGGTCGATGACATTCAGCAGCGAACCGCGGCGCGAACCCGATTGGATATTGGCCGTCAGCTCCAGGTTGCGGCAGCTGCGCGCGTCGATCCACAGATAACCCTCGATACGGTAGGTTTCGATGCCGGCGAAATGGTCGACCGTCTGCTTCTGGGTCTCTTTCAGGTACCGCACCAGAGCGCCGGCGGCCCCCACGCCGATGGTCATTTCCTCGCAACCAAAACCGGCCAGCGAAAAGGTGTTGAAAAGCTTGACGAGCCTCTCGCGGCCGCGGTGGGGATCAAAATGGCGATCGGGCTGGGGGCTCACCGTCCGCTCGACGAACAGACGGGCCACGGCTTCCCCGTAAGCATCAGGCAGACCGCTTTCCGGAACTAGGATTTCACGCGGATCGATCCGCTGGGCCTCCTCCAGGGCGCGCTGGGGATTGTCGGTTTCGGTTATTCGGAAGACACCCGTGGAGATGTCGAGATAGGCAAGCCCGACGCGCGTCCCGGATCGGTTCAGGGCCAGAATGTAATTGTGGGTCTTGGCGTCCAGAAGGCTCTCTTCGGTAATCATCCCGGGGGTCATCACCCGGACGACTTCGCGTTTGACGATGCCTTTGGCCTGGGCGGGGTCTTCGACCTGATCGCAAATCGCCACCTTGTGGCCCTTTTCCAAAAGACGGGCGATATAGCCCTGAACGGCCCGGTAGGGCACGCCGCACATCGGCACCGGCTGGGCATCGTTCTTGTTGCGTGAGGTGAGGGTAATTTCCAGGATTCGGGCGGCCCGCTCGGCATCTTCGAAAAACATCTCGTAGAAATCCCCCATGCGGTAGAGCAGAATCGCATCCGGATATTCGTCCTTGATGGACAGATACTGTTTGATCATGGGGGTTGACTTGGAGGAACTCATACCGCAACGGCTCGGGCGGGCACCGTCATGTGACCGGCATCAGGATGCCGATTCACGCGGGCGGCCGGACATTCGAATGCATCATTCACGCGGGCTCAGCTGATAACCTGGGTCGCTTCGGCATTGGCCGCCGCATCTTCCTCGCTGTCGGGTTCTTCCACAGGGGGGGCGGAGGCGCTTTTGAAAGCATTCAGCTCGGTGTTCAGGGACTCGATCTGCTGACGCTGGCTTTCGAGATCCGTGTTCAACTGCTTGATGGTTTTATTGGCACGGAAGCGATCGAAAAGACCGAACAAATAGGCGATGATCAAACCGGCCGCGAAGCAGATGCCGAAAAGGACGCCGTTGTGAATCTCCGGTGTCATATAGGCATCGGTGACGAACAGATTCAGACCGAAGGCATTCTTTTGAAGGAAATACGCTTTGTTCTGATAGCCGACGAGCAGGAGAAAAGCAATCAGTAGGATCCAGAAGCCGATTTTTACTTTTTTCATGCGGATGGTCTCCAATCATGCGCTGTGGTCGGACGCCGGAGCCCGGACGCTGCCCATTCGCGGGCGTGGGAAGGTGATGCGGCAGCCGTTTTTCGCCGTGTGCGCGGAATGTTGACGTGAACGCCGCTGTACCGGAGCGTCTTCTTGAAAACCATTAGCTACTCTTTTTACCTTAAGACTTCAACCTTTTTTTCCCCGCTCCCCTTCGTACAGCCCATCTTCAAACAATTGAAAATCCATAGTTTTCAACACCGGCCCCCGAAACGTGACGGCCGTTTGGGCGGCGCGCACGGCCTCCGGGCGGCCCGGCGCACTTGCCGGCTCTTCAGAGGGGGATGATTTCCACATCGCCCCAGGCCCCCATCTGATCCTTACAGATGCCGAGCACCCCGATGAGACCTTCGATGGCGCGGGCGGATTCGATGGCCGCCTTCAAGTCGCCGGGACATTTGACGCGGTTGGCCAATGCCGTTGCGGCCGCGTCGGCGAGGGCCCCCTGGGGCGCCAACACGCAGAGGGCGTCGGCGCGACCATAGCTGTGGGAATGCCCGACCGTTCCGGACGAGGTGCACAGGGCCAGAGGGCTTTGCCCCATTGAAATATGCAGCCCGATTCGGCGGCTTAGCGGCGAGCGGCCGGCATCGATACCCACCGTAACCGGGCGGCGGACAGCCATGAAGATGTCGCCCCCGTTCTCGACCACCACCTCGTCGGAAAGCGTCAGCAATTCGCGGCCGATACGATCGGCCAGGGCGCCGGCCACGGCCGCCATGGGGCCCACACCGGCCCGGCGGCTGGCATGGATCATCGCCGTCACCAGGGCGGGGGCCGGCGTCTCCTCCCGCCACGGTGTCCGGGTGGTTAAAAACGCGGGATGCGTCTGGATAAAGGCCTCCAGATACGCCCGCTGCTGAATCACCGCCTCGCGGCATTGGGCCGACAGGTCTCTGTCGGCCTGGATGTGAAGGTCCGTTTCCCTGACCACGACCTGAAAGGCCGCCAGATCGCCGATGCCGCCGATCCGGCGATAGGTCCGGTCGGAGGGTGGAACCGGATGCATGGCGGCCATCAGCGGTTCTCCACCTCGGGCCGCAGCGCGGCCGGACACTGCTGAAGAAAATAGCGATCGGTCATCCCGGCGATGAAATCCCTGACGATTTCCGCGGGCCGGTGCTCGTCTAAATAGCGCCGGTCCATATCCTTAAGGTAATTTTTAAATATAACGGATTCCCGATTGTTTATTTGTAAATCCTTCATGTATCGGTTGAATAAAAGTACGAAGAGCTGCTCGATCTTCAAGGTGTGGCGTTTGATGCTGGGGTTCATGTAAATCCGTTCCAGATTGAACGCCTTGAGCGTTTTAAGCGCCTCGGAAACATCCGTTGAAAACCTCAGGTACGGCTGCCGATAGCTGTGGCGGATCACATCGGTCACCAGGTTGTAAACGATGGTACCGTTGGTGCTGCCCAGCACTTTGACCGCCACGTCCGGCAGGTCCGCGCGGGCGATAAGCCCCAGGCGGATGGCATCCTCGATGTCCCGGCCGATGTAGGCAATCGTATCGGCCATGCGGACCACACAACCCTCGAGCGACATGGGCATCAACGCCCGGCGAGGATCCCGGCGCTTGGCAGCCAAGTCCTCATCGAACCGGGCGAAATCCTTGTCCCATATAGGCTTCAGGCGCTGGTCGTGAACTTCCCCGTCGTGGCAAAGAATACCGTCCAGGGTCTGCAGGCAGAGGTTCCATCCACGCCCCTTGCGTTCGACCCGTTCGAGAAAATGCACGCTCTGGAGGTTGTGCTGAAAACTGCCGATGCCGTGCTTTTCGCAAAGACGGCTCAGGAACCGTTCGCCATCATGGCCAAACGGGGTGTGCCCGATGTCGTGTCCCAGCGCGATGGCTTCGATCAGGTCTTCGTTCAGCCCCAGAAACCGACCGATGGTACGGGCGATCTTGGAAACCAGCTGGACGTGAAGCACCCGGTGGGTGATATGGTCGTTTTTGATCAAATAAAAAACCTGGGTCTTGTCGATATACCGCGTGTAGGCCAGCGAATGCAGGATGCGATCCACGTCCAGCGAATAGTCTTGCCGGTAAGCGCCCCGGCGTTCGTCTTCGGGATGGCGCCGCACGGCCCGGGCGGAGATGGTCGCGACCGGTGAAAGAATCTCTTCCTCACGCTGGTTAAGGGCCGAGCGGAGCAGGTTGAGGGCGTCGTTTTCAAATCTCGCCATTCGCGATCATTTCCTCCATGAGACGGTCGTAGTCGATGCCGGCCTTCCGGAAGCCTTCTTTGCCGTATTTCATATTGGCTTCGAACACCCCGAAACGGCCTTCGTAACAGTAAATATCCATGCCGACGTCGGTCCACCCGCAACGCCGGGCCGTGCGGCGGGCCAGTGCAACGGCGGCTTCCGGCACGGGGTCCAGCCGGATGCGTCCGCCTGCGGCCAGATTGCTTCGGAATTCGCCCGGGGATGCCACCCGCCAATAGGCATGCACGGCGCGGCCGCCGATGACCACCACGCGGATGTCGCGGTCAAGCGGCAGGTATTCCTGAATATAGGCCACACGGGTCTGGCGGCAATACGCGGCCAACGCCTCGGGGGTGCGGATTAAAAAAACGCCCTTGCCCAGGGCCGATCCACGCGCGATCTTGGCCACCATGGGGAAACGGAAATCGTCAGGAATGCGCGCCATCTGGCGCTTGCCGTAGTAAACCCGGGTGCGGGGATGGGGAATGTCCAGAAGATCGAACAAGGCGGTCTGCTTGATTTTGTCCTGGACACATTTGTAGGTATGGTAGCTGGGAAAAAGGGCCTTGCCCATGGCATCCAGCAGGTCGGCGTAAAATACCGAGGGGTAATAGATCTTGGGTGCCGCCAGGATGACCTGCCGTTCTTCGATCGTGTAGTCGAGAAAGTTTGACCGGACCCCGAGGGTGCGAACATTGCGGCAGCGGCGCAGCCGTTTTTCCAGGGCAATCGCTTGGGGCACACTATCCTTCCTGGCGTTGGTTTTGATTCCCGCTGGTCGCGATCCGGTTCACCCGCACCCTGGGCGTTTCGACGACTTGGCCGCGCGCCCCCCGATAGAACGTCTGCCGAGCGGTCGCGGCCGCGATCCTTTCGTTCGCCGGCTTCAGTGCGGCGGATGGATGCGAAACACAGACGGTGCGACCGGCCTGTTCGGGAAAAGCCGGGCGGCATCCAGGACCAGACGCCCCTGCGCACCTTCCAATTCCAGCCGGCGCGGCAGACTGACGCCATCCACAGTTTGGTGGTCGGCCAGCCAAACTTGATAGCGCCGGTTCCCGTGGATGTTCAAGCGCTCGACACCGGTTAAACGGCCGCTTGGCGCATCCACCCACAGCCGCGCCACCGTCCCCTTGAAGCGTCGACTGAGCCGGATGGTGTGCGCCCCCGCAGCCGACGTTTCCACCTGGGCGGCATGGTATTCGATGCCTGGCGGCCGACCGACCATCAGATCATAGAGGTCCCGGCAGGAGATATCCACCGGAAAAAACCGGCCAAGGCCGTCATCGCCCATTTGCTTGCGGTAATACTGCCCCTGGTTGTGCACGATGGCCGTCAAATAAGTCTCGTCGCAGGCCAGCGATAGCACCGGCAAGCCGAAGGGCGTCCGGGCATCGAAGCGCACGCGACCGGGCGGGGCGCCGGCCCAAACGGCCCGGTCGAAGGTGCGACGACGGCCGTCAAACGTCATCGATGCCTTGCCGATCCATTGGGCGGCGACCAGATCCGCATTGACGTTGAAGAGCGCCGTCACCATTCCACGAGTGGCCTCGCTGTCGTACTGCGGCTCCGGGAGCCCACCAAGGCCCGCGCAGGCGCCCAAGCTCATCAGGAGCGCGATCGACATCAGCAGCCTACTGCCGGTGGACGGCGCCAAGCGACACGCGCGCGCCTCGACCAGGGCCTGATCGCGGCCACGGCCGTAAAACGGTATAACGCGCTCGATTTCCCGCAAGGCTTAGATGCCCTCGCGCTTGAGGGCGTCGATTTTGGGTTGGATTTTGCGGCGCTCGCTGTCTTCTTCGCGCAGGGACAGCGATTTTAGGTAGTAAATCAGCGCGTTGGCTTTGTCATTCAACTTCAGGTAAGCGTCGCCGACATGCTCGTTGATGATCGGATCATCCGGCACCAGCTCGGAGGCCTTCAGAAGCCACTTCAGGGCCTCTTCGTAATTGCCTTTTTTGTAGAAAACCCAGCCGAGACTGTCCGTGATGTAGCCGTCGTCCGGGCGCAGTTCGAGGGCCCGGCGCACCAGCGCCTCGGCCTCGTCGAGATTTTTACCCAAATCGGCATAGGTATAGCCGAGATAATTGAGCGCATTGGCGTGATCGGCATTGATTTCGATCACCCGCTGCATGGCCGCGATGGAATCATCCTTGCGTTCCATCTTGTCGTATACCACGCCCAAACGAAAATGCGCCTGCTCGCTGTCGGGCACCGCCTCGACGACGCGCCGGAGGTAGCGTTCCGCTTCTTCGAAGCGGCCGGCTTCCTCGCAATAGTAGCCCAAGTAAAGAAGGAATTCTGTATTCGCCGGCGCCTCGGCCAGGGCGGCTTCAAGGTGGTCGATCGCCTGATCAAAGCGTTCGGCCTCGGCGTACCGTGAGGCAATTTGAAGCGTGGCCTCGCCGTAAAATCGGCTGGACGGACCAACGGATTTAAACGCCGCCAGCGCC
>CAYMAR010000001.1:23290-34519 GCA_964388465.1 uncultured Desulfobacteraceae bacterium
GTAGAGTTCAATCAGTTCGAAACGGGCCCCCTCCAGCTCCGGCTCGATGCTTAGGGAACGGCGGAAGGCTTTTTCGGCTTCCAGCGGCTGGTTGCGCTGGCGATAAACCTTGCCCAGGAAAAAATAACCGGCATAGGCGTTGGGAAAACGCTGCACGAAGCGGCTGAACAGATCGTAGGCTTCGTCCCATTGGGCATCCTCGATGTAAAGGTTGCCCAGCAGCAGGTAGATATCCTGGTTGTCCGGGTCTTGCACCAGTATTCGTGTATAGATGCTTTTGGCGCGCGCATGTTCCTTGCGGCTTTGAAGCAGGCGTCCGACCAGATTCAGGGCTTCGACGTCATCGGGTTGTTCTTCGAGCAACGCTTCGAGCAGCGCCAGGGCGGCCTCGTCATTTTTAAGCTGAAGATACAAAACAGCTGTCTCCCGTTTCAACAGCCTCGAATCGGGATCCAGCGCCATGGCTTTCTGCATGTTTTCCAGCGCGGCATGTCCTTCGCCCTGGTCCCGCAGAAGCTGCGCTTCGGTATAGTAGTAGTAGGCATTGGGTTCAATCGACCGCTCCGCGGTCCCTGTGGATGACTTCTTGGCGGTCGATGTTGTGCACCCCACCATTAGCGCAATGCACAGCAACAGAATTGCGCCCCTTTGGCACCGATGGCTTTTCATTATGTCGCTCTCTATCGGGTCGCCGACAGGCCCTCTTAGGCCCCCACCGACGGAAACATTTGGATGGGTTACTCGGCTTCCTGCCCTTCAGTGTAAGCCGAAAAATCGGGAATTTCACGTTTAAAAAATTCCCGCATCTTTTTGATAATGTTCTTCTCGACCTGCCGGACGCGTTCACGGCTGATGCCGTAGCGGTCGCCAATTTCCTGCAACGTAACGGGCGTGTCCGAAAAGATGCGCAGATCGAAAATCTCTTTTTCGCGGTCGGTCATGTTTTTGCGGAATTCATCGATCTTGTTGTGGAGCAGCACCTCGATCTCTTTTTTGGCGACCTGGTCCTCGGCCGAAACGCTTTCCGTGCTGAGGAATTCGATACGTTCGGTGTCCGAATCGTCTTTCAGGGGGGCATCCAGCGAAACATCCCAGCCGTCCAAACGCTGGTCCATATCGACAATTTCTTTTTCGGAAACGCCCAAGCGCTCCGAAAGCAATTTGGGTTTGGGATCAAAGCCCTGCTCGATGAGTTTTTGCTTCTCCTTTTTTAGCTTGAAAAAAAGTTTGCGCTGCCCCTGGGTGGTGCCGATTTTAACCAGACGCCAGTTGTCCATAATAAATTTGAGAATGTAGGCCTTGATCCAGAAGGAGGCGTAGTATGAAAATTTCACGTTTTTGTATGGATCGAACTTGCGCACCGCCTGCATCAGGCCGATATTACCCTCCTGGATCAAATCGAGCAGATTTTGCATCCACACCCGCTGGAATTCGAGCGCAATCTTAACGACCAGACGCAGGTTGGAAGTCACCAGCGAATAGGCCGCATCCTTGTCGCCGTATTCCCGCACGCGGATACCGAGTTCACGCTCTTCCTCCCGGGTCAGCAGGCGATAGTTGCTGATTTCGGCAAGGTAGCGCTGGAGCGGATCGAATTTGACCAGAGCCTTGTCGCTGCTCGCCGAAACCTTGGTCTTGGTCTTGGTCTTGGGTTTGGGTTTGGCCTTTCGGGCGGCCGCCGGCGCGAGCATTTCGGATTTTACACGCGTTTGGCGCGCGCGCCTGGCGCGGACGGTCTTCTTGGCCCGAGATTTGGAGGCCGCAGCCACTTTTTTCTTCTTTTTGGCGGCCGCCGTGGCGGTCGCCTCCGCGACTTCTTGCTCCGGCCCGGCGACCGCTGAGGCCCCTTGGGGGCGTGGAAGCGGTTTCTTGCGGGCTTTCCCCACCTTGGCCTTGGCGGCCGGCCGCTTCTTGGATAAAGGCGTTTTGGCGGCTGTGCGTTTCACCTTTTTTTTCTTTGCTTTAGGAGTCATGGTGCCTTTGGTTTGATTACTACCCGAAGATTTCTGGCCGTTTGTTCACGGCGGCGGTTGTCAAAAAATGCGGGGCGGGAATGCATACGCTTGGGCTGGTATATTAAAGCATCGCCGTTCGGTCGGAATCAAACTTGTCCCGGTTTGTTTTCTGTGGACAATAAAAAAAGCTTATGCTAACGAGCGGTTTCACTCAGACGGCCGGCAAAGCCTCGCCGGCTGACCCGGGGCCACCGGGGTCGAACAACGCGGGCGGCCTTGAAATCATGCGCCTGTAGCTCAGTTGGATAGAGCAACGGACTTCTAATCCGTAGGTCGCAGGTTCGAATCCTGCCAGGCGTACCACCTGACATCACGATCGTGGGCTTCCCACCGAAGCGGGCGCCGGTCCTGCCGACGCTCCTGGTCGCCATACGCCGGTCACCGTGCTCAACCATTCAGCGGCCCTTCAGCAAGACCCCACATTCAGAATGGCCCCGATTGATAGGCTCGATCCAATCGAATCCGAACCTTACCATGTTCAATTCCGATAAGTCAAAGGCATTTCGCCCTGTCGAACTTCCCACGCCTAGCTGCGGTAATAAACTGTATTTACAATAAAGATTTGAATTGATACAAAGTTGAGGATGAGCGTATCCGGTGGCCGCCGACCGATTTTGGATGGCAGGCCGTCGGTTCGTCCGGAATGGTAATGGCCGTGAATCGACGGCGGCCGACAAATGGCACAAAGTAGTTGGTGATGAGTAAAAACCGCGACAACCGAGACGATAACGCGGATTTCCGCAGCCTCTCCTTCGATGTTTGCACGGTTAAAGCCCTGATGGCTTCGACCAACCGTTACAAGACCCTCTTCGAAAGTGCGGGTGATGCCATCTTCGTCATGGACTTCAAGGGCCAGATCATCGACGGCAACCGCGTCGCCTGCGAGAAATTGAAACTGTCGCGAAATGACATGCTCAACAAGACGACGATGGAGATCATTTCGCCCGAACACGCGCCTTTCTGGCCCGAGCGCATGGATGAACTGCGGCGGTTGCGTCACATTATACTTGAAACGGCGCTCCAGACCGAGGACGGCACGATTGTGCCGGTGGAGGCCAGCTGCCGGGCGATCGAATATGACAACCAGCCGGCGGTGCTGACCATCGCCCGTGACATCACCGAACGCATCGAGGCCGAAAAAGAAAAAGCCAAGCTTCGCTCACAACTGCGACAGGCCCAGAAAATGGAAGCCATCGGCACATTGGCCGGCGGCATTGCCCATGACTTCAACAACATTCTCCAATCGATTTTCGGCTATACCGAAATCGCCGGCATTCACGCCAGCCAAGGCAAAAACCCCGCAGAGGCGCTGGATAATATCCTCACCGCCAGCCAGCGCGCCAAGGGTCTGATCAATCAGATTCTCTCTTTCAGCCGGCAGAGCGAACAGGAAAAACAGACCATCCAGATCAATCTGATCGTCAAGGAGGTGCTCAAACTCATACGGGCCTCCCTGCCGGCCACAATCGAGATCAAGGGACGCAACCTCAACAACGACGCCATCGTGGAAGCCGACCCCATCCAGATCCATCAGGTCATGATGAACCTCTGCTCCAACGCCCACCATGCTATGCGCAAGGACGGCGGGGTTCTCGAAGTGAACTTGGCGGACATCGATATCGACCACGACAAGGCGGCGCAGTTGGGCGGTATCAAGGAAGGCCCTTACATCGAGCTGACCATCAAGGACACCGGCCACGGCATCCCGAATGAATACATGGAGCGCATTTTCGATCCTTACTTCACGTCGAAGGAAAAGGGTGAAGGCACCGGCCTGGGTCTGGCGGTGGTCCACGGCATCATCAGCTCTCACGGCGGGGCCATCACGGTGGAGAGTGAAATCGGGAAAGGCACGACCTTTCATGTGATCTTTCCCAAAAGGAATCAAATCAGCACGGAAGACAAACCGGCCGCGGCCGCTGCGCCCGCGCGTCAGGAAGGCACCGAGCGCATTCTCTTCGTCGACGACGAACCCGCCCTGATCGACATCGGCAAGGAAATCCTCTCATCGCTGGGCTACCGGGTGACGTCCTGCACGGCCAGCGACGACGCCTTAAGCCGCTTTAAACAAGATCCGGAACGCTTCGATCTGGTCATCACCGATCTGACCATGCCCAAAATGACAGGGGACCTGCTGGCCCAGGAACTCATGCGGATTCGCCCCGATATTCCGGTGATTCTTTTTACGGGGTACAGCGATCTCGTATCGCGGGAGCGCTTCAACCAACTGGGGATCCGGGACTGCCTGATGAAACCCTTGACGCGCAGGGACCTGGCCGCATCGATCCGCCGGGTACTCGACCGGCCGCCCGAAGCGCCCGAGGACCCGGCCGACGACGATTGAATCCCGCCGACCGCCCTTCAGAGGCACCGACCATCGCATGGACACACTGACGACGCTGATAAAAATGGCCGCGGTGCTGATCGCGGCCATCATGCTCGGCAATTGGTTTCTGAGTGAAGTCAAATCCGCCCGGGCCCGGCGCGAGCCCTGGTACACGCCCTACCTCACCCCTCCCGGCCTTGCGATTCTCCTGATTGCCATCGGACTGCCACTGATCATCTGGTACTGGCGCCGCGGGTAGCCGCCAAGACCGCGATGGGGGCGTTCAGCTGGCATCGGCGGACGTCGCGGCGCTGTCCTTCGCCGGAGCGGATTCCCCCCGGTCCCAGAGATAGCGGCCGTATTTATAGTAGCCCCGCACGTTGGTCATGCGCGGGTCGCTTTGCGCCGGCAGGTTGCGAATGTTACCGGTGATAAGCGGCTGGAGATGGCCGAAAAGCTCTTTGCTTCCCCCGCCGGTCAGAAGGATGGTTTCGATGTCCCAATCCCCCGACCAGATCCGGTCGAGGTCGCCGGACACGGTTGAAGCCAGTTGCGTGTAGATCTGATCCCTTATCTTGGAGAAATTGAATCCCTGACCGCGCATTTTGATGGTGCCGTTTCGAACGGCGCGGTAAAGGCGGTACAGTTCGACGTTGACCCCGCTGTTTTCGCGCAGCTTGTTGGCAATGACCGCATAGGCCTTGGAAATTCCGGTGTCCATGGTGCGGCTGCTGCGCTCGACATACCGCAGGCGATCGACCACGGTGTAATCTGTGGTCCGGAAACCGATGTCGACGATGCCGATCTTCTGCTGGGCCAGTTCGGTGTCGACGATTGTCCCCGTTTCGTCCATGATTAGATCGAGCAGGCTGCCCATGGGCTGGGGCAGCAGCTGCACGCGTTCAATTTGGATTTTTTTCGTGATCCGGCCGCCGTCCGGGCTGTGATAGGTAATGGCGTGGCGCCCCTTGAGGGCGTCGCGGAAGCGGTCGTGGTACTGTTTGTAGAAACCGACCGGCAGCCCGGAGACGAGACTTATCGGGGTTTCCGGCATTTCTTCGTTCTGGAGGAACAGCCCCGTCACCGTCAGCGTCAGGAGCCGGGCAAAATCGGCCACCATGCGTTCCTGGTCCAGGGTGAACGCCACCGCGTCGGATTGCTGTTCGGCCAGATCCCCGATGAAATAGGACTTCCCGTCCAGGGTGACGTGAAAATACTCCGTCAGCGAACGTTCCTGGAAATCGACCCAGAACTGGATGTCGGTGGCGTCACCGTAAATGGATTTGAAGACGACCGATTCCTGACCGTCCGTGGCTTTGGTGAATCCGAATCCCACATCGATACCGATGATTTGCATACCGGCCTCCCTGGGTGTTGGCAGATGGAAGAAAAGAATGACCGTCCGGTCAGGATGGGCGATGCTGGCCTCATGGGCGCCATCTATAACGGATTGCCCGCGGGAAGTCAAAAAAGATCGCGTGGGGGTCGGGACCGCTGAGTGGCCGGGTTAAGGCCGTTTGCCGCCCGCCAGGGTCACGATGCGGAAGGGCAGTTCGACGATAAATTCGAGGATGAAGCCCGAAAGGATCAGGACGACACAGGCGGGTCCTTTGAGAAATTGAAGCCCCCGCCTGATGGATTGGATGCTGGTCGGCACGATGCGCTCCGCGACTGTTGAAGGATCGGTTCCGTCGCCCTTCGGGCGGCGCCTTCATACCATTTCGCCGGCATGAATGCAAACGGCGGCCGGCCGCGGCCGTAGACCGGGCCCGCGATTGACAGCGCCTCTGCGGCGTGGTTGAGTGGATATGTTACCTAACCGCCAGGAGGCTGACAGATGAGCACCAACCGCATGAATCTTGTGTTTCTCGAAAACCTGGAGTGGTTCGACGAGACCGGCCAGGAATTGGTCCGCCGCATCCCCGAGGAGGGCTCCGGCGAAATCAAATTCGGCGCCCAACTGACCGTAAGGGAAAACCAGGCCGCCGTTTTCTTCTACAAGGGCAAAGCCCTGGAGGCCTTCGGTCCGGGGCGGCACACGCTCAAAACGGGCAACATTCCCATCCTCACCAAGATTGCCAGCCTGCCCTGGGGCCTTTCGAGTCCGCTGCGGGCCGAGGTTTATTTCGTCAACATGAAAACGTTCACCAATCTCAAGTGGGGCACACGCGATCCGGTGGCCTTCAAGGATTCGCAGCTGGGGCTTATCCGCCTGCGGGCTTTCGGCGTTTTCAACCTGCAGGTGTTGCAGCCGGTCCTGATGATCAACCGCCTGGTGGGAACCCAGGGCATCTATACCACCGCGGCCATCGAAGAATATCTCAACCGGGTCATCGTCTCGCGTTTCAATGACTATATGGGCGAAACCCTCGACTCCATCATCAACCTGCCCGCGCAATACGACGAGCTCTCCGCCGGCCTGGCCCAACGGCTGACGGAGGATTTCAGCCATTTCGGCCTCGGGCTGGCCCATCTCTACGTCAACGCCATCACCCCGCCGCCCGAAGTGCAGCAGGCCATCGACGACCGCAGCCGCCTGGGGGTGTTTGAAGACATGAACAAACTCATGCAGATGAAAGCCGCCATGGCCATGGAAGCGGCGGCGGCCTCCGACGGCGACGCCGGTGCCGGCATGGGCGCGGGCATCGGTTTGATGCTGCCGGCCATGTTTGCCCAGCACTTCAAGGGGGCGGCCGGCGCCGGAGAGCCCGCCGCAAACCAGACCCCGTGCGCGGAATGCCGGGGATCAATCCCGGCCGAAGCCCGCTTCTGCCCGCACTGCGGCCATCAGCAGCTGGTCTTTCGCCAGTGCATCCATTGCGGCAAGAACCTCACGCCCAACGCCCGTTTCTGTTCACGCTGCGGCCAGGAAGCGGAATCACGCCCGGCCGAGCGCGTCTGTGGGAAATGCCGCGCCAAGAATCTAAGCGACGCGGTCTACTGCGTGGCCTGTGGTGAACACCTCTAAGCTGCGCATCGAATACCAGTGCCCGCAATGCGGCGCTCCGGCGGAATTGTCCGAAACCGACCGACTGTTCGACTGCGCCTTCTGTCGCGTCAAGTCCTACCTGCTGGCGAGCGGCTATTTCCGCTACCTCCTTCCCCACAAGGCAACCGCGGATCAAACCTTGATTTACTTCCCATATTGGCGCTTTCGCGGCATGCTCTTCGCCTACGGCCCCCAGGGGGTGTCCCACCGTTTCGTCGACGCCAGCCACCAGGCGGTGGCCCGCGATGATTTTCCCATATCCGTGGGGCTTCGCAGCCAGGCGCTCAAGCTGCGGTTCGTGTCGCCGGACACCCCCGGTCATTTCATCCACCCGCAAGTCGACCGCGCGGCGGCGACGGAACAGCTGGCCGGGCGTTTTACCCAGGAATTTCCGACGCCCATCCTCCAGCAGGCGCATGTGGGCGAGACGCTCAGCATGATCTACGCGCCTTTTTACATCGGGGATGGCCTGGTCGACGCCGTCCTGGACCGCCCCACCGGTCATCGTCCGGAAGCTGCTGACCTCACGGAAAAACTCCCCGGGGGGGCGCCGGACTGGCGCATCCGGTTCCTGGCCACCCTCTGCCCCGCCTGCGGCTGGGACCTGCAGGGGGAGCGCGATGCCCACGTACTGGCCTGCCGCAACTGCCAATCGCTTTGGCGACCCGGCCGGCGCCGGTTCGAACGCGTGGGCTTCGCCCGGGTCGAATCGCGCTCGCCCGAGGCGGTCTATTTACCCTTCTGGCGAATCCAAGCCGAGGTCGGCGGGGTGGCGCTCGAAAGCTACGCGGATCTCGTGCGCGCCGCCAACCTGCCGCGGTCCGTGCAGCCCGGATGGGAAACCCGCCCTTTCCGTTTCTGGGCGCCGGCCTTCAAGGTGCGACCCGGCGTTCTGCTGCGCCTGGCCCGCGCCTTGACCTTGGCCGAGCCGTTCGCGGCAAAGCGCCAGACGCTTCCCGCCCAGGGGATGCAGACCGTCAATCTCCCCGTGACCGAGGCGCTGGATATCATCAAGATCAACCTGGCCGGGTTTCTGCGTCCGGCCAGCCGGGTTCCCGAACTGCTGCCCGCCCTCACGATCCGGCCCCGGAAATACCTTCTGGTCTATCTACCCTTTGAAGCGCGCCCGCACGACCTCGTCAACGACGATCTGGCGATTGCCGTCAACCGCTCCCATCTGCGACTGGCCGCCAATCTCTAATCGATCGTCACCACCGAGGTCATCACCTGATGCTTTCGACCTGATGGGGGGGGAAAGGCGGCCAGCGGCACGGACGCCGCTGGTGCAAAAGCATGCTTCGGGGCTCAATCCCGTGGCACGCGTCACCCCGTGGGGCATCCCCATGGCATCAGCAGGATCTCAGGGCATAACCGGCATCGCGCAGGGCCTGCTCGACCTCGGCCACGTGCGGTTCACCCCGCGTCTCAAGTTCGAGCTCGACCACCGTGACATTGATGGGTAGATCCCCACGGCTGCGGTTATGGTAGATATGCAGAACATTGGCGTTGCGGTTCGCGATCTCCGCCAAAAGGCGAGCCAGCGCGCCGGGCACGTCCCGGAGCTCGACCCCCACGCGCATGATACGACCGCTCTGGGTCAAACCCCGGCTGATGATCCGTCCCAATAGCGGGCTGTCCAGGTTGCCGCCGCTGATCATGAGAACCGTCCGGCTGCCGGGCGTCAGTTGCACGGCGCTACTCATCAATGCGGCCAGCGGTGCGGCCCCCGCCCCTTCGGCCACAATTTTCTTGCGCTCCATCAGAAGCAGAATGGCGGCGGCAATGCGGTCTTCGTCCACGCACACGACGTCGTCCACCATGGTGCGAATGATCTCGAACGGGATTCGGCCGACCTGACGGACGTTTATCCCATCAGCGATTGAAGGCTGGCTGTTGACACAGGTCACTTCCCGGTTTTCCAGGGCCGCCGTGGCCGAGGGGCAAACCGCGGTCTCCACGCCAATGATCCTCAGGGCGGGCTTCAAGCTTTTGGCGGCCAACGCCACGCCGGCGAGGAACCCGCCGCCGCCGACCGGCGCGATAATCGTATCGACCGGGGGCAGATCCGTCAGGATTTCGAGCGCGACGGTCCCCTGCCCCGCGATGATCTCGGGGTCATCGAACGGATGAATGAAAGCACGGCCCTCCTGGGCCAGGCGTTGGGCCGCGGCAACGCTTTCGGACACGTTGCGGCCTTCGATGATCACCCGGCCGCCGTAGTGCCGGGTGGCCTCCTGTTTGGAGATCGATGCCCCGCGGGGCATAACGATGGTGGCCGGCACACCAACCTGCCGGGCGGCCAGAGCGACGCCTTGCGCGTGATTGCCCGCCGATCCGGCCACCACGCCAAGCGGCGGCAAACGGTTGCTCCGGGCCAGGATCGTGTTGAGTGCCCCTCTGATTTTAAATGAACCGGTTTTCTGCAGGTTCTCCATCTTCAGGTAGATCTCGGCGCTGAACATCCGGCTCAAGGCAGGTGAATACACCAGCGGCGTCCGCAGAATGCGGTCGCGAATCCTGCGGTCAGCGGCGCGCACAGCGTCAAGCGTCAGCATGGTCGTTCTCCTGCAGAATCATCTTGGTTTTTTTAAATGATAATACCGTTTAGCGCCTCGGGCAGCGTGAGCGCCGGTCGGCAAGATGGGCGGAATGGCCCCGTGTGCCCGATGGATCGAGATGCGGCGTCAGCCGGGGCCGATGGCATCGCATCCGATGTCGCCTTGACACCGCGATGCCAACCGGGCGGCGTTTCGAACGCGCCGCAGAATTTCAGCTCAACGCGAGTCGCGGATGATGCCGCACGAGCGGCGTCCGTCCACCTTGATGACGACCGGCCGCTCCAGCCGGATATGGGAAAGAAAACGCGTCACGCGCATGACCGGATGAGATGCGAACCAGCCGAGTTCGATGAAATCCTCGCTGTCGGCGGTGATGTTGAGATAGCTCATCCCCAGCGAGGTCAGATTGTGGAAGAAATGGGAGCCCTGTGACGGATCGACGCGGAAGGCCGCGTGGGTGGTTTCCACGATGGCCGCCGCCCCGGAGATGTCGGCCCAATTCACCGGAATGCCCAGCCAGGGATCCGCCGAGCCCCAGCGCCCCGGCCCGATCAACAGGTAGCGTCGACCGCTTTTCGTCAATTCGGCGTTGATGCGGGCAATCTCCTTGGCGATTTCGGGTGTTTTGGCCGGGTCGAAATCCGCCGGCTTGACGTAGACGATATCGACCAGATCCGAAAGGATGCCGTTCCCGAGCGCGTTTTCCGAATAACAGAAAGCATGCCGGCGGTCAGCCTCGCGAACGGCGATCGCTTCGGCCTCGGTCCGGCCGGCCATCGGCCGGATTTGAAGGATCGACAGCTGCGCCCGGCCGGACGCACCCTCGGGGTAGTGAATACAGAACTCGATATCCACCGCCCGCCCCAGCCCCTTTCGGCCGGCCGCGAGCAGGTCGTCCAGAATCGCCGGCAGTGGCAGGCGTTCATATTTGAGCAGGGGGGCAAAGGTGACGACCGGATACCCCCCCCTGACGGCGGCATCCTTGATGCGGTGCTCCTCCGGTATGTAGGTGCTGGTGCTCAGATGGACGAGATCCGGGGGCTCGTGGTCGCCGATTTCGCGTTTGGCCAGGGTCGCATCGGCATCGATGTCCAGATCCAGAGGCGACACCTTGGTTTTCAACCCGTAGTAGTAGCGCTGGGTGTTGTCGAGGATATCGTCGACCGTTGAAAACTGGGGCAGGTTCTGGGGGTAGCGGGGACAGAAACGCAGCACCCGTTCGCCGTCCACCACCGATTTGCCCAGACCGACAGCGATGCTGGCGATGCCGTCCTCCGGCTGCATCGGCGTCACGGGGTAGTAGTTGTAGGACTGGGCCACGCCGGAAACCGCCGGCAGGTA
>CAYMAR010000001.1:34619-43969 GCA_964388465.1 uncultured Desulfobacteraceae bacterium
GAGACTGGAAGAACGCACCGCCAGCGGCTGGTCCACCCGCGCCAGGTAGGCATCCAGATCGTCCGCCACCGAGGCCGGCAGTGGGGCCGCTGTAAATCGTGCGGCGATCTCCGTGTCGCTCATCAACGTACGGGCGCGGATTTGCAGCGCATTGGCTTCGATGAAGGCATCGAAGATATCGGTGGTTATCACGAGGGCCCGGGGCACGACCATGTCGATCTGCGGAAATTTCTGCGCCCAGACCGCATCTTTCCCCAGCTGCGAGGCCAGTAAAAGCAGCCCGCGGGCTTTACCGCCCATGGAGCCCTGGCCAATCCGGTAAAACCCCTGGGCGGGATCGAAGGTCTCCCGATCGAAGGCGGCGATGGCTTCCTGCAATCGATTGATGCGACGCGCCCTGAAGAGCTTGACGAGGATTTCACGGCAATTGCTGCGCCGACCGCCATCCGGCGTGACCGCATCCAGGGCCTGCAACCGCTCGGCCAGCAGCACCTCGCCGCGGGCCCGCAGCCAGCGATGGAAGTCGTGATTTTGGATGTGAGCGCACAGGCGTTCTTCCGGCTGGGTTTCGATCAACGGTTCGAGCTCGGCCAATGTCTCCGCCCGTGCCGTTTCCCGGCCGTCCGTGTCGCGGATTATCATGGCACCGAACCCGAGACGCCGCCGCGTGAATTCGGCGACCGCCGTCCCGGCGTCAACGCCGGGGACGTGCGCGTCGACAGTCCCCATCGACGTGACCTGGTCCAGGAATCGGGGTTCGACATCCAACCAGAGGATCGGCAGCGCGGCGTCTTTTTCCCGAATCGCGGTCAGAAGATCCATGCCGCTCGTTGCCAAACCAACACCCTGCGGCGCCCTGTCCGGCGGCCACGCGCCGATCACGCCCACGAGATACGGGGCAAACGTTTCCAGGGCTTCGCGTGCCGCCGGGGTATCGGCCGCAAGAACCACGCGGGGACGCGCCTTGCGCAGCAATCGACGAACTTCCGCGTCACGCCCGTCCCGGACGCTCAATTCCGTCTGGGCCCTCAATTCCCGGTACACCATCGGCACCATCGCAGCGATCGCCGCGGCGGAGGCCCCGGCCAGCAATATAACAGGAACGCGACAGCGCTGGGTATCCTGACGGACGTTGAGCATGTCCTCCGCGCATTGGATCATGGCCATCACCTGTTCGGTGTCGTGGGACCATACGAATACCTGGTCAACGCCGGCCGGGACGGTCCAACCCTGCCGAAGGTGGCGCACGGCTTCGGGCGAATGCACCAGCAGTAGGACCGGCATGCGTGACCAGCGGGATTTGATGGCCGCGCCCAGATCGGCCGCCTGGGCGTCGCCAACCTGGAGGGTCATGATCACCAGATCGAAGTCCTTTTCATCCAGGCCGATCAGCGCATCGGCCCCGGAGTGCACCCAGGTGACCCGAGGGGCGCGATAATGGCTCCCGTCGCGAGCGAGCGTCGCGATGCGTTCCTCGAGTCGCCGATCCTGATTGATGATGCAGGCATCGTACAGGCTGGCCACGACGAGAATATCTTTGACGCGCCGCGACATCAGCATGTGGTAATTTCTGATGCTCTGCTCGTAAATTTCAGGCAGATCGTCGAGTTGAATCGTCACCCGTACTCCTCGTTTTAGGTTGCAACTTTACGCCTGGTTCGGATCCTCCGGCAACGAGCGTGAGCGTGCCTGGCTGCGGCAGGCGGCCGAGCCGCGTTGAGCCCCGTTTATTTGTCAATTGCCGACCGGTGTCAAGTGATTTAGCGCCCTTGCCGCCGTTGCGGGCCTGAAGGCGGGAAACGACGCCCCCCTTGATTTCAACCGGGACGAATCCTATATATCACGACATTTGATTCATGGGAGGCGCCGAACATACCATGACAACTCAACCGCTTTACCCGCGGCGCATCGAGCAGTTGCGCGCAACCATGCAGACGCTGGGCCTCGATACCTATCTGGTCGCCATCGAAGCCAACCGGCGCTATCTGAGCGGCTACCGCGCCGAAGACGGCCAGTTCGACGAAACCGCCGGGATGCTGATCATCACCCCCAACGCTTTGTTCCTGGCAACCGACTCGCGCTATGAACTCCAAGCCCGGGAGGAAGCCCCCGGTTTTGAGATCATTTGCTACCGCGGCGAACTCACGGAAGCATTGGCCGGCCGCTTCGCCGAACTCGACTGCCGGCGCGTGGGATTCGAAAGTGCGCGCATGTCCGTCCGGCAGCACCGGAAACTGTCGGACCAGATCCGCGCGTCGGGCAAGAACATCGCGCTCGTCCCGCTGGAAGCCGTGATCGAAGGGCAAAGAGCCTGCAAGGACGGCCAGGAAATTGCCGCCACCCGCCGGGCGGTGACCTGCGCCGAAAACGCCTTCAGAAAGCTGCGGGCGGCGATCAGCCCCGGTTTGACCGAATCCGAAATCGCCCGGATGCTGGAGGACTTCATGCGTGCGGATGGTGCCGAGGGGCCGTCCTTCCCCATTATCGTGGCGTCCGGCCCCAACAGTGCCCTGCCCCACGCTGTCCCCGGCCGGCGCCGTCTCCAGCCGGGAGAACCGCTGCTGCTGGATTGGGGCGCCCGGGTCGACGGCTACTGCTCCGATATCTCCCGCACGCTGTTCTGCGGCACCCCGGACGATCAATTCCGAGAATGCTACCGCACGGTCCAAAAGGCCCAGAGCGCGGCAATTGACGCCATCCGCCCCGGTCAGATCGGTCGGGACGTGGATGCGGTGGCCCGCGAAATCATCCGTGACGCCGGGTTCAAAGGCCGATTCGGCCACAGTCTCGGCCACGGCACCGGTCTCTTTATCCATGAAGCCCCCCGGTTGAGCCCCCGCAGCGACGATGTGCTCAAGGCTGGCATGCTCGTTACCGTCGAGCCGGGCATCTACCTGCCGGACTGGGGCGGGGTTCGCCTGGAAAACCAGGTATGGGTGCGGGAGGACGGGGCCGAGATCCTCAACCGCCTGGATTTGGAAGACTTCCTCCTTCCGGTATAGGACGCGCGGCACCCCCCCGACCGCCACCAAACGGGGATGTTCAAGCCACCGGATGCAAACGTTGGGAAAAAGCAGATGCCAGCACCACCCACCACGGCGCCCGATCCCGTCGACGAATGCATCGAGCGTTATCTGGCCTACCTGACGGTCGAAAAAGGCCTGGCGTCCAACACACGGGAGGCCTACGGGCGGGATCTTTTGCGTTTCGCCGCTTTTTTCCGTGAGGCCGGTTTCCATCACTGGGCCGATGCCGACCCGGCCGTCATCCTGCAATACCTCATCGATTTACGCCGTCTTGGACTGGAATCCCGCTCGCGGGCCAGGCACCTCGTGTCCCTGCGCGGTTTTTTCCGCTTTCTGCGAACGGAAGGCATGATCCCGACCGATCCGACCCGCCTGATCGACCTGCCCAAATCGGGGCGGCACCTTCCGGGCGTCATTCCTATCGAAGAGATCCAGCGCCTGTTGGCGGCCCCCGATCGTGAGCAGCCCCGGGGCGAGCGCGATGCGGCCATGCTCGAACTGCTCTACGCCGCCGGACTGCGGGTCAGTGAACTCGTTGCGCTCGATCTCCAGCACCTCAACCTGGAGGCAGGATTCGTGCGCGTGTTCGGCAAGGGTTCCAAAGAAAGGATCGTCCCCATCGGCCGCCAGGCCCAGAGCGCCCTGCAGGCCTATCTGGCCAACGGCCGCCCGCAATTAATGCGGCGGCGCGTTGGCCCGCATGTCTTCGTTGCCCGGCAGGGGCGCCCCATGTCGCGTCAGGGCTTCTGGAAACTCATCAAAAAATACGCACGCCAAGCGGGCCTCCGTGCCGATATCAGTCCGCACATGCTGCGGCATTCCTTTGCCAGTCATCTTCTGGAAGGGGGCGCCGATCTGCGGGCCGTCCAGATCATGCTGGGGCACGCGGACATCGCCACCACGCAAATCTACACCCACGTCACCGCCGAGCGGCTCAAGGCCGTCCACCGCCGCTACCACCCCCGCGGCTGACGATCGGGGCGCGGTTGACAGCCGGATTCGTTTTCCATTAAGTTGCGCCACCTTTGCCAACGGAAACTGTGGAGAAAGACAAGATGCAGGGGCACGAACCGCTCGCGTCCACAACCATCGGAATCTGGCGGCCCGATGGCGATGAAGTCCCCCAGGAAGGTCTTTATGCGTTGGAGGCGGCCCTGCTGCGGACCGATCAACCGCTGTTTCTCGTCCGTCATCAGACCAAACTGGCCGTGGCCGCAAGCGGCCGGGCGATTGTCGGCGGTGATGAGGACGGGCCGCGCAACGAACCGGACGCACCGAATTGCCCGCTGGTCGCCTGGGTGCCGCCCGTCTCGCCCCGGACCCTGGGCAGCGCCGCTTTTCGGGATGCCTTCGGACTGCAATACGCCTACGTCATGGGCGCCATGGCCAACGGCATCGCCTCGGTCGAGATGGTGGCCGCCGCCGGCAAAGCCGGCATGATCGGTTTCTTCGGCGCCGCCGGTCTAGCGCCGGACCGGATCGAACCGGCCATCGATCGCCTGCAGGCGATGTTGCCCCAGGGCCCCTTCGGTTTCAACCTGATTCACAGCCCCCACGAACCCGACATGGAAGCCGCGGTGGTGGATCTTTACCTTCGCCGCGGGGTCCGCAATATCAGTGCCGCAGCCTATCTGCGACTCACCCTGCCCCTGATCCGCTACCGTCTCCACGGCATTCACCGCGATGCCGGGGGACGCATCGTCTGCCCCAACCGGGTGGTGGCCAAAGTCTCGCGGGTGGAGGTCGCCCGCCAGTTTTTTGCACCACCCCCTGAAAAACTGCTGACTCGTCTGGTTCAGGAGGGAACGCTTTCCGAGGCCGAGGCCGAAATGGCGCGCTCGGTTCCGGTGGCCTCCGATCTCACCGCCGAAGCCGACTCCGGCGGCCACACCGACAACCGGCAGGCCCTCACGCTCCTGCCCACCATGATGGGCCTGCGGGATGAGATGGCGGCCCGCCACGGCTACGCCGAGCCGATCAACGTCGGTCTGGCCGGCGGTATTGCGACGCCCCAGGCCGCGGCGGCGGCGTTTGCCATGGGAGCCGATTACATTCTCACCGGCACGGTAAACCAAGCCTGCATCGAATCGGGCACGTCGGATCAGGTGCGACGCATGCTGGCGGAGGCGCAGCAGGCGGACGTGGCCATGGCGCCTTCGGCCGATATGTTCGAAATGGGCGTCAGGGTTCAGGTGCTCAAACGGGGCACGATGTTCGCACTGCGCGCCCAGAAACTCTATGATTTCTATCGGCAGTACGACAACTGGGATCAGGTTCCCGCCAAGGATCGCGCCCTTCTCGAACGCGATTTTTTTCGTGGCACATTCGATGAAGAGTGGCGCCGGACCCGCGATTTTTTCCAACGCCGCGACCCGCGTCAAATCGAACGGGCCGAAAAGGATCCTCGCCACAAGATGGCATTGGTGTTCCGGGCCTACCTGGGAAAATCCTCGCAGTGGGCCAATACCGGCGAACCGTCCCGCCAGATGGACTACCAGATCTGGTGCGGACCCGCGATCGGTGCCTTCAACCAGTGGACCAGGGGATCCGACCTTGAGAAACCGGAGCGGCGCGAATGCGTCAGCGTCGCCCTCAATTTGCTGCTGGGGGCGGCCGTCGCGTCACGCGCCGCCGCGCTTCGCCAGCAGGGTGTGCGGCTGCCGGCGGCGATCGGCAAATTCAAGCCCCTGCCGTTGTCCAAGATCCGTTCACTGCTAGCCGCCGATTCTTGACGCAGCGCCGCTCGAACGGCTCAAAGCCGTCCAAGCGGTAAGCGCCGAATACCACGGATGCCGCCAGGGTTGCCGCCTTTAGTGGGCGTTTAGACGGCTGACGAACCGGTCCGCCAAGTCGGTGATGTCCAGCAGGCGGCGCACGGGGGGGAATGCGCCCTCGATCTTATCGGAAGATGCCTTGATGATCGTTTCGGTATAGCTTTCCTGCCAGCGGGCGGGGTTTCCGCGGGCCCCTTCCGGTCGGCGCTCGATTTCGCGCATGAGGTAAGTCAGCCGACCCGTTCCGCCTCCGGCGGCCGCTGCGTTTCCCTTGTCCACAATATGGATTTCGTAGCGCGGCCAAACGCCTCTGTGGCCATTGCCGGCGGCATGTCTGACCAGGTGGCCCTCCAGGATTTTGCCTTTCATCCAGCCGCGGAGATCACTGATCACCTGCCGCGCCTGGGGGATCGAAAATCCCAGCCCGGACACCAAAAACCCCCCCAGGTAAACGATGAACGCTTCACGCGGACTGAATTGGCGGGCATAGCCGGACTGAAGCCCTCCCAGGGGGTCGGGCGGCAGGAACTCCCGGGACCACCGCTTCCAGCGGTTCAGCGGAATCCTGAGCATGCGCGAAAGTTCGCGGCTGGAATAGAAACGAAACATGATTCATCTTGTATACTTGTATAATTAATATGTCAACTTGCCGATGCCAAACAAACCCTTGCAAACAAAGGAATAACGTATTATACGGGCAAGTTCGATATCCATAAATTTTCATTCGAATCGAATACGCCATGACACCACATGCTGAACCCAACATACCGGTGGCCGTGATCGGGCTGGGATGCTATTTTCCGCGGGCCACTGGGACCCATGCCTACTGGCATCTGCTCTACCACGGCAAAGACGCCATTACCGACGTGCCGGCCACCCATTGGTCGCCGGCCGACTATTTCGACGCCGACCCCAAGCGCAAAGATCATGTTTACTGTCGCCGGGGTGGTTTCCTGTCCCCGATGGCGTTCGATCCAACGGAGTTCGGCATTCCGCCTTCCAACCTGGAGTCCACGGATTCCTCCCAGCTCATTGGTCTGATGGCCGCCAAAACCGCCTTGGCATCGGCCGGGTACGGCAACGATGCTGAATTCGACCGGGACCGCACGAGCGTTATCCTCGGGGTCACCGGCACCCAGGAATTGGTCATCCCCTTGAGTTCCCGACTGAGTTGGCCCAAATGGAAGAAAGCGCTGGAAGACGCCCAGGTCGATCCGGAAAAAACCCGCCAGGTGATGGCATCGCTGGCCGACGAATACGTGGAATGGCAGGAAAATTCTTTCCCCGGTCTGCTGGGCAACGTCGTGGCCGGCCGCATTTGCAACCGCCTCGACCTGAACGGCACCAACTGCGTGGTCGACGCCGCCTGCGCCAGTTCGATGAGCGCCATCAACCTGGCGCTGTTGGAACTCTACACGGGGCGCAGCAACATGGTCGTGACCGGCGGGGTGGACACCCTCAACGACATCTTCATGCACATGTGTTTTGCCCGCACGCAAATCCTTTCACCCACCGGAGATGCCCGGCCGTTCTCCCGGGATGCGGACGGGACCGTGCTGGGGGAAGGCGTCGGCATTCTGATTCTCAAACGCCTTGAGGACGCCCGCAGCGACGGCGATCGGGTCTTGGCGGTCATCAAAGGCATCGGTTCCAGCAGTGACGGCAAATCCCAGAGTATCTATGCACCGCGGGCCGAGGGACAGCTCAAGGCCTTGCGCCGGGCCTATGCCGCGGCCGATGTCGATCCGCGGTCGGTCGATCTGATCGAAGCCCACGGCACCGGCACCCGCGTGGGCGATAAGATCGAGATCCAGGCCCTCAAATGGCTTTTCGATGAAGACGGCGGTCCGAAGCGCTGTGCCTTGGGTTCGGTCAAATCCATGATCGGTCACACCAAGGCGGCCGCCGGGTCGGCCGGTCTGATCAAGGCCGTCTTGGCGTTGCATCACAAGGTGCTGCCGCCGACGCTAAAGGTCGAACAGCCCGATCCGGACATCGGCTTGGAGAACAGTCCCTTTTATCTCAACACGGTCGCACGGCCCTGGTTCCGCCGCGGGGACCAGCCCCGCCGGGCCGGCGTCAGCGCCTTCGGATTCGGTGGCAGCAATTTCCACATGGTGCTCGAAGAAGATCAACCACAGCGCCACACGGTTTCCTGGGATGGCTCGATCGAAATGATCGCCCTGGGTGCGAGCGCGCATTCCGAACTTGTGAAAGCCCTCGCGCAACTGCGTCAGGACCTCGATCAAGACGATCCCCCGACGGATTTGCCGCACATGGCCCTCAGGCTTCGTCAGGCCTTTGACCCCGAAGCCGCCTGCCGGCTCATCATGATTCTGCATCGTGAGGAAGGCGACGGCGGGCCTGAATGGAATTGGTCCACCGTACTGGATGAGGCCGCCCAGGGGCTTGAAAAGAACAGCGACCAGCCTTTCTGGTTCGGCCGATCCAGCTTTTACGGCCAGGGGGCCCAGCCCGGACCGGTGGCCTTTCTCTTCCCGGGCCAGGGCAGCCAGTACCTCCAGATGGGGCGCGACTGGGTGGCCTGGTTTCCGGAAGCACTGGCTTCGCTGGAATCCGCGGACACGCACTTTAATCAGACGCCGCCCTTGACCGAACGCATCTACCCGCTTGCGGACGGTGACCAGGAAAAAGCGCTCGAAGACGCCCTGCGCGACACGGCCGTGGCCCAGCCGGCCATCGGGGCCGTCAGCGTCGCCATGGAAAAAGTTCTGCGCCGTTTCGGCGTCCGGCCGGAATTTACCGGCGGACACAGTTATGGGGAGTTGACGGCCCTGTACAGCGCGGGATGGATCGATGAGGGGACGCTCTACGACCTTTCCGTGCTGCGGGGGAAGCTGATGGCGGCCGCCGGAGGACCCGATGGGTCGTCCAGCGGCACCATGACGGCGGTCAAGGCCCCGCTGGACCAGCTGGATGCCCTTCTCGCCTCTGAAAACCTGGATGTGGTCCTGGCCAATCGCAACAGCCCCAGCCAGGGCGTGCTTTCGGGGTCGGTCGCGGCCGTCGAACGGGCCGAAGCCGCCTGTAAAAAGCATAAGTTTCGGACCATCCGGCTACCCGTGGCGGCCGCCTTTCACAGCCGTCTGATGCAGGACGCCCAGGCGCCCTTTGCCGCGGCCCTGCAGGCAACCCGCTTCCGTCCCGGAAAAATCAAGGTTCTGTCCAATTCGACCGGCCGCCCCTACCCCAGCGACCCCGATCAAATCAAAACCATTCTCGGGGATCACCTGCTGAACCCGGTGAATTTCGTCGACGAGATTGAAACCCTGTTCCAGGCCGGCGCTCGGATTTTTGTCGAGGTCGGCCCCAAAACCGTTCTCACCGGACTCGTGCGCCAAATTCTCAAGGGGCGCGCAGTCCACGCCATGGCCGCCGACGCCGGCGGTGGGCGCAGTTTCGGTGTCGATGATTTGGCGACCCTGCTCGGCAAACTGGCCGCCCTTGGCTGTCCGGCGGATCTTTCCCAATGGGAAGCCCCCAACGGCCCTTCCCGGCGCCCCCGGATGAGGGTTCCCATTTCGGGCGC
>CAYMAR010000001.1:44069-49974 GCA_964388465.1 uncultured Desulfobacteraceae bacterium
CATCAGAAATTCCTGGAGACCCAGCAGCAGGCCAGCCGCACGCTACAGGAAATGATGGCCAGCACCCAGCGCTTCGCCGAGGCGGCCCTGGGCTCAGAAATGGCCCTGGAAACGGAGACAGTCGCCCCCGCTGAAACCCCACTCCCGGCCCATACCCCCCGGCTGCGTCCGACCGAGACGGTCCCCGCGCCCCCGGCCGCGGTGACGTCGGCGGCGCCTTTGGAAGGCACCGCGACTCCGCCTTCCGACATCCCGCCGGATCGCCCGGTCGCCCCGGCGCCGTCCGGTACCGAAGCAATCCTGCGCCAGGTGGTCAGTGAATTGACCGGCTACCCCGACGGCATGCTGGGCATGGAAATGGATCTCGAGTCGGACCTCGGCATCGATTCCATTAAACGCGTCGAAATCCTCTCCGCTTTGGAGGAGCGCCTGGGCGTCCTGCCGAACGGCAACCCGGAAACGATGGCGCAGCTTAAGACTCTCGGCCAGGTGGCTGAATTCATGGGTGCCTCTCCGTCGGCATCTTCGGGGGACGCTGCCACGGCGCCCCCGGTCGCCCCTCGGCCCGCGATTTCCGGGAAGGCGGACGACAAAGTCGCCGCCATTCTCGTCCGGGTGGTCAGCGAATTGACCGGCTACCCCCCCGACATGCTGAGCCTGGAAATGAATGTGGAATCGGATCTGGGCATCGACTCCATCAAGCGTGTCGAAATCCTGTCGGCGCTGGAGGAGCGCCTGCCCGACCTGCCCGCGGTGACACCCGAGGAAATGGCCGAGCTCAAGACCTTGGGCCAGATCGCGGCCAAGCTGACCCCCGTCCCGGGTAACCCTGCGCCGAGGGCACACCCGGCCGCGCCGCCATCCGGCCCGGCCCCGACGGTCGCAACGACGGTCATGGCGGTGATCAGTGAATTGACGGGCTACCCGGTGGATATGCTGACCCTGGAGATGGATATCGAATCCGACCTGGGCATCGACTCCATCAAACGTGTCGAAATCCTGTCGACCCTGGAAAGCCGTCTCCCCAAGCTGCCCGCGGTCGCCCCGGAGGACATGGCCAAACTCAAAACCCTCGGCCAGATCGTCGCCCACCTGGATCCGAATGCATCGGCGACCCCGCGGGTTCCCGCCGCGAATCCCCCCGCACCGCAGGAACAGCCCGCGGAAGTCGCGCCGTCACCCCAGCGACGGGTCATCCGGGTCGCGCCCATCGAGATTCCCCCGGCCACCCGCCCTGATCTGCCCGCCGGGCGACGCGTCTATTTGACCACTGACAAGGCCGGATTGTCACATGCCTTGGCCGAGGTCCTCTCCCGGTCGGGCCTGCGGACCGTTCAGATATCAGCGGATATCCTCGCCCACCGCGAAAACTTACCCGACGCCTGCGGGCTGATCATTGTCGGTGACGCCGAAGGCGCACCCGGCCCATCCAGCGAAGACGACCGGCGGCTCGTCGGGCATGCCTTTGACCTGATGAAGCATGTGGGGCCGTCGCTTCAAGCCTCTGCCAAGCAGGGTGGGGCTTTTCTGGTGACCATCGCGCGCATGGACGGGCAGCATGGTTTCGGCCGCGGCCCGCTGGGGCACCCCCTGCAGGGGGCCTTGGGCGGGTTGGCCAAGACCGCCGCCCTGGAATGGGACGACGTGGTCTGCCGGGCGTTGGACATCGCTTCCGACTGGCAGGATAATCCCCGCATCGCCCAGCAGGTGGCCGCCAGCGTTTTTCAGGCCGACACGAAGATGCCGGTCGAGATCGGACTGGACCCCGAACGGGCCTGCCGCCTGGCACTCGAAATCGCTCCCGTGGATGACACCCCCGCGGGCCCGGTTGATCTGGAAGACAACGCCGTCGTGGTCATCTCGGGCGGCGCCCGGGGGGTGACCGCCGCCGCCGCCCTGGCCCTGGCCCGTTCACGCCCGCTGACCTTCATTCTTCTGGGCCGCTCCCCGCAACCCTTTGATGAACCCGCCTGGATGCATGACCTCAACGATCAAGCGGCGATCAAACAGGCGATCATCGCCCATGAATTCGCGCAGGAAACACCGACGCCCCAGGCCCTTGAGGCCGCCTATCGCCGCCTGATGCAAAACCGTGAAATCCGTACCACCCTGGCCGACCTGGAGGCGATCGGTGCGGCCACACGCTACTATGCCGTCGACATCTGCGAGCGCCCCAAACTGGCGGCCGTCATCAATGACGTTCGCATGGTCCACGGCCCGGTCAAAGCCCTGATTCACGGCGCCGGCATTCTTCAGGACCGCCTCATTACCGCGAAAACCACCGACCAGTTTGCGCGGGTTTTCGACACCAAGGTCCGGGGCCTGCAGAACCTGCTGGCGGCCACGGCCGACGACCCGCTGCAATGGATCGTCCTGTTTTCATCCGTCGCCGCCCGCTTCGGCAACGTCGGTCAGGCCGATTACGCCGCCGCCAACGAGGCCCTCAACAAACTGGCCCAGTCCGAAGCGCTCGGGCGCAAGGACTGCCGGGTCAAGTCCATCAACTGGGGTCCCTGGGACGGGGGCATGGTTTCGGCGACGCTCAAAAAAGCCTTCGCGCGCCGTGGCATTCCGCTGATTTCCATGACGGCCGGCACGCGCGCCCTGACCACCGAAATGAGCACGGCCGGCGATGACGCCGTCGAGGTCGTGATCGGCGCCGAACTGCCGGCCGCCGAGCGCGATCCAGAGCCGGAAACGAATTCTTCACCTTCGCGGGCAGCCAACGACACGGCCGCCACCATCATTTTTCAGGGAGAAGTCAGTTTAGAACACTATCCGATCCTGGATGACCATCGGCTGGACGGGAGCCCCGTGGTCCCGATGGCGCTGATCGCGGAATGGCTCGGTCACGGTGCCCTCCACGATCATCCCGGGATGGTATTGACCGGTCTGGATGATATGCGCCTGCTCAAAGGAATCGTATTGGAAAACGAGCGCCCGCGCCCGATTCGCGTTCTGACCGCCGGCCGCCAAGCGCACCCGGACGGCTATCAGATTTATTTGGAACTGCGCAACGGTCAGGCGCCCGGTCGGGGTGTCATCCATTGCCGGGCCACGGCCCTGTTATCGGACCGCTTCGCGACGCCGCCGGCTTTTACCCCCCCCCCGAGCCTTGCCAAGGACGACTATCCCCGCACCCCCAAAGACATTTACACCAACATCCTGTTTCACGGACTGCGGCTGCAGGGGCTGCATCGTGTGGCGGCCAGCTCGTCTGAAGGCATGCGGGCTGAAATCGCCACCGCCCCCGCGCCTTCGCGCTGGGTCAAGAACCCCGCCCGCAACCACTGGATTGCCGACCCATTGATCATGGACTGCGCCTTTCAAATGGCCAGTCTGTGGTGCTATGAGCAATCGGGCAAAGTGTCCCTGCCCAGCTATTTTTCCGCCTACCGTCAGTACAGCCGCCGTTTTCCCGCCGGCCGCATCGAGGCTGTGCTGGTGGCCCGCGAATTGGGGCCGCACAAAGCGATTGCCGACTTTTATTTCCTGGACCCGAATCGACAGGTGGTGGCCACCATCCATGGGTTCGAAGCCGTCATGGATACCCATTTGATGCAGGCGTTCAAACCGGGTCGCTCCCACGCGGCCTGATACCGGCAGGGATGACCGTTCAACCAGCGCTTGCATTGGACGGCATCTGATGGCAGGCTGGCGGGAAAAAACATCCTTTGGCGCTAACCGGTTGGGACGGCCGCCGCAAGCGCCGGGTCAATGCAACCGGAAGACCCTTCCCTCAAGGACCGCAAACACCATGCCGTCGAGTCTGTTGGCCATCATCATGACGCTCTGCCTGATTCCCTTAGGATCCACGGGGACCTGGGCCCAAACGCCCGAGGCACCGCCGGCCCGCGCCGATCAGGCCGGCCCGACCCTAACCCAGGCCGTTTTGTGCGAATCGATCGAGAATTTCCAACCGGTCAATCCGAGTGCGGTTTACCCGGTGTCACAGGGTACGATCATGTGCTTCACGGCATTTGACGTCGTCCCCCGCGAAACCGAGATCTATCACGTCTGGATCAAACGCGATGAACGCGTCTACCGCAAGCGACTGATTCTCAAGCCGCCGCGCTGGGCCACGGTCAGCAGCATTAAGCTGCGCGAGGCGGACAAAGGTCCCTGGCGGGTCGAAATCCGCGACGCCGACGGCCAGTTGTATGCCATCCTCCGCTTCAGCATTACGGAATAACCCATGCCTTCGTTTTTGGACAATCTGATGGGCACCCTCCGCTGGCAGGACTTGGTGGACATCCTGCTCAACAGCTACATTCTTTTCCGGCTTTATATTCTGCTCCGGGGCACCCGCCTTTTCGGCTTTGCCGTCTTTATCGCCCTGCTGCTCGTTTTTCAGGGCGCGGTCTCCTATTACGGCATGATCATCACCAACACCGTTCTGCAATACTTTACCGCGCTGGTGGCGATCGGGGTCCTGATCGTTTTTCGCTACGAAATCCGACGGATCTTCCAGTCCAAAAGCCTCAAGGATCTCCTCTGGCGCGTGGATACCAAACCGGTGCAGACCCCCATCGAAATTATTGCCGCCAGTGCCTTTCAACTGGCGCGCCGCAAAATCGGCGCGCTCCTCGTATTTCGGGGCCACCAGCCCATCGACGGACTCGTGCAGAGCGGCGTTCCCTGTCAGGGGCTCGTCTCGCCCGAAATGATCGAGAGCATTTTCTGGCCCGACAACCCGGTGCACGACGGTGCGGCCGTCATCGAGGGCAACCGGATCGTCGAAGTCTCGGGCATCCTGCCGCTTTCCGACCGCAAAGGCCTCCCCAGCCGATTCGGAACCCGCCACCGCGCGGCCTTGGGACTGACGGACATGTCCGACGCCCTGGTGCTGATCGTGTCCGAGGAGCGGGGTGCAGTGGAAATCGCCAAAGCCGGTGAAATCGAGGACATCAACGATCCGGCCTCCCTCGAAAAGCGCTTGCGTGCCCATCTCCGACTCGGCCTGGAGAACGCCCCGCCCGACAGGGGCGCCCGGTGGTCGGTCGTCACGGCCGCCGCACTCTCGGTTTTCATCGTCAGCGGCATCTGGTCCAGCTTCTCGCTGGGCGTGGTCCGGACCCTCATGACGGTCAACGCGCCGATCGAATACATCAAAAGCGATCCCAGCATGGAGATCATTGAAACCTCGGACACCGCCGTCGACATTCAAATCAGCGGCACCCGGGCCCTGATCAAGACCATCAGCCCGAACCAGATCAAGGTGCGCTTCGACCTGACCGAAGCGCAACCCGGTCGCAATATCTTCACGATTCAGGAAAATAACATATCCCTGCCCCCGGGCGCCAAGATCAAGAAGATCGAACCGCCCAGCGTGCAGATCATGATCGATATTCCCGGACGCCGGAAACTACCGGTGCAGGTGGACTGGGAAGGCCGTCTGCCCCCCGACATTCTGGTGCAGGATGTGGAGGTCGTCCCCAGTCATATCGAGGTCAGCGGCGGGCAGCAGATAATCGATCAGCTGCGAACCATCTACACGCAGAAGGTGGTCGTCGACGATCTCAGGGCTTCCGGCGAGATCGGGGCGGCGATCGCCCTGGCACCGGCATCGCTCAAACTCGCTCCACAACAGCCCGACCGGGTGCGTATCCGGTATCGCATCGTTCCGCGCCCCTGAAACCCGCCCCTTCGGTGGTAACGCCGATTGACAATGGAATCCGATGTTTTGCTTGACTTTGCTTTGGCAATCCGTCAAACAAGAAGGTAGTGAATCCTCGGTTTTTGGCTGTGGGTCGGCTTCGGTATCGGGGCCTATCTCTCTGGACGCCATCGGGAGACCCGGGATCCGGAGCCTGCTTTACACGGGGAGATTGTGACCATGGCAAATGGGACTGTGAAGTGGTTTAGCGACAAGAAAGGTTACGGTTTTATCGAACAGGAAGAAGAA
>CAYMAR010000002.1:0-18939 GCA_964388465.1 uncultured Desulfobacteraceae bacterium
CTGTTCGAGGAGGGCTTCGGCTCCTGCACGACCAAACATATGGCGGTCGGGCTTTTGGCCAGGGAGTTGGCACTGCCGGTCGACAAGTCTATCGGCATCTACGCCATGAATGACCGCCTCGTCACGGGTGCGGATCGGATCGCCCGCGAATTCGCTCTGCCCGCCATACCGGTGGTGCACTGCTTTCTGGTTTACGAACGATTCCGTGTGGATTTGACCGAGGGCAACCTCAATGGCAAAAACGCCCCGATCGACGATTTTCTGTTTAGCGCCGGAGTGGAACCCGACATTTCATCCCGCGACGAGTATCGGCTCTACCGCCAGGCCCTCCAAGCGCACGTCCTGACCCGCCCGGAGTTTGCGGGGAAGACCCTCAAGACCATCCTGGCCGCCCGCGAAAAAGCGCTGGTGCTGCTCAAGACCAATATGCGGCGTCAGCGGGCGGCCGTCTGACAAGCCATCCACCGTGGTTTACCCCCCCCGCATCAGCAAAAGCCCAGACGACACTCCTTTTTTTGGGATCGGCTGATCACCTTGCAGGCGAACCCCAGCGGTATGAACAGCGCCAGCACCAGGAGCGCGTAAGGCAGAAACAGGTTGACGGCCGTAAACGCGACGAGAAGGCCCAGGGCGATGAAGATGCATATGTTTTTCATAGTTGAATTCCTCTGCTTCATGGTTGAACCTGTACCGTTCAATGAAACTAGTGAAAAGGTATGCTAAGCACGCCGAAGCAACAAAACAAATCCAAACCGTTTTTTCGTCCAACGCGGTGCTGATCCGTCATGGTTTTGACGTCTTAACGCTATTCGGTTATTTCTGTAAGATGGATCTTACGACAGCCGGTCCCCGCCCCGACATCCCCGAATTTATCGTGCCTGATCCACATGCCGGATAGGTGTCCGCCGCGTAAAAGGCGACCCGGGCATCCCTGCATCCACGCCGCCACCCGGATAGCTTGTTACGGCGTCGGCACAGCGGGGCCCGTGGGCGAAGCTGTTTGACAAACATTGTCAGGTTTTGACGCTTTTTGTCAGTACGGCGTGGTTGGCAACACGACCCGCGCCCCGTGGTGGCCGAACGGCACCTGCCGCTGTAACCCCCAGCGTGAGCGGCGATTCTTCCGACACGATCGTTTGCGCGCGCGTCGGACGGCCGCGACCGATGGGGAAAGCAAGAAAATTAAAGAGTTGGCGCATAATTTGCATATTTCTGCAACTCGTTTGTGTTCCGGATACGGGCCGAACCGCGGTCCTTCACGCATTTTAAATATCGATGGATAAACGCCTACCTCGCTAAAGAATATTAATTCAGGAGCTCTTCATGGAATGGTTCTATAGACTCAACGAAGAAGAAAACGGGCCGATCAGCACGGACGATCTGAAGGCACTTTTCAAATCTAAAACGATTACCGCCGAAACCCAGGTGAGGCGCATCGATATGCCGGGCTGGAAGCCCTTGCGGCAGTTCGTCAAGGGGGCGCCGCCGCCGCCAGCACCGGCGGCCCAATCCGCGCATGGATCGTCCCTGGAAATGGAGCGCCAGGACTTGTCTCTGTCGGCGGCCACTCCTTCCGCGGCCGCCCCCACTGCTGAACGGTCGGACGCGCGCTGTTCCGAATGCGGCCGGGTCTTTCCACCCGATGATCTTATCCGTTTTGACGACGCCCATATCTGTGCGGCCTGCAAACCACTTTTTACCCAGAAGCTGCGCGAAGGTGTGCGGGTGCAAAAGGCCATGGTTTATGCGGGTTTCTGGATCCGCTTTGGGGCCAAATTCATTGACATGCTGATTGTCACGGTGGTCAGCATGATCATCGGATTCATGCTCGGACTCGCCATTGGTGTCGGGGGTGTCGAAAGCGCCGACGGCTCCCTCGCGGCCACTCTGGTCATTCAGATCTTCAACATCCTGATCCCGGCGACCTACACCACCTTTATGGTGGGGCGCTACGGCGCCACCCTGGGCAAAATGGCCTGCGGCATCAAGGTGGTGCGCCCCGACGGCGGCCGTGTCAGTTATGCCCGGGCGCTGGGGCGTTACTTTGCCGAGATCCTAAGCGGCCTGATTTTGGCGATCGGTTACATTATGGCCGCTTTTGACAGCGAGAAGCGCGCCCTGCACGATCATATCTGCAGCACGCGTGTGGTGAAAAAATAATGGAAGCCACATCGTCACGGTTGACCCCGACGCGGGCCGCGCCTGATTTTATGGCCCGCCCGTGACGGTTCCGGCATCGGAGAACCTCAGTGCCTATCACTTGCAGCAACTGCCAGGCGGTGTTGGACGCGGCCCGATTCAATACCGGCGCCTTTGCCAACTGCCGCAACTGCAACCTGCCGGTGCGGGTTGCGACATTTCCGGCCCTGGGGCGGCCGCTGCCTGTCGGTCGCGAGGGTGCATCCCTGCGGGCGCCACGGACGGCAAGCTGCTATTACCATGCCCGCAAACAGGCCACGGTGGTCTGCACGGCCTGCGGACGTTTCCTGTGCGCCCTCTGCGATATGGACATCAACGGGCAGCACATCTGCCCGTCATGTCTCGAGACCGGACGCAAAGAACGGCGCATTGCCGACCTGGACGATCACCGCACGCTCTACGATGCGATTGCGTTGGCGACGGCCGTACTGCCGATGCTTTTTTTCTTCGTTACCTGCATTACCGCACCGCTGACGCTTTATATCGTCGTGCGCTACTGGAAGGCGCCTCCCAGCTTACTGCCCCGGACGCGGGTGCGGTTTGTCCTGGCGGCACTGATTGCCGTGCTGCAGATCGGTGGCTGGGGCTACTTTGGCTATTACCTGCTGATCTGATCCAATGGGGAGGAGGTGTGTACCGATGGCGCGTGCGGCCACACGATACCGCAAACTGGCCAAAAGCGGCGGACTTTTCGCCTACTACTCGCTATGGCAGGGGCCGGATCACCTGCTCAGCGCCGAAACCGCCATGGCGAGCGAGGATTATCGACGATTTTATTTTCATGACATCCAGGCCATTATCGTCCAGAAAACCGGTATGCAGCATGTTTACAGCTTTTTGTTCGGGCTCCCCGGCGTCCTGGCCCTGATGGTGGGCACCCTTGGGGATGCCACCCCGCAACCGTGGTTGATCTTCAGCGCTCTGGCGGGCCTGCTGCTGGCCATTAATCTTTTCCGCGGACCGACCTGTGTCTGCCATATTCGCACCGCCGTCCAAAATGTGAGGATCCGTGCCCTGGTCCGCATGCGCCGCCTCGACAAGGTCCTGGACCAAGTTCAGCCTTTGATTGCCGAGGCCCAGGCCAATCTGCCCGGCGCAGCGCCTGGCCTTTCCGCCCCGGCGGGGGCGCCGCGGTTGAAACGACCACCGGAACGCGGGTCGGGCGGCCCCCCAACGATGCCCGTGACGGACGCGGCTTCGACCGGTCTGCACCGCATCCTTTTCGCTGCTCTGGTGATTCAAGCTCTGCTCGCTGGTCTGGAATTTTACGTCAGCAACCTCATCTACGGTTTTTTGGCGACCCTGTTTGTCATGGGCGTCATGATTCTGACCGTTGTGGCCTTGGCCCGTCAGCCCGACAGTGGCATCAATTCCGCGGCGAAGCGCTTCACCTGGGCGGCGCTGGCGCTCGTGTGCCTCGAGGTCGCTGCGGGTTACGCGGCGAGCATCTGGTCCTATGCGACCCGCCCCGAACTGCTCGAAAGCCACTGGGACCTGTATCAGCATCTGCTTCTGCTTTCTCCCCGTGACCATGTCTGGCTGATGGGACTCAGCCTGACCATCATTGTCGCATCGCTGGGATTGGGATTGGGGGGGCTGGCCAGTCTGCGGCCGCATCGCAGGCGTCCGACCGATGCCCCCGACGGCGGCCGGCTTCGGCAGGCGGCGGCATGACCACCGTGAATCTCGAACGCCAGCGCTGTGCCCACCATGCCGATCGTGAGGCCGTGGCCCGTTGTCCGCAGTGCGAGCGTTTTTTCTGCCGGGAATGCATCACCGAGCACGCGGGGCGCGTGCTGTGCGCCCGCTGCCTGGCGGCCCCCCACGACCGGCCAGGGGCGCGGCGGACGTTTCTGCGCCGCCTGCTGTTGCCGCTACAATTTGCTTTAGGGCTCATGGTGCTCTGGGGGTGCTTTTATTACCTGGGCCAAACCCTTATGGTGCTGCCGGATCAGTTTCACGAGGGTACGATTTGGCAGACCGCCGAATGGGAAGATCCATGAGGGCCGCAACCCCTGCGACCGAAAGGGGTGCCGTGCCCCTGATTGAGGAAGGGAGCCAACTGCTGCGCAACCTGCCTTTTTCCGTGTTGGCGACCTATGCCGTGGGCACCCTGCCATTTACACTGGGCCTGCTGTTTTTCTGGTCGGACATGAGCCGCAGCGCGCTGGCCCCGCGCCATTGTTCGGCCGGAGCTTTGGGTCTGGGGCTGCTCTTCATCTGGATGAAATGTTGGCAGACGGTCTTTTGTCGGCAGATCGCCTCCCGATTGATGCGCCAGGCACCGCCCGTCTGGACGTTGTCGCGCCTGGCGCGGATCGCGGCCCGCCAGGGTGTGTTGCATGCCAGCGGTTTCATTCTCCTGCCGCTGGCGATCCTGTTTACGGTTCCGGCCGCCTGGGGGTACGCTTTCTACCAAAACGTCACCGCGCTCGATGACGGCGGCCCGGAAGGTCTGGCCACGCTGGTCCGCCGGGCCTGGCGCCAGACGGTTCTGTGGCCCAAGCAAAACCATTTGATGCTCCTTGTTCTGGGCGCTTTCGGCCTTTTCGTTTTCTTCAATGGGGCCCTGTTTTTGGCCTTGGCACCGTCATTGCTCAAGCGCTTTTTGGGCCTCGACACCCTTTTTACCCTCAGCGGTGTCTGGGGCCTGTTCAACACGACATTTCTGGCCGTTTCCGTCGCCCTGGCGCATGTCTGTCTCGATCCCCTGATCAAGACCCTGTATACATTGCGATGCTTTTACGGTCGTTCGCTCCGGACGGGCGAAGATCTGCGGGCCCGGCTGGTTGGGTTGCGCCGAACAGCCGCCGGCCTGGCTTTGCTGACGCTGCTCCTAACGGGCTTTACCGTGCAGCGGGTCGACGCTGCCGAAGGCGGGGCCTTGGAGGTCGCCGCCAGCGAGACGGCGACCGGGATTCAGGCCGAAGATTTGGATGCCGCCGTTCGCGATGTCCTGGCGCAGCCGCGCTACACCTGGCGCCTGCCCCGGGAACAGGCCGTCGTTGCGAAAGAAACGCAAAACGGATGGCTCGCGTCATTTTTCGACTGGCTGAAGGAGGTCGTCCGGACCACCATGCAGCCCATCGCGCGCGGGCTCGAACGTATTTGGGAGTGGCTGTGGGAGCGTGAGCTGAAAAGCCGCCCCCCGGAGGCCAACCGCAGTATCTGGCCGGATCGGGTCAAAGGACTGCTCGTACTGGCCGGCGTGGCGCTGGTGGCTCTGGTGGCGGCGGCCATTCACCATCGTTACCGGCCCAAGACGAAGGACACCGACCGACCGTCGGCCGTCCCGGTCACGACCGTTCCGGACCTGAGCGATGATCGTGTCCGGGCGGACGCGCTGCCCACCGACGAATGGCTGCAACTGGCGCAGCGACTGGCGGCCGAAGGTCGATTTCGACAGGCCATGCGTGCCTGCTTTTTCTCGACCATGGGCGTGCTTGCGAATCAGCATCTCATCATGCTCGCCGACCATAAGTCCAACCGCGAGTACGAGCGCGAGGTCATGCGGCGGGCATCGGACCGACCGGCCCTGGGGGCCGCCTTCAAGTGGTCGGTCGACCGGCTCGATCGCGCCTGGTATGGCATGCGAACGATCAAGCGTGAGGATTTCATCCGTTTTGCCGCGCAACAGCAGGAGATCGCTGCTCGTGCCCAAGGCTAATCGCGTCATCGTTATTCTGGGGCTGGCCGCGGCCCTGCTTTTCGCCGGTGGTTTGTTGCGTCTGCTCGTGCTGCGGTTTCAAGCTGGAGATATCTATCCGCCCTATTCATCGTTGCGCTCCGATCCGCTGGGAGCGCGCGCCTTTTTTGACAGTCTGAAGCGCCTACCGGGACTGACGGTGACGCGCCATTTTACCGGCCCTCGTGAACTGGGGTCCGAAGCCGCCACCCTGATTCTGGCAGGATTGGGTCCGGGGGCGATGGAGGGACCTCAAAACGACATGGCGGTCCTGCAACGGTTTGTTGCCGACGGCGGTCGCGCGGTGTTGATGTTGCGGGCCGTGAAACCCAGACGGCCAACGGACGAAGACGAACCTGCGGTGTCTCAAGGCAAAAAGGGCAAAGCCCCCGCTGTGAAGGACGATTCCACTGCCGAGACGATCTCCATCCGAACCATCGACCTGCAAGCGGAATGGGCGTTTCGCCTCGAGACGCCGCCGCTGGGGTCGATTCGGCCGGAGGCGCATCGCGCCCCCGCGGCCGGACAAGACCTGCCCGCGACCATCGCCTGGCGCAGCGGTATGGTGCTGGAGGCCGGCCATGCGGACTGGCACGTGCTCTACCGGGTCGACGGGTGGCCGGTGATCATGGAACGTCGCCTGGGAAGGGGCAGCATTTTGGTGGCCACCGACAGCTATCTGATCAGCAACGAAGCCCTGCGCAGCCATCGTCAGCCCGTTCTGCTGGGTCATTTGATTGGATCCAACCGTAAGGTGATCTTCGATGAAACGCACTTCGGCATCCAGCACCGGCCCGGGGTTTCCAGCCTGATCCGACGCTATCGTCTGCACGGGATGATTGCGGGGCTGATCCTCCTGGTCGGGCTCTACATCTGGCGAAACGGGCATTCCTTTCCGGCGGCCCCGCCCGATTCGACGGAACAAGGCTTCCGGATGGCCTACCAGGAGACCGATCGGGCCTTGATGAGCCTTATCGGCCGACACCTGCCCGACGATCAACTGCTCGACGCCTGCGTGGCGTCCTACGAACAATCCATGGTCGGCCCGGCCGCGGAGACGACGGCCCGACGGGCCCGGATCAAAGCGCTCGCCGCTGCGGCCGGTAAGGACCCGGTGCCTGCTTATCAATCGATTTGCCAGTATTTGAAGAGGAGACCGTCGCGATGAGCCAGAAGCTCGATGTGTTGCAAAAAGTGCTCACCCGAACCAAGCATGAAGTCGCCAAGGTCATTATCGGGCAGGAAAATGTGGTGGACATGGCGCTGATCGCCATTTTTACCGGCCAGCATGCCTTGATCGAAGGGGTTCCCGGGGTGGCCAAAACCCTCCTGGTGCGGACCCTGGCGCACATCCTCGGGTGCGAATTCAATCGCATCCAATTCACACCCGACCTCATGCCGGCCGATATCACGGGAACCAACGTCTTCAACCTCAAGGAAAACACCTTTGACCTTATGAAAGGACCGGTGTTCACCACCTTCCTGCTGGCGGATGAAATCAACCGCGCACCGGCCAAAACCCAGTCCGCCCTCCTGCAGGCCATGCAGGAGCGCGCGGTCACCATCGATCGTGAGACCCACATCCTGGATGCCAATTTCACGGTGTTCGCCACCCAGAATCCGGTGGAATATCAGGGAACCTACCCTCTGCCCGAAGCCCAGAAAGACCGCTTCATGCTCAAGATCAGCATGCGCCCACCCGCGCACGAGCAGGAATTGGAGCTGGCCCGGCGGATGCTGGGCGCATCGGCCCCGGAAAACGTCCTGGAAAACGGGGAGGTGAAAACCGTGCTGGCGCCGGATATCCTGCTCAAGATCAAACGCTATTTGCCCCAAGTGCTGGTGAGTGAGGAATTGGGGGCCTATGTCGTCGATATTGTGCGCCAGACCCGCGAGCACCAGGGCGTTCTTGTGGGCGCTGGTCCCCGGGCGACCCAGGCCCTGCTGCTGGCCAGCCGGGCGTTGGCAGCGGTCCGGGAGCGCGACTTTGTGACACCGGACGACATCAAGGCCATGGCCCCGGCGGTTTTAGGTCACCGGCTCATTCTGCAGCCGGAACTCGAAGTTGAGGGGCTGGCCATCGAAGAAGTCGTCCAGGAAATTCTGCAAGCCCTGCCGGTGCCCCGATGATCGTGCCCCAGAACCGGCTGCTGTTCTGGACGGCGGGGGGCGTGCTGCCGGTGGTAACCCTGGCGGCGGCCTTTCCAGAGGCGGCACCCCCCGCGCTGGTCATATTGGCGGCGTTCACGGGGTGGATCGTGGTCGATGCCGTGCAATCGCGTCATCACACCCATCAGCTCCGCATCGAAGGGCCTGCGGTCGTAAGGCTGGCCAAGGGGCGGCCGGGGACCCTTCCTTTGCGTCTGGAATGGTCCGGCGAGGGGCGTGGGCGGGCCCGGATCGCTCTGGTGCTACCCGGTGGCGTGCATGCCGATATCACGACTTTAGAACTGTCCGTGTCCGCCAGCGAACCGCATCGCGACGCCGTCTGGCCGCTGACGGGCCGCCAGACCGGCCGCTACCCTCTGGAGCGGATCTATCTTGAAATGGACTCCCGGCATCGTTTTTGGGTTTTTCGGCGCCCCGTTGCCCTGGACTCCGAACTGCGGGTCTATCCCAATCTTCAGACCGAATACCGCCTGCTGCGAGGCGGGGCGTTCAGGCACGTGATCGGCATTCATTCCCAGCGCCAGGTGGGCAAGGGGCGGGATTTCGAACAGTTGCGGGAATACCTGCCCGGCGATGGATACGAGGACATCCATTGGAAGGCCACGGCCAAATTCGGGCATCCGGTAACCAAGGTTTTCCAGATCGAGCGCACCCAGGAACTGTATGTGGTGTTGGACGCCTCACGTCTGAGCGGTCGCAGCATGCCCACCGGGAATGACGACGGGGCCGCCACCGGCGAAATGCCGACCCTGATCGAGTCATTTATCACGGCCGCCCTGGGACTGGGTGTGGCCGCCGAGCGGCAAGGCGACCGCTTTGGCCTTTTGACCTTCAGCGATCAGGTGACGCGATTTCTGCGTGCCGGCAGCGGCAAGGCCCATGCCACGGCCTGCCTGGAGTCGATCTACACCCTGCGCGCCGAAGCCGTGGCGCCGGATTTCAACGACCTGTTTGCTTTCATCGCCACTCACCTCCGCCGTCGGGCGCTGATCGTGTTTCTAACCAGCCTGGACGACCCGGTACTGGCCGAAAGTTTTGCGGCGCAGGTGGACATGATCCGTCGACAGCACGTGGTCCTGGTGAACATGATCCGTCCGCCAGGGGCCCGGCCGCTTTTTTCGGATCCGGCGGTCGACAGCCCGGCCGGGATCCACCGGGCGCTGGCCGGTCACCACACCTGGCATCACCTGCGCGAGACCCAGCGCCGCCTGCAGCGAAAGGGCGTCCGCTTGAGTCTGATGGAAACCGATCGCCTGGGTCTGCGGGTGATTGCGCACTATTTGGAAATTAAACAACGTCAGTTGCTATGATTGTCGACCTGGATAAATTCATTGGCCGGGAGCGCCCCCACTGGGAGCGTCTGGAAGCCCGCCTGAACAGGCTGGACGCGGACCCCGACCAGCGCATGCCGTTCGAAGAGGTCCGCGAGTTTCATTATCTCTACCGGCGTACAGCCTCGGGTCTGGCCCAGATCGCCACCTATGCCACCGATCCTCAAATTCGAATATATCTCGAAAACCTCGTGGGGCGGGCTTACAGCGAGATCTACACCATTCGTGGCCAAGCAGCTCGTTTCAGGTCATGGCGCTGGATGTGGCGGAGCTTTCCGCAGACTTTCCGCCGGCACCTGGCACCGTTTTTACTTAGCACGGCCATCCTATTGACCGGCGGCGTCTTCGGTGCGCTGGCGGTGGCGCTGGACAGCGAAGCCAAGCCGGTGCTGGTGCCTTTTTCCCATTTGGCCGGCGATCCTTCCGAGCGCGTTGCGCGCGAGGAAGCGACCGATAGGCATAAACGCCTCGACGGCCATATGGCCCAGTTTTCCTCGCACCTCATGACCCACAACACCAAGGTGGCGATTTTGGCCATGGCGCTGGGGATGTCCTGGGGCATCGGTACCGTGTTGCTGGTCTTTTACAACGGCGCCATTCTGGGAGCCGTGGTCCTGGACTATCTTCGGGCCGGCCAAGGGGTGTTTGTGGCCGGTTGGCTTTTGCCCCACGGTGCATTTGAAATTCCGGCCATCCTGATCGGCAGTCAGGCCGGGCTCGTGCTGGCCGGTGCCCTCATCGGGCGCGGACGGCCCGTGACCATGCGTGTCCGGCTTCAAGGGGTTCGCGGCGATCTGGTGACATTGATCGGCGGGTGCGCCCTGATGCTGGTCTGGGCGGGCCTGGTGGAAGCGTTCTTCTCCCAGTACCATGCCCCGGTGCTGCCCTACGAATTCAAAATCGGCTTCGGGGTCCTGGAACTGATTCTGCTCACCTTGTTCCTGGCGCTGGCCGGCCGCTCAAGCCTCTGGTGGCAGCGTTTCACCGGGCGCCGCGCCGGAAGGCACGTCTGAGAACCCGTGAATGCCCTGAGCTCATACCAAACGATTGATATCCGCACCCCGGAGGGGATCACTTTCGCCTTGCCACTGGCGGGACCCGTGGTGCGCTTTCTGGCCTGGATTACGGACCTGGGGTGTATCCTGGCCTTGTTCACATCGGTGCAGCCCCTGTTGTTCAATCTGTTTGCCATCATCGACCCCGATCTCGGCGCGGCCGTCCAAATCTTGACGTATTTTGCCATCACGCTGGGCTACGGCATCGCCACCGAATGGTGGCTGCGGGGCCAGACGTTGGGCAAGAAGCTTTTTCGGCTGCGGGTGCTGGACCTCAACGGGCTGCGACTGCGATTCAGCCAGGTCGTCATCCGTAACCTGCTGCGGGCGGTCGACAGTCTGCCCCTGGCCTACCTGGTGGGCGGGCTGACCTGCCTCGGCAGCCGCTATCGCCAGCGCCTCGGCGATATCGCCGCCAACACCATCGTCGTCCATCTGCCCGCAATCGCGCTGCCCGATCTGACCGCCCTGGCCGGCAGCCGATTCAACTCGCTCCGGGCCTATCCTCATCTGACCGCCCGCCTGCGGCAACGCGTCTCGCCCGAAGAGGCCGGCATTGCGCTCGCGGCCGTCATGCGGCGCAGCCGTCTGGACCCGGAGGCGCGCGTGACCCTGTTTGCGGCGCTGGCCGAGCATTTCAAGTCCATCGTGACATTTCCGGCCCCAGCCAGCGAAGACCTCCCGGACGAGCAGTATGTGCGCAATGTGGTCGAGGTGCTCTTTTGCAAGCCAGCTTCCTGAAGGCCGCGACCTTTCTTGTGTTCCTGCCCCGAATCGCATCGGTAACATGAAAGACCGTCCATAAACGCAATCAGGTGGATTTTCCGTCATCCGCCGCCGCGGGTCCCATATTGTCGAAGGCGCTATCTTTTGCTACGCTGCTCTCCGCAATTGGGCCGTCTTCAAAGACCGGCTCCTTATCCGGCGAGGGAAACGCATGTTTACACCGCGCAGTGCTGAAGACTATCGTCAGGTCATCGACAAGATTCGCATGAAAACGATTGTTTACGGGCCCAAGACCCTGATGGCGGAGTTTCACCTGGAAGCGGGCGCCGACCTGCCGGTGCATCGGCACCCCCACGAGCAGACCGGCTACCTGGTGTCCGGCCGGATCGACCTGACCATCGGTGACCGGACGCACGCCGTCCGGCCGGGCGACAGCTGGTGCATCCCCGGCGATGTGGACCACAGCGCCTTCGCCCACGAGGATTCGGTTGCGGTGGAGGTTTTCACCCCCGTGCGGGAAGACTATCTGCCGGCGGTCGAATAGCGCCCCGCCCGTCCGGCATCCAATTTGCCGGTCGGCCTGCAACCCAATGGAGGCTGCCCCATGATCACCCTGCTGGCCTGCCCGCAGATGAGTGCCCTGGCCGCCCGCATCGCCGCCGCACACGAGGCGATCCGGACCGCGCCCATCCACTGGGATGTCTTTGCGGACGGGTTCCCGAACCTGCTCATCGATAATATCGAGATCATCCGCAATCATCACCTCGCCTTTCTGGCCGCCTTCGAAAAACCGGGGGATATCTTCACCCAGCTGTCGGCCATTTACGAGATCCCCCGCTACGCGGTGCGCTCCTTCAAGCTGGTGCTGCCCTATTATCCCACCGGAACGATGGAGCGGGTCGACCGGGACGGCCAGATTGCCACGGCGGCCACCCTGGCCAAGATGATTTCCGGGGTGCCCATGACCCTGGCGGGGCCCACCCAGGTGATCATCTTCGATATCCACGCGCTGCAGGAGCGGTTTTATTTTTCGGATCAGGTCATCCCGCGTCTGGAATCCGGTGTACCCCTGCTGCGCGCCCGACTGTCCGGGATCGACAATCTGGCGATCGCCTTTCCGGACGAAGGCGCCCGGAAGCGCTTTGGGCGCTGGTTCGGGGAACACCCCCAGATCGTCTGTCACAAGGTGCGCGACGGCGGCCGACGGCGGATCAGCATCCGGGAAGGCGATCCGGCGGGCCGTCACGTGGTGATCGTCGACGACCTGGCCATGAGCGGCGGGACGCTGCTGGAGTGCCTGCGGGTCCTTACGGCCCACCGCGCGGCGGCCGTGAGCGCTTATGTCACGCACGGCGTCTTTCCTGAGGCGGCCTGGAAGCCTTTTCTTACGGCCGGCTTCGCGCATTTCTGGACCACGGATTCCGTTCCGCGCACGGCGGCTGAATTGCAGGGCCGGCCGCCGTTCGAAGTCCTTTCCCTGGCCGACGCCATCGGCCGCTTGTTGCTGGAAGACGCTCAGGGATTACTATAGCCCATGGCACGTCCTTCCACGACCCCGGGCCTGATTGACAGGTTTCTGCAGCAGACCCACGATCACTTCAGCTGGTTCCTGCCGGCGCGGCTGGGGCGGCTGCCGGCGGTATTGCTCCGGCTCTTGTTCTCCCATGTCACGATCGAGGCGGACCAGACCGAGATCGTGCGCCGGCTCCCCCAAGATGCGGTGGTGGTCTACGTCACCAAGCATAAAAGCCGGCTCGAACGGCTTTTTTTTCATGCCTTCTACCACCGGGCCGGTCTGCCTTGCCCCGAAATCGGGTTTTACTACCGCTCCTACTGGTTTCAGCCCCTGGCCCGCCTGGGGCGGATTTTTCTGGCCCACGCGGACCTGCTGCTGCGACGCTTTCGCCGGCCGGATCCTTTTGCCGGGGGGTATCTCGAGCGCGAACTGCGCAACGGGCGGGCGGCCATGCTTTCGCTGGTGGAAAGCAATGAATTCTATCGGCGCTACGTCCAGTCCCAACCCGACCCGCTGGCCTTCCTGATCGCCCTGCAGAAAAAGATCAATCGGCCCATCTGGCTGGTGCCCCAGTTGATCTTCTACACCACCACGCCAGTGATGGGCCACCAAACGCTTTTCATGGGATCGGATCCCAATCCCGGTCTCTGGCGACGGTTGTGGAAAATTGTTTTCGCCCCCGAAAAGGTTCTGGTCGAGATTTCCGAACCGGTCGATCTGCAGGCTTTCATGGAACAGGCGGACGGGCGGGGGCAGGGGCGCGCCCGGGACGCCCTGGTTCTCCGTCACCAACTGCTTGACCGCATCACCCGCCACCGCCAGAGCATTACGGGCCCGATTCTGAAACCCGCCGAGGAAATCCGGCAGCATATCCTGACCAACGACCGTCTGCAGCAGTTCATGCAGTCCTACGCCCGGCGGCGCAAAACAACCATCCCCGAGGTACACCGGGAGGCATTGAAATACGTGGACGAGATCGCCGCCCGCCCCACCCCCTGGGTGGTCCGGATGGGGCTGGGATTGGTTCACGCGCTGCTGAACGCCATGTTCGACGGGATCGCCTTCAACAGCGACGGCTTCAACGCCGCCCGCCGGGCCTCGCGCGAGGGGCCGTTGATCCTGATTCCCTGTCACAAGAGCCATATCGACTACCTGGTGCTCTCCTATCTCATGGGGCGCAACAACATGCCCTGCCCGCATATCTTTGCCGGCAACAACCTGGCCTTCTGGCCGGTGGGGCCCTTTTTCCGCCGGGTGGGCGCTTTCTTCGTGCGCCGCTCCTTCTCGGGGGCGCTGCTATACGCCAAGGTCTTTTCCGAATATATCCGTATGCTCCTGGGGCAGGGCTTCAACATCGAGGTGTTCATCGAGGGCACCCGCAGCCGCAACGGCAAGCTCCTGCTTCCCAAGCTGGGGATGCTTTCGATCATCCTCAACGCCGTCCACGATGGGGCCTGCGAGCAACTGACGTTCGTGCCCATCTATGTGGGCTACGAACGGGTGCCTGAGGAAGGGGCCTACATTCATGAGATCCAGGGCGGTCAGAAAGCGCCGGAATCCTTCGAGCAGTTTGTCCGGGCCCGGCGCCTGCTCAAGAAACGCTTCGGACGGATCTACATCCAGTTCTGCGACCCCATCCGCCTGCGGGAACTGGAGAACGAATACGGGGCGCGCGTGCGTGACATGCGCAGCAAGGAACTGCGTACGCTGACCCGCGACCTGGGCAACCGCGTCCTGCAGGCCATCGATCGCGAGACCGTGGTCACCCCCCAGGCGCTCGTGGCGGCGGCCCTTCTGAACCGGCCCCACAAGATCGTCAGCCGGGAGCAAATCGACGCCCATGTCGACACCTTCATGAACTACCTCGATGCGCGGGAGGTCGCGCGCGCGGAGACCCTATCCTACGACGTGCCCAACGCCGTGGCACGCATCCTGAAGCATTTCGTGCAGCAGAAGTATATCAAGACCTTTCGGGCCAAGGACCAGGAGACCGACGCCGGTGTCCACTACCAGGTCCACCCGTCCAAGCGCAGCGCCCTGGATTACTACAAGAACAACTGCATCGCGCCCTTCGTCCCCGCGGCGCTGACCGCCATCGCGATTCTGGCGGCGGACGCTTTTCAGTTCAGCTCCCGTGATCTGAGGGCCCGCTTCGATTTCCTGCAGACCCTGTTTCAAAACGAGTTCAGCCTGGGGGAGGGATCCTTGCCCGACACCGTTACGCGCAAGACCCTCAAGGCCTTTATGACGGATGCCATCGTCGTGCCCCACCCCTCCCTGCCGGAAGCCTACAACCTGACTTCGGAAGGCTACCGCAAACTCAAGTGCTTCGCCGGGTTTCTTTCGCCGCTGTTTGAATCCTACCAGGTGGTATTCCGGTATTTCCAGAAGACGGCCGCCGAAAGACACGATCCGCCCCAGCGGCTCAAGCAGATCCAGAATCTGGGGGGCCGAATGTACAAGCGGCAGGAAATTGTCTACAAAGAGGCCCTGTCCAAGATCAATTATCTCAACGCGGTGGATTACTGTCTCAAAAACGGCATCCGCGGTCGGGAGGACACGGATCGCCTGGAGGCCCACCTGGATGGTATGCAGGCCTGCATGAAACATTTGCCGTTATAGCACGGGCGGACATCCGCAGGCGTCGTATTCCCATTGTGCCAACGTTGAATGAAAGGAGATACCCTCATGAAAAAACTGGTTCTGATCGGCTGTGCCCTCGTCGTGGTGGTGGCGGCGGTTGTTTTTTTCGGGTTGTCCAATCTGGGGCCGATCATCAAGAAGGCCGTCAACACCTACGGACCCGAAATCACCCAGACGCAGGTGCGCCTGGGCGACGCCGGCGTTTCTCTTTTCTCCGGTGAAGCCAAGCTGAGCGATCTCCTGCTGGGCAACCCCAAGGGGTTCAATACCCCCCAGGCCATGCAAGTCGGCAGCATCTACGTCAACGTGGATGAGAAGTCGTTGACCGGCAACCCCATCGTCATCGACCAGATCGAAGTCGTGGCACCGGAGATTACCTACGAACGTTCCGGCCGGGAGGATAATTTCAAGGCCCTGCTGCGCAATGTGAAGCAGCGCACCGGCGTCGGGCAATCCGGCGGCGATGCATCCAAAACAGCCGGGACCGGAGACAGCGGCGGTAAGAAGCTGCTGATCAGGAGCGTTGTGATCAAGGACGGGCGCATCAACCTGGCGGCCAAGGCCCTGGCGGGCAAAACGGTCTCCGCCGAGTTGCCCTACATCGAGCTGAAGGACGTTGGGGGCCAGAAGGAAGGCGTCACGCCGGCCAAGGCCATGAACCTGATCCTGGCCGAATTGTACACCCAGATGCAGTCCCCCGATGTCACGGCCGTGCTGAGCAAGGGGCTCGATGAACTGGGTGTCACGGTCAAAGGCTTTTCGGTGAAAGGGCTCGACGAAAAAAGCAAAAAACAGGTGGAAAGCCTTACGGATAAGGTGAAGGGCTTTCTGGGCGACTAGACCGCCGGGCCCATGCAACCCCTCTGACCAGGGCATCCCTACCAAACGGCGCCCCACGCCACGTTGGTGCGGCTCGCGCTGCCTGTCCTGGTTTCCTTGGCGGCGGAGCCTGTCACCGGCGTCGTCGATACGGCGTTTGTCGCCCGGTGGGGGGCACCGTCGCCGGCAGCCTTGCTTTTCCGACCGATCAATGTCTTCGCGTTCGCCATGGACGGGATTCACTGGGGTGACGGCGACTTCCGCTATCGGCGCAATGCCATGCGCGGTGCATCGCCCCTCGGGCGCTCAACGTCATCCTGCTGGACACCTCCCATCCTCAAGCCCTGTTCGGCCTCTGGATCATCACCGGCGGCTGGGTGACGCTGCGGGCCCTGCTCGGCATTCCGCGCATTTGGCCCGGCATCGGCGGCCGTTCCCTGGCCGCTGAAGTCTTCCCTCCGAATCGCGGGCGACGGGTATCGGGCGCCTTTCATGGGCGGATGCGCGGCGGCTCGACTTCGAAAAGAATCCATGATAGGCAAAGCTTTACGGGTAGATAAAACGGTTGCCGGGGGTTGCGTGCCGGTCTTCGAACGGGCCACCGGGCAAGGCCCGGGCGCCGGAGGCGATTGCACGATCGGATTGGTTTTCGACACGGCCAAGCAAGGATAACGGGATGCTGACGATTGATCTAAAGGGCCAACACGCCCTGGTGGCCGGCGTGGCCGACGATAAGGGCTATGGGTTCGCCATCGCCAAGGCGCTTGCCGAGGCCGGGGCCCGGGTGAGTGTCGGTACCTGGCCGCCGACCTGGAATATCTTCAAAATGCTGCTGGACCGCGGCAAACTCGACGCCTCCCGGCGCCTTAGCAGCGGTGAGCTTCTCGATTTCGAAAACATCTATCCGCTGGATGCCGCCTTCGACACCATGGCGGATGTGCCCGCGGAGATCAAAACCAACAAGCGCTACAGGGACGTCGGCGACTATACCCTGGAGGGCCTGACCAGCCGTCTGCAGCAGGATGGGGGCGAATGGCCGCTGGACATCGTGGTGCATTCGCTGGCGAACGGGCCCGAGGTGCAGAAACCGCTCCTGGAGACCAGCCGCAGCGGCTATCTGGCGGCCGTCAACGTGAGCGCCTATTCGCTGGTGGCCATGGTGCGCCGTTTGGCCCCGCTGATGCCCCCGGGCGGCAACTTTCTGGCCCTGAGTTATCTCGCCGGCCAGCGGGTCATCCCGGGCTACGGCGGGGGGATGAGTTCCGCCAAGGCCGCCCTGGAGAGCGACGTGCGTGTTCTGGCCCATGAAGCCGGCCGCCGTCATCAGGTGCGGGTCAACTGCATCTCGGCCGGTCCCCTGGCCTCGCGGGCCGCCGCCGCCATCGGTTCGATTGACCGTATGGTGGCCTATGTCTCCCGGAATGCGCCCCTGGGCGACGAACTCACCGCTGCCGAGGTCGGTCAGACGGCCGCATTCCTGTGCAGCCCGCTGGCCAGCGGCATCACCGGAACGGTGGTGTACGTGGACAAGGGTTACCATGCCATGGGCATGCCGCGTGACCAGTCGCTGCTGTGATGCCGGCCCAATCCAGGCTAAATGCTCGCAACGGTGCCAACCGAGTAATCCCGTTCCGGTGGGCGGGTCCTATGGCATTCCCAACCCGTGTTATTCTGAAAGGAGCCGCAGATGCGATTTTCGTCTGAGACACGACGGCGGCTGTTGACTGTGGGACTGAGTGCCGTTCTCGTGTTTGCCGGCGTCACCGCCGGTGCACTGGCCCAGAACGCCCCCTTCAGCGTCGAGCGCCTGGTGGTCGGCACCGACATCGAGCAACGCGAACCGGTGGGCATTACCGACGTTTTCCCGGCGGGGACGGAAACCGTCTTCTGCTTTCTGGAAGCCCGCGATATCACCCGGTCCGTCGCGGTTCAATTGGTCTGGTACTTTGGCGACGAGGAAGTGGCCCGGGTGCCGCTTTCGCTGAACGCCGGTCCCCGCTGGCGGACCTTCGCCAGCAAAAAGATTGGCGACCGCCGGGGCAACTGGAAAGTCTACCTGCAAGACGATGCCGATCAGGTGCTGGGCTCGGTCCAGTTCGTGGTCGAGCCATAGCGGCCGACATGCGTGAACTGAGCGCGGGAAAGCAAAAGCTGGTCATCCTGGTCATCGGGGTGACATCGGCCGGCGTGGTGGCCGTGCTGGATTATCTGGCCGGCCGTGCCTATTCGCTGGCCGCGGTCTATCTGCTGCCCCTGTACTTCGTGACCCTACAGGCCGGGCGCGGCCCGGGGCTGCTTCTCGCCCTGGCCTGTGCGGGTTTTCAGTGGGCGGCCAGCCACTATTATGCCGGGGCCCCGCAGCGGTCATTGACCGAAGCCCTGTGGCTGTTGGTGTCGTGGGGCGCCGTATACGTCCTGGGCGTCATTTTGCTGGCCCGCATGCAGCGGGCGCTTTCCCGCACCCGGGCGCTTTCGCTGACCGATTTTTTGACCGGCGCGCTGAACAGCCGGGCGCTCTACAATTTGGTCGAAAACGAATACCTTCAAACCAAACGCTACGGCCGCCCGATGACCCTGGCCTACGTCGGGATCGATGCGTTCAAGGCCATCAACAGCCGCAAGGGCCACACCGTGGGCGACACCCTGCTGCAAAAAGTCGCCCGGACGATGATGCGTTACCTGCGGGCGACGGACCGGGTGGCGCGTCTGGGCGGCGACGAATACGTCGTCCTTTTGCCCGAAACCGATCAGGAGGCGGCCAAGGTCGTCCTTCCCAAGATTCGCGACCGTCTCGCC
>CAYMAR010000002.1:19039-37958 GCA_964388465.1 uncultured Desulfobacteraceae bacterium
AACCGATCAGGAGGCGGCCAAGGTCGTCCTTCCCAAGATTCGCGACCGTCTCGCCGATGTAATGGATGACAACGGCTGGCGGGTGACCTTCAGTGTCGGTGTGGTCACCTTTTACTCGGCACCCCGGACGCCGCGCGAGATGATCCGGGCTTCGGAGCGGCTGATGTGGGCGGTGAAAAAAGCGGGCAAGAACAAAATCCGCTATGCCTCTTACCACGGGTAGCCGGGGCGTAAATCAGGTCGTGGGCGCCCGGGCGCGAAAAGGGCGTTTGGGCCGACCAGGACCCTGGTCAGCGCGGTGAAAAGACCCGGGCCATCAACCCCTTTGATTGTTTAGTGGAGGCCGGCCGCGCCAGAGACCGGGCAATGCGCACGCCCACCCGCGGACTGCGGCGCGAGGGCGCGCTCAGGCTGCGGATGGCACAGCGGCAGTACCAGGCTTCCGAGCCCCAGTCGCCGCCGCGCAGACACCGGGCCACGCCCTTGCGTGGGCCGCGTGGATTTTCGCGGGGACTGCGGGCGTAGTAGTTGCGGTCGAACCAATCGGCGCACCACTCGTGAACGTTGCCGTGCATGTCGTAAAGCCCCCAGGCGTTGGCCGCCAGCCGACCGACGGGTTGGGTGGACCGCCCGCTGTTCTTCTGAAACCAGGCGTACTCCGTCAACCTGACCGTCTGCGGGCCGAAGCAGTAGGTGCTCGCCGTGCCGGCCCGCGCGGCGTACTCCCATTCGGCTTCGGTGGGCAGTCGGTAACCCGGGCTGTCTTCGCTGGCGTTCAGCCGCGCCAGGAACGCGGCCGCATCCTCGTAGGAGACGGTTTCCACGGGGTGGTCCTCCCCCTTGAATTCGCTCGGGTTGGTACCCATGACGGCTTCCCATTGGGATTGCGTGACCGGCGTGCGGCCGATGTAAAAGGGTTGTTTGAACGTCACTTCGTGCTGCGGCAGTTCGTTTTCATCGGCCTGCTCGGCGTCCCAGTCCCCTCCCATGACAAAGCTCCCGGCCGGCAGCCGAATGAGCTCCATGCCGATGCTGTTGGTGATCGAGTCGGGCAAAACGGCCTCCAGGGGTTAATCGCGTTTATCGTCGTTCGGGGCGGCGGGGGTTGGCGCCGGTGGTCGCAGGCCATCAGGTCCCTCAAGCTCGAAACGCTGCTCGGTGACCGGTGCGCCCCACTGCATGCCCTCCTGCTGGTGAACGCGCGTGAATCCCGCCGCGGTATAGAGGTGGCGTGCCGCATCCAGCCCCTCGAAAGTCCAGAGGAAGACACGATCGTATGGCTTTCGCCGGCAGAAGGCGAGGGCTTCCGCGAGCAGCCGGCGGCCGGCCCCCCGGCCGCGCAGGGCGTCGGACACGATAAACCAGCGCAGGTGCGCGCCCTCGGTGGCGGCGTGGATGCCGTCGATCACAATGGCGCCCTCGATCCGGCCGTCGACCACCGCGGTCCAGAGCCTGTCGCGGTTTTCGTCATAGCGCTGGAGAAAGGCGGCCAATTCGGTGGCCACCTTGGCCTCGAAGTACAGGCCGAACTTCCAGTGGGCATGGTAGTAGATGCCGTGGAGTTCGGCGATCCGGCCGATGCAGCCGGGCGTATAGCCGCAGCGAATCGTGTATGCGCTTGGTGACGGCATGCTATGCGGTGCGTGGTATGGCCGGGGGCGAGCGGCCCGCCGAGACCGGGCCCTGTGTGCCTAGGTTCCCTTTTGGCCCACCGGTTTTGTGGGATTCTTCAGCTTGGCGGGTACCGTAACAGACTCGCTCCGGGGTTTCAATGCCGGCGGATCTTTTCCGCCGACACTGTGGGTCAACCGGCGATCACCAGATGGCATCGAGCATGGCGGCCAGCCTTCCCTGCGCGGCCGTCAAGGCCTCGTAGGCTCCCGCTTCCGCGACCCGGCCGTTTTCCAGGACGACGACCCGATCGAGGTCCTTCAGGCCCACCGGACGATGGGTGACGATGAGCAGGGTGCGGCCGGCGGTCAACGTCCGGACGGTTTGGAGCAATGCGCGTTCGTTGGCGGCGTCGAGGCCTTCCGTGGGCTCGTCCAGCAGCCAGATGGGCGCCTCGCGCAGCACGGCCTGGGCCACGGCCAGCCGGCGGGCCTCACCGCCCGAGATGAGCTGACCGAGTTCCCCGGTCCAGGTGTCCAGCCCCTCCGGGAGGCCGGCGACGAAATCCTTGAGACGGGCCTTGTCCAGGGCGGCCCATAGATCCGGCTCCTGGGCTTCCGGCCGCGCCCAGAGCAGGTTTTCGCGAAGGCTGGCGTTGAACAGGTGGGCCTGCTGGGGAACGACGGCCAGGGCCTGTCGCAGCTGGGGCTCGGGCCAATGCCTGAGATCCACGTTGCCGATTCGGATGCGTCCTTTCGCGGGATCGCCGAAACGGCACAGCAGGTTGATGAGCGTCGACTTGCCCGCGCCGGTCGGTCCCATGACGGCCACGTGCTCCCCCGGGGCGACCCGCAGGTCAAAGTCCTTCAGCACGGGCGGCGCCCCCGGACGGTAGCAAAACGACACGTTTTCAAAGACGATCCCGGTGTTTTCGGGCTCGACGGGCGTGTCGGGAAAATTCACCGGTACCGGTCGGCGGACAATCTCGTTCAGGCGCTGCGCCGCTTCCCGGGTTTGCCCCAGGTATTGGTAGGCGGCCGCCAGGGGGGCCACGGCCTCGAAAGCCGCCAGGGTCGCAAAGACCATGAGGGCCAGATGGGCGCCATCCAGCGCGCCGTGGGCCACCCGGTCGGCCCCGATGTAAAGCACGCACCAGAGGGCACCGCCCGTAAGCAGGGTCGTGCCAGCCGCGCCGGCCCCGTTGATCCGGCTCATGCGCTCCTGGCCCGCGAGCAGTGCCTGGTGGGCGGACCAGATGCGCGCGATCTGGTGGCGGCCCGCGTCGAAGGCCAGGAGATCGGCCATGCCCTGAAGGGCCTCCACGAGATGGGTGCGCAGGCGGCTGCTTTGATGGGTGAGCGCCCGGCCGGTGGCCGCCCCCCAGTGCCGGGCACCGGCCGGCACGGCCAGGCCGGCGGCCATCAGGAAGATCAGCAGCGCGCCGGCCGCGGCCGGCGAATAGACGGCCAGCAGGAGCGGCACGGCGAGCGTGACGGTCCCCGCCACCACCGAGGGGGTCATCACCCGGATAAAGAGGTTGTCCAGGGCATCCACATCGGCGACGATGCGGTTCAGCAGATCGCCCCGGCGAAAGTCGGCCAGCCCGTAGGGGGCCAGCGGCGCGATGTGGGCATAAACCCAGGTGCGCAGGGTGGTCAGGATCCGGAACGTGGTGTTGTGGTTGACAATGCGTTCAATGTAGCGGGCCAGGGTGCGCAGGATCGCGAAAAACCGGACGGCCACGCTGGGGTGCAGCATGTTGAACGCGTGGGCCGTCACCGGGGTGAGGCCCGCGAAAGCGGCGGCCGCGATGAACCAGCCGGAGACGGCCAGAAGACCCACCACGGCTCCGGCGGCGGCCACGGCCGGCAGCAGGCCGATGAGCATCCCCGCCCGGTGGGGCTTCAGCAGGTGCAGAAAAGGGCGCATGGTTCGGTTCCGGTCAGGCAAGGTCGCAGATCCCTTCCGTGCGGGTGATCATGGTATGCAGTTTGCCGCGGGCGGCCATCAGCCTTTCGTAGCGGCCCGTTTCGACGATTTGGCCCCCGCTTAGCACCAGCACGCGGTCGGCCGACCGGATACTGGCCAGGCGGTGGGTCACCGTGAGCACCGTCCGATGGCGGCACAGGACCTTCAAGGCCTGGAGCACCAGCTGCTCGTTCTGCAGGTCCAGGCCGGCCGTGGGTTCGTCCAGGAGCAGCAGGGGGGCGTCCTTCAAAAAAGCCCGGGCCAGCGCCACCCGCTGGGCCTGGCCGCGGGAGAGATTGGCGGCCATCTCGCCGATGGGGGTGCCCAGCCCGTCGGGCAAGCGCCGGCTGAATTCGGTGACGCGGGCCGCCCGGGCGGCGGCGGCGACCGCATCGTCGTCGGCCCGGGGCCGGCCCAGGCGGATATTCTCCCGCAGTGTGCCGTGAAACAGGGCCGGCTGCTGGCCGATCCAGGCCAGCTGACGGCGCCAGGCGTCCATGTCAAGCCCGGCGAGCGGCCGGCCGTTGATCAGGATTTCGCCGCTGTCCGGCTGCTCGAAGCCAAGCAGCAGGTTGAGGATCGTGGTCTTGCCGGCACCGCTGGCGCCGACCAGCGCGACCTGCTCGCCGGGGCACAGCGTGAAATCCACCCCCTCCAGAACGCGATGCTCACGGGTTTCGAAACCCAGCCGGACATCGCGAAATCGAATTTCGATTGGTGACCGAAAGGCTTGAGACGCTGCCGGTGGCGGCGCCGCCGCCCGCGGCCGGTCCAGCACCTTGATAATCTCTTCGGCGGCTCCGGCCGCTTCGGCCCGGGCATGATAGTGGGTGCCCAGTTCGCGCAAGGGGAGAAAATAGTCCGGCGCCAGCATCAGGATGAACAGACCGTCGGCCAGGGTGAGCGGGTTTCCGTAAGTCCCGAAATTGAGATAGCCCAGATAGGAGGTGCCGAGGTAGACCGCCACCAGGGCGATGGAGACCGAACTGAAGAATTCGAGCACGGCCGAGGAGAGAAAAGCCACCCGCAGCACCTGCATGGTGTGGCGGCGGTAGTCCTCGGAAACGGTGGCCACCTTGTCGGCCGCGGCCTGGCTGCGGTCGAAGCGCCGCAGGTCGGGCAAACCCCGCAGCAGGTCCAGAAACTGGGCGCTGAGGCGTGAGAGGGCCTGAAAGTTTTTCTGGCTGATGCTCTCGGCCCCCATCCCCACGAGGACCATGAAGAGCGGGATCAGCGGCGCGCTGAACAGGAGTATGGCCCCGGCGGTCCAACTGACGGGAAAGACAGCGATCAGGATGGCCGACGGTACCAGGACGGCCAGGGCCAACTGCGGGAGATAAAAGGCGTAAAAATTGTGCAGGGCCTCCACCTGCTCCATGACGCTGCTGGAAAGGGCCCCGCCGGCATGCCGCCGGGTCAGGCCCGGCCCTGCGCTGAAGAGCCGCTCCACCAGCGCGCGCCGGACGGCGCTGCGGACCCGGGCACCGGCCTTGAATCCGGCCACCTCGCGCCCCCAGACCAGAAGCGCGCGCAGGACGACCACGGCGATCAGCAGCCCGAAACGGCCGCCCAGCTGAGCGCGGGGCAGGCCGGCGATAAAGACCCCGTGGATGATGGCCGCCACCAGGGCCGCCTGGGCGATCAGCAGAAGACCGGCCGCCAGGCCCTGGGCCGCCGCGAGCGCCACCCAGCCGCGGGCGGGACCGGCCTGCCGGAAGAGCCACTGCCGGGCGGTTTTGCTGCTGTGGGTGGAAATTGTGTCCATCGTGAAACCGTTTGACAGTTGTAAAACGGTTATAATAGAGATCTTTCGGTAAAAAGTCATCCCGATCCGGGTGGTTTTTCTACCCATCGTGCTGACCGACACCCGCTGGGTTTCCCGCATCATGCGCGGCAAGGTGACGGAGGCCCCGATAGAAAAGGATACCACGCGGCAGGATAGAACAACGAAAAAGGCAGCCAATGAAATGATAACGAGACGGAATACATGGGGTTTTTTGCATGGATCCAGGGCGTCCTGCCGGCCTGCGCTGTCGGGATCATCAACGTGATGTGGATGGAAATCGAGGAAATCCTGGACTCGGAGGAAAAAACCCCCTGATCCTCATCACCGACGCCCATGTCAGCAAGGCCCGGGGCAACGCGCCCGCATTTTTCCGTTTGCTGGACGCGCTGGCCCGGTACGACGATGACCTGATTTTCCTGGGGGATATCTTCGACCTCTGGGTGGCCCTGCCCCGCTACGAGAACGAATTGCACCGGCGCTTTCTGAGCTGGTGCCGCCGGCAGAAAAAGCGCCGCGCCATCGGCTTTCTGGAGGGCAACCGCGAGTTCTTCGTGACCGCCAGCCACACCGCCGCCTTCAGTTGGTGCGTTTCCGGCCCATGGCACCAGGATCCGTACGGAAACCTCTTCTGCCACGGCGACCAGATCAACCGACTGGATTTCCGCTATCTTTCCTTCCGCCGACTCAGCAAGAACCGTTGGTCCCGCCTGCTGCTGCAGGCGCTCCCTCTGGGCCCCGCCTTGGCGGAGCACCTCAAACGCCGCCTCAAACACACCAATCCGACGTTCCGCCGCCGTTTGCCGATCGACCAGATCGAACGCTTTGCCGAAGCCCGTTTCCGCGAGGGTGCCCGGACCGTTTTCGCGGGTCATTTTCACCGGTCCCACACCTATTACAGCCCCGGGGGAGGACAAATGCACGCCCTGCCCGCCTGGATGACCACGGGCTGCGTGTCGCGCCATGATCCGGCCGCACGCACCATTGAAACCCTCGTGCCGGGCTGATCCGGTGTCGATGTAAATCCGATTTGACCCCTCTTGTGTTTCATAGTAAAAATATTTAATACCCATAAATTTCGGCCGCGCCGATGGATCAAGGGTCGAGATGCCCGCGAAGACAGCCGGCCGATAGACGCCGGGCCGGGCCGTCCCGAGCGGCGGCCGTGCGGGGTCCGCACGGAAAAACGGAGATCGATACGATGCATCTGCACCAGACGATTCGAATGATGGCCAAGCGGCGATTTGATCATCATTTCGGTCACAGGGCCCTTTTTCTTCTGCTGGCTCTGGTTTTCATGGCCGGCGGCGTCGCCGACGCCGGTGTCTACCGCTACCAGGACGACGATGGGGTTTGGCATTTCACGGACACCCCCGACGATCCCGTGGAATACGCGGCCGAGCGCGGCGGCCGCGGCGCGGGCGCCGGGGAGGCGGGCACCGCTTTCGGCAATGACCTCGGCCAGAGGCTGGCCCACGCCATGCCGCCGCAAAACCAGATCGAAGAGGCGCGCAACGCCACCGTGTCGATTACGCGCGCGGCCGGTTCGGGCTCGGGTTTCTTCATCTCAACGGACGGCTACATCGTCACCAACCGACATGTGATCGACAGCTCGGACGTCATCGAGCAAAAAGGTGCGCAACTGGCCCGGATCAAACGGGACCTGGACATGCGCCGCAACGTCATCGACCTGGAGCTTCGGCAGCTCAAAGAGAACGAGGCGAATTTGGCCCGTTCCAAGGATGGAATGGCGGAGGATGAGTACCGCCGGTGGCGCCGTTACATCGAACAGACACGTGAATCCCTGCGGCAGCGGGAAGCCGTCTATGCCGAGAAGCGGGCCCAGTACGAGGACCGCCACGATCGATACCGGGCACAGCGCTTCGAGGAACTGGCCCAGGAAGGTTTCGAGGTGGTGCTGGCGGACAAAACGCGGCTGCCGGCCGACAAGATCGCGGTCAGCGAAACCCTTGACCTGGCCCTTTTGAAGGTCTCGGGATACAAGACGCCGGTCATCCCCCAGGGCGGCCGCTCCCGCCTGGCCCACGGACAGCCGCTGTTTGCCATCGGCAACTCGCTGAACATGGGGCATACCGTCACCTCGGGTGTATTTTCAGGCTACCGCAACGGCCTGATTCAGACCAATGCCCAGATCAATCCCGGCAACAGTGGCGGCCCCCTGGTAACCGCTAACGGTCAGATCGTCGGGGTCAACACCCGCAAGATCGTGCATCAATCGGTTGAAGGGGTCGGATTTGCCATCCCCATTGAAAACGTCTACCAGGCGTTTTCTTCCTATGTTCGGCCGTGAGTGCCGGCGGTCGCCGTTTCCCCGATCATCAGGCGTCACCCCTCCAGGCCTGCGCGGCGGGCGGCCAACCCCAAGATGGCAGCTCCTGTTCGGGGCTTGACCTGCGCGCGCGTGTCCATTAAAGCTGCATGTAACCCTTTGGAGATTAATCTGTGGGGACGCCCCGCCAAACGGCCAAATACCGGCCCGGCGTCCCAACCAACCTGAACGCGTCAACAGGAGGGCGGAATGCGCTACAGACTTCTGGGGCACAGCGGACTGCGCGTTTCGGAGCTCTGCCTGGGCGCCATGACCTTTGGCGATGAACGGGGCTGGGGCGCCTCCCCGGCCGAGAGCCGACGCATTTTCGACGCCTACGCCGAGGCCGGCGGCAATTTTATCGACACCGCCGATATCTACACGGCAGGCACCAGCGAAAAACTGGTGGGCGAGTTCGTCGCCGGCGACCGGGAGCGGTTTGTCCTGGCCACGAAATACAGCAACAGCGCCCCGGTGGGCGACCCCAATGCCGCGGGCAATCATCGCAAGAACATGGTCCAGTCGCTGGAAGCCAGTCTCAAACGCCTGCAGCTGGACTACATCGACCTCTACTGGCTGCATGCCTGGGATTTCCTGACCCCGGTGGAGGAGGTCATGCGGGCCTTCGACGATCTCGTGCGCGCCGGAAAGATCTTGTACGTCGGCATATCCGACACGCCGGCCTGGGTTGTTTCCCGGGCCGACACCCTGGCGGATTTGCGTGGCTGGAGTCGTTTCGTGGCCATCCAGGTCGAGTACAGTCTGGTCGAGCGCACCGTCGAGCGCGAACTGCTGCCCATGGCGCAGGCCTTGAACCTGGGGGTCACGGCCTGGTCGCCCCTGGGCAGCGGCCTGCTGACCGGCAAGTACACCCGCGATGCCGGCCGGCAGGACAAACGGCGTCTCGATCAGGAACCCTGGAAAGAGATCGACGACCGGATCTACTCGATTGCCCGCGAAGTCGATCGGGTGGCCGGGGAAATCGGCAAGGCGCCTTCCCAGGTGGCCCTCAACTGGTTGCGGCAGCGCGACGGTGTCTTGCCCATCCTCGGCGCGCGCACCCTCGACCAGTTCAGGGAAAACTGCGGCTGCCTCGATTTCAACCTGGAGGACGACCAGATCGAGCGGCTCAACAAGGTCAGCCAGATCGAGTTGGGGTTCCCCCATGATTTCCTGACCAGCGAGGTCCCCCGTAATTTCCTTTACGGCGGGTTGTTCGACCGGATCGATCCAGGCTGAAATTCCCCACCCGCCGACCGGGGCGCCCCCTTGGCCCTGACACCTTTGCGTGGATGCCGGGACGATGCCCGTCGCCGGCCCCGATCTCCCGCTGCTCTGCCGGCAGATGCTGCGCCGCCGCCTGATCGAGGCCGCGGTCCACGACCTCTGGCGGGCCGGCCGGAGGCCGGGCGCGGACACTCATGGAGAAAATCGCTCAATGGATCTTGAATGTTTCGACGACATGGACCGTGGGCAGATGCGGGACTACCTCGCGTTTCTGCTGTGGCACTACCGCGTGGTGGACGCTTTCTGGTTTATCGAGGTGACGGCGAAGTTCGGCCAGGACACGGCCGAGCAGATCAACGAGGACGTCTGGGGGCGGGTATCGGCCATGGCGGCCCGGGACCTGGTGCAACGCTTCGACATCAGGGCCAAGGGGCTCGAGGGCTTTGTCCAGGCCCTGCGGCTTTTTCCGTGGAGCATCCTGGTGGGTTACGAGATCGAGGCGACGGACGACGCGGTCACGCTGCGGGTCCCCTCCTGCCCGACCCAGGTGGCCCGTCTGAAGCGCGGCCTGGGGGAATACAACTGCAAGGCGATGCACCGTCGCGAATTCGAGGGTTTCGCCCACGTCATCGATCCCGCCATCCGGGTGGAATGCCGCCATGCCCCGCCCGACCCTCACCCCGAAGACCAGTTCTGCGAGTGGCGCTTTACCACGGCGTCCGACCCGACGGGCTGATCGTTGACGGGCTGGTAAAGTCCCGCCATTGACAACGCCCCTGTGCCGGCCGGTCCGATAAGGCGGTGGTTCGTCAGGCCGGCCGCCAAAAATGATTCAGGCAGCTAAATACGGCCGTCACGATGGGTAGGCGCTAAAACAACGGCGCTGCGCCCCGCCAACGATCCCCGATCCCGCCTAAATTTTCATCGTGCGGTCGAAATGCGGGCTGGTTTTTTCGGCCCCGGTCAGCTCGATGAGCAGGATGTGCTTGCCGACCTCCACCTGAAGGCCGCCGCGCAGGGTGATCTGCTTGATCCTGCGGCCGTTGACGATGGTGCCGTTGGTGCTGTCGAGATCCTCCATGACGTACGCGCCCTTGGATTTGTAGATGCGGGCGTGCCGGTCGGAGACGGCCAGGTTGTCGATGGTGATGTCGTTGGCCTTGTTGCGGCCGATGGTGATTTCGGGCTTGTCGATCTTGTAGGTGTCGAGGATGGTGTTTTTGAGTTCGACGGTTATTTCCAGCATGATGGATCCCTCCGGGTTTGATTCGATTGCCGGCCGCTCGCTAGGGGCGGCAAAGGTGTTCGATGCTTCGATGGGTTTTTATGTAGCCGCACCGCCCCGGCACGCGCGTAAAGCCTCCAGGGCCATTTCGGCCGACTTGTAACGGCGTGACACGCCCTTGTTAAGGAGTTTGCCGACGATCTCGATGCAGCAGGGCGGCAGATCCGGTACCACCTCGACCAGCGGTTTGAAGGGCGACTTGGATATGGCGTACATCAGCGCCGCAATGGTTTCCCCCTCGAACGGCTTCTGGCCGCTAAGCATTTCGTAGAAGACGATGCCCAGGGAGAACAGGTCGGAACGGCCGTCCACTTTCTTGCCGGCCACCTGTTCGGGCGACATGTAAGACGGGGTGCCCATGACGATACCGGTTTTGGTCTTGGTCTTGTCCATCACGCGGGCGATGCCGAAATCCGTGACCCGGATCGACCCGTTTTGCAGTCGCATGATGTTGGCCGGCTTGATGTCGCGGTGGACGACACCCTGCTGGTGCGCGTAGGCCAGCGCTTCGGCCACCGCGGCCATGATGTCGACGACCTCACCCACCGGCAGGAGCTGGCCTGGCCGGCAGAAAGGCGTCAGCTCCGTCCCTTCCAGCAGTTCCATGGCCATATAGGCGATGTCGTGCTCTTCGCCGATATCGTAGACCGTCACGATGTTGGGATGGGAAAGCTTCCCGGCCGCCTCGGCCTCGCGGAAAAAGCGGGCCTTGACCTCGGCGAGTTCCTCGGCGGGCAAACGGCCGTACGGGAGGGTCTTGATGGCCACCTGGCGATTGATCTTGGGATCCCGGCCCAGGTAGACGGTCCCCATGGCCCCCTGCCCGAGTTCCTTCATGATTTCGTAGCGCCCGAAGGTCGGCAGCGTGTCGGTGTTGGTCAGGCGCAGGGTCGCGCCGGCCCCGTTGAGTCCCTCGGGGCGAAGGGCGGCCTTATCGTGTTCGCGGAGTTTTTTGATGCGCTGTCGGACATCCTTGAAACGGCCCGCCTTGAGGATGTGCTCATAGACCGCGCGCGCCTTGTCCCCCATGCGCTTGCGTTCGAAATCAAGCGCCAGATTGTAGAGCAGATCCCGCACGCTTTTGTCTTCCACCGGGCATTGGAGAAATTTGTCCAGGGCCATGTCCAGCATCCCCTGGGCCTGGAAAGACAGCCCCAGGGTGCGGTTCAACTCGAGGTTCTCGCTTTTCAGGCGTCGGGCGATCTGGCGGACGGCCGTCAGGCTGAACCCGACGATGCAAAGGATGAGGGGCGGAAAGAACCAGAGCCAATAGCCGAAATGCACCAGGCTGATGCCGGCCGCGCCCCACCAGGTGACCAGAAATACGAGCAGGATTAGGCCGCCGATCCGCAGCCGGACGCGGGGGATGACAATCAGCAGAAAGAAGAGAAAATAGAGCAGGGCGGCCCCCTCCACCAGGAGCGTCCACGCGGGTCGTTGCAGAAAGGGTCCGCTCAGGAGGGTGGCCAGGCCGGCGGCGTTGATTTCGGCAACAGTGGCCGTTCGTCCGCCAGGAATGGGGTAAACCCGCGTTTGGCTGCCGTCGGTCAGCCCGATGACAGCGGTCTTGTTTTTGACCAGGGACAGGTCGGCGGCTTGATCCAGAAGCGCGGCAAAGGAAAGCATCGGGATCGAATGCCCCTCGCGGGGGTAGTCGATGAACACGGCGCGGTCGGCGTCCGTAGGAATGGCGCTCGCGCCAATTTGGATTTGACGGGAAGGCCCGCGGCCATCTTCCAATGTCAACTTCCTGATGCTGGTGCCTTGTGTTTTAAGGGCCAGCTGCAGGGCCAGGGACGCCAGGTCGCGATTGCGGTACGGCGCCAACAGGGGCAGGCGGCGGACAATGCCGTCCTTGTCCGGGTGGATGTCGATAAAGCCCAGGGCGCCGGCTTTGCCGGCCAGATCGCGGAAGGTCTCCTGGAAACCGGTCGGTGTCTGCCGAGGCGCTTGCAGGGGAATGACGGCCCGTTGCAGCGCGCTCAGCGGGCCCGGCGCGCCGGCGGTAAAGTCCTCCACGCGCCGCGAGTTGATCGTCAGCAGACCGGACAGCGGCGGCGGTTCCCCGCTGTCCGGCGGCCCCCAGATGATACGGTAGGGCAGGGTGGCGTTCGTGGCCCCCCGAACCGCGTTGATGAGCTGACGGTCCTGGTCCAGGCGCCGGCGGGCGGTCTGTAGTTTCGCGCGGATCCTAGCGGCCAGCTTTTTCTGCGATTGGGTGCGCAGCGGGCCCAGATCGGAGCGCAGGGCGTCGATTTCGTCCAGAGCCGGGTTGAGCGCGCGATCCGGATAGAGCAGGGTCAAACCGACGGCCGCCGCGCCGCTCCGGGAAAGACGCTCGATGCCGCGGGCGATCGTGCTCCGCGGCCAGGGCCAGGGTCCGATCTGGCGGATGCTGGCCTCGTCGACGGCCACCAGGACGACCGAGTCGCTTGGCGGCGTGGCGCGCAGCGCCGTCAGGCGGTCGAAGGTAAAGGCTTCCGGGGCGTATAGCGGCTGCAGTTCCAGATAGCTGCCGGCGAGCAGCAGCAGGGCGAGCAGGGTGATGACGATGCTGTTGGAAAAGAGATAGCGTTTCATTTTTCGTTGGCTTGGGCGGCCCAACGAAAAACCGAATCGACCGGCTGTCCGATGCGATTCGGTGTTCTGCGATCATCGGCAGCCCGGCTGTCTTTTTAAGACCCGTGGCTTTCCGTCCCCGCCTCGCGACAGGTTTGGCCTTTCAACTATCGCTGACTAGCAGCTTATTTAAGATGAATAGGGCAAAAACACCATGAAGTCAAAAGAAAACTGGCGGTTCCGACGCGCCGGCCTTGCCGGTTTCGGCAGCTCTGTGTTATGGTGGCCAAACACCCCGAAATAGCTTTATATTCGCCGACAGATCCGATCACCGATGACCATGACGACCGACGCCCCCGAATATGCCCAAGCCGGAGCGGTTCGCATCGCCTACCAGCGATTCGGACGCCCGGATCACCCGGCCCTTCTGCTGGTCATGGGGCTGGGCACCCAGATGGTGGCCTGGGACGCGGCCTTCTGCGCCCGGCTGGCCCGGTGCGGGCTGTGCGTGATCCGCTTCGACAACCGCGACATCGGTCTCAGCACGCATTGGACCCAGGGCGGCCGGCCCGATCTGGACGCCCTGATGCAGGCCCAGATGAGCGGCCATGCCGTGGGCGCCCCCTACAATCTGATCGACATGGCCGGCGACACGGTCGGTCTGATGGACGCGCTGGGAATCGAGCAGGCGCACCTGGCGGGCGTCTCCATGGGGGCCATGATCGGCCAGGAGCTGGCGGTCCGCTGGCCCGAACGCCTTCGGTCATTGACGTCGATCATGTCCACCACCGGCGCCCCAGATCTTCCGCCCCCCACACCGGAGGCCCTGGAGATCCTGATCAAGCCGTTTCCCTCGGACCGGGAGGGCTATATCGCGGCGTTCATGGAAGCCTACCGGGTGCTGAGCGGACCGATTCACCCGGTCGACGAGACCATGACCCGCCGCTGGGCGGCGGCCCATTTCGACCGCGGCCTGAACCCGGACGGCATTGCCCGCCAGATGGCCGCCATCATGGCTTCGGGTGACCGCACGCTGCGGCTGCAGGCCATCGACCGGCCCGTTCTGGTGCTGCACGGCGACAAGGACCCGCTGCTGCCCGCCGCGCACGGCCGCGCCACCGCCCGGGCCATCCCGGGTGCCCGGCTCGAAATGATCGCGGGCATGGGGCATGCCATCCCGGAATCGCTGTGGGGCACCGTCATCGACCATCTTAGCCGACACGCCCTACCGTAACCAGGGATGAGCCGAAGGCGTTGGCATGGACGGCATCAAGAAACAAACCTCGCACGCTGCAACGGCATCCACGAGCCCTGCCGTTGCAAAGGCAACGGCTGCGAATGCCTGACCTATCACACGCGCAATCGGCAGCTGCCGGCCTGTGTCTTTCCGGCCAATGCCGAAAGCACTTACAACCGCTCCTTCGAGCATTTTGCGCGTTTGGTCCAGGGGGGCCCCGTCTGAAATCGCCATTCTCATGAAATTTCCGGCCCGATGAAACGACCTGCCGCCGGCGACCCCACCGCTATCGATTCACCCCTGGAAACGCTGGCCGCGCTGGCCCTCGACTGCCAGACCACCGGCGCCAGCGCCGAGCGCGACCATGTCCTTGAAATCGGATGGGCGCGCGTCGGTCCGGCGGCGGACGCGATGGCAGAGGCCTCCTGCGCCTGGCTGACGGCCCTGCCGGACGGGGTCACACTGCCGCCGCGGATCGCCGGACTGACCGGTGTTCAGGCTTCCGCTCTCGAAATCGCGGACAAGCCGGCGGCCGTCTGGCAGAAACTGCTGGCGGCGGCGGGCGACCTGCCCGTGCCGGCCGACGGCGCAGGGGGCATTCTCTTGATTCACTACGCCCGATTCGAGGTCCCGTTCCTCGAGGGGCTGCACGCCCGCTGCGGATACGACGGCGGCCTGCCGTTCGAGATCGTCTGTACCCACGCGATCGCCCGCCGTCTGCTGCCGCACATGCCCCGCTGCGGGCTGCGCGCCCTGGCCGGCTATTTCGGCGTCGCCCTCGGCGAGCACAAGCGGGCCGCCGACCATGCCGCGGCCACGCGGGGGATCTGGAAGCACCTGGTACCGCTCCTGGCGGCGGCGGGCGTTCGCCGGTGGTCGCAGCTGGCGGCCTGGCTGGAACGTCCGCCGGCTGCCGGCAAGGTGGCGCGCGCCTACCCCATGCCGTCTTCACGGCGGCGCGACATCCCGGATGTCCCCGGCATCTACCGGATGCGTCGAGGCAACGGGGATCTGCTCTATGTGGGCAAAGCCCGGTCTCTCCGACGCCGCATCAACAGCTATTTTCAGTCCCGGCGCCGGCATCCGGAGCATATTCTTGAAATGCTCGCCCAGGCCCGCGATCTCGATTACACGCCGACACCCACGGCGCTGGAGGCGGCCCTCCTGGAAGCCGACCTCATCAAGGCGGCGGCGCCGCCTTACAACCGGGCACTCAAACCGCGGGAGGCGGCCCCGGTGTATTTCGCTCCAGATTTTCAAACGGCCGGGGCGCCGGGACGCTCCGGGTTTCCGGTGGGACCGCTGCCCTCGGAAAACGCGCTGGCAGCCTTCCGTTGGGTCGTCTTCGGGTGCGCCCGGCCCGAATCGGCCCTGACCGCCCGGGATGAGGCGCTGGCCGCGGCAATCGGCTCGTCCGCCGTCGGTCTGCCGCCGCGTATCGTTTTGGCGGAAGGGTTGGACCTTTACCGGGAGATCTGCGCCTGTCCGGGCGATTTGACGCACACGGCCAGACATCTGCTCAAACGGGGGCTGGGTCTGTGGCGGCAACGCCAGGCGAGCCGCTTGGCGAGCGACGATGCAGAGGATGCCCAAGAGGAAAACGGCGTTCCCAGGGATTGGGACGTCCCGGCCGTGATGGCCATGCTCGACGGCGTCGTCCGGCGGGGAAGCCAGCTGGTCCGCCGCGGGCGCTGGCTGCAGATTCTGGCCGACGCCAGCCTGACCTGGGAAACCGCTGAAAGGGGATCTCAAGCGGAGCGCCGCCTGCACATCCGCAAAGGCCAAATTGGCTGCAATACCCGCGGGGCTTCCGTGGAGGCTGCGGCCATTCCACCCTTTCCGGCGCTCTCGCTCGCGTCGGAACGCACGGTTTTCACCTCGGCGGCCACCTACGATCGCTTGAGGGTGCTCACCACCGAATTGCGCCGCCTGGTGGGGGAGGGCCGGCGGATTCGAATACAAACCGCTGCCGGTGGTCCCATAGAGCGCCGCGGCCTCGCGCGTCTATTGGATTTAATTTGACAATCCGGACACCCCATCGGCGACAACACAACGTTTAAGCCGCCGGAAGCCTTGACGATTCTTTGTAATGGCCTAAATATTTCGGCTACATACGACATCATGTCGGCAGCTGGAATCATTTCATCTGCGTCTCACCCGTAGTCGTTTTTCCAAGAATGAATTTCGTGTTGTCTGCTCGGCCTAAACCTTTGCGAGCGCAATGAATCGTTCACATTTGACGGGAGGATTTTATGAACTGGGAAGCTCTGATCAACAAAGGTGGTGAACTGCTCGCCCTGTATGGCGTGCGCATTCTGACAGCCCTTGTCATCCTTGTTATCGGGCGCTGGGTGGCGCGCGCTTTCGGGCGGCTTGTCACGCGCCTGATGGACAAGCGCAATGTCGATCCGACCCTGACGGGTTTTGTCGGCAATCTGACCTATTACGCCCTTTTCACCTTTGTCGTCCTGGCCGCCCTGAGCCAACTGGGCATCCAGACGACGTCGTTCATCGCCATCATCGGTGCCGCCGGTCTGGCAGTGGGGTTGGCGCTCCAGGGCTCGCTGGCGAATTTCGCCGCTGGATTCATGCTGATTTTATTTCGCCCTTTTCGGGTGGGGGACTATATCGAAGGTGCCGGAGTGGCCGGCACGGTTGAGCATATCCAGATATTCACCACCCAGCTCAAAACGCCGGACAACAAAATTATCATTATTCCCAATGCCAAGCTCACCGACGACAACATCGTCAACTGGTCGGCCACCGGCACCCGTCGCGTCGACCTGGTTTTCGGCATCGGCTACGAGGACGATATCGACAAGGCCAAAGCCATCATGCAGGAAGTCCTGGCCGGGGACGAGCGCATATTGAAGAATCCGTCGCCGCAAATCGCCTTGTCCGAACTGGCGGACAGTTCCGTCAATTTCGTCGTGCGCCCCTGGGTCAACACCGGCGATTATTGGAGTGTCTACTTCGACGTGACCGAGGCCATCAAAAAGCGCTTCGATGCCGCCGGGATCAGTATTCCCTTCCCGCAGCGCGACGTACACCTCTACCCGCAGGACGCAGCCTGACAGCCGGACGCCGGGGGATCCCCTCCGGACTATTCGTGGACCGGCGGGCAAGCCCCGCCGGGCATGGTTCGTCAGGCGGCCGTGTCCGAAAGGACTCGACATGCGAATTGGATTCATCGGTTTGGGCATCATGGGCCGCCGGATGGCGGGGAACCTTTTGGAGCACGGCCATGAGCTTGTGGTCTACAACCGCACGCCGGAAAAGGCCGACGCGCTCACGGCGGCGGGGGCCGTCCGGGCGGACAATCCGGCCGCGGCGGTCGGCAACGTCGATGTACTTGTGACCATGCTCGCGACCCCTGCGGTCATCCAGACGTTGGCTTTGGAGGAGGACGGTTTCCTGGCCGCCATGCCGAGGGGCAGCCGCTGGTTGGACTGCTCGACCGTGCCCCCCGGTTTCGTGCGCTGGATGGCCGGATTGGCCGGTGCCCAGGGCGTGCATCTGATCGACGCCCCCGTGGCCGGGACCAAGGGACCGGCCGCGGCGGGCGAGCTGGTCTTCCTGGCCGGCGGGCGCAAGGCGGATATCGATTTCTGCCGCCCCCTGTTCGACAGCATGGGCCGCAAGGTCGTTCACCTGGGGGGCGTGGGTCAGGGGGCGGCCATGAAGATGGTTTTCAACCTCATGCTGGGCAGCGCCATGGCCGCATATGCAGAGGCGCTGGTGCTGGGGGAAGCACTGGGTCTCTCCCGCGAGACGCTGTCCGATGTGCTGACGCAGGCACCGGTAAGCGCACCGTTTCTCAAGGCCAAACAGGCGCTGATCGACCAGGATGACTTCGAGGCCCACTTTCCCCTGCGCTGGATGCGCAAGGATCTTCAACTGGCATCCCAGAGTGCCTACGAGCAGGGTGTCGCCACACCGGCCTTGAACGCCGTCAAGGAGATTTACGCCCTGGCGGAAAAGGCGGGCCTGGGCCATCAGGACTTCGCGGCGGTCTGGAAGTTTTTGGCCCGATAGGGCCGGGGAATCAGTCGTTCCGGTTCAGCCGCTCTTCCAATGCCTGCACCCGGGTCTCGACCGTTTCGGCGGTCTCTTCGGCCCGGTCGATATACTCCCGGGTCTGGGATTCCGTCTGCCCCTCACCGGAGGGGCCCCCATGTTCTGCATCGCCAGGATACCGACGATCAGCAGAACGACCAAAAGCCCGACGATCATAATGGATCGCATGCCGATCCTTTCTGGGGCCGGTTGCACTCGTGAAAAAATTTAACTTGGCGCCCATTTTTTCGTCAACAAAATACGGTCCCTTTCACAGGGGCTTCGTCATGCCGGGGTGATGGTAAAACCAGCATCAGTCCCGGCGGATCAACTTTCGAGAATGCGGTCCAGGCGTTCCAGATCGTTCAGCAGACGCCCGGAACCGCCGCCGTCTTCGACCCGCCGCTGCCATTCTTCCACCCGCTTGAAATAAAGGCGCGGATCGACATTGTCGCTGCGCAGTTTGGTGACATTCAGGGCGATCGCCTGGCAGCCTTTCATCTCCAGGGGGAAGTCGCGCACCTGCCCCTTGACCAGATCCTCCTCCAGGTCCGAGAAGATGAGGATGTATCGATAACCGGCCCCGGTCTCGCTCAGGTATTGAACGGCCTGGACCACGCCGCCGGTGATGTCGGTGTGGGCGCTGCCGCCGGATGCGGCGATGAAGCGGTCGATTTTGGCTTTTTAGGTGCCGGAGGTGTCCAGGAGCAGAAACACAGCGGCGTGCCCGGCCAGATATTCAACAGTTCCAGAAGTGTCATGGGTACCTCCCTGGTTGGGGCGAACAGGTGGTTCGTGAATGATGATTCGCAAAATTATGGCGTCGAGCGGGCAAGTCCGATGATTGTCGGCACGCCATCGGGC
>CAYMAR010000002.1:38058-39972 GCA_964388465.1 uncultured Desulfobacteraceae bacterium
GCCGGGTGGGTGGACAGCAATTCCGGCGGGCGGCGGCCGCCCCCGGTGCTCATCCGTTCCCAGAAGGGAATGGCGGCCCGGGGATCATACCCGGCCCGGGCCATCAACACCAGGCCGATGCGGTCGGCTTCGGTTTCATGCAGGCGGCTGTAAGGCAGCAGGAAGCCGACATTGGCCCCCACGCCGTAGGCCTGGTTGAACAGCTCGCGGGTGGCGGCCGGCTGCTGGGAAAGCGCGGTGGCCAGGGCCACGGCCCCCATTTGGGCCATCAGGCCCTGGCTCATGCGCTCATTGCCGTGTCCGGCAAGGGCGTGGGCCACCTCGTGGCCCAAAACCACGGCCAGCCCGGTATCGTTACGGGTGAATTTAAGGATGCCGGTGTAAACGGCGGCTTTGCCGCCGGGCATGACCCAGGCGTTCACCTGCTCATCATCATCGATCAAGTTGAATTCCCATTGGAACTTGGAGATTTTCGACCCTCGGCCCTGTTCGCGCAGGAATGCCTCGGCCGCCTGCGCAATCCGCCCGCCCACCCGGCGCACGGACTGCACGGCGGCGGTATCGGTGGACAATTTGGATTTTTGAATCACCTGGCGGTATTCTTGGAAGCTCATGGCGTTGAGATCGGCATCGGGCACCATCTGCAAACTCTGCCGATCGGTCAAGGGGACGGTGGTGCAGGCATTCAGAATCAACAGGGCGGCGACGACGCCCATCCGGCGAAAAACCACGTTCCATTTTACGCATGCGTGAGGGGGCATGGCGGTCTCCCTTCTCTGGCCCAACGGGCGTCGGTTTCTTTCAATTGGTTTAAGCACGGTCACGGCCATCGACAAGGGCCGGGATCATGGTGCCCGGTCGGACCCGTCGAATCTTGGCTTGAAAATCAAACCGCATCTGAGTATGAATGCTTTTTAAACAAATACTAAGGACTGGATCGGGAGCGGGCATGAATTTTCCGGGTTTCAAGTACAAGCAGAATCTATCCGTCGATATCGAGGCACTGGTCCATCTGATCGCCGCCCACCAGCGGCCGGACGGTGAAATTCCCTGGTGTGCGGGGCAGAAAACCGATCCCTGGGACCACGTCGAGGCGGCCATGGGACTTGCCATCGGGGGGCGTTTCGGGGCGGCCCGCAAAGCTTTCCGCTGGTTGGCGGCCAATCAGCTGGCGGACGGCAGCTGGTATGCGGCCTATCGGGAAGGCCGGCCCCAGGACAAAACCCGCGACAGCAACCTGAGCGCGTACATTGCCGTGGGGCTCTACCACTACTACCGCGTGACCGGCGATGACGATTTTATGGCGGCCATGTGGCCCACCATGGCCCGCGCCATCGACTTCGCCGTTGGTCTGCAGGCGAAGGAAGGCCCGATCTACTGGGCGCTCGACCCCGCCGGCCGGATCGACCGCATGGCGCTGCTGACAGGGTCCAGCTCGGTTTACATGAGCCTCAAATGCGCCCTGGCCCTGGCGGCGGTCCAGGGGAATTCCCGGCCCGCCTGGGAAGCGGCGCGGGATCGTCTGGGGCACGCCTTACGGCACAAACGCCCGCTGTTCAACATGACCAAGTCGCGCTTCTCGATGGACTGGTTCTATCCGATCCTGGCCGGGGCCCTCACCGGCGACGACGCCCGCCGGCGCATCGACAAATACTGGAAGAAGTTCGTCGTCGAAGGCCAGGGCGTGCGCTGCGTCTTCGACGAGCCCTGGGTGACCATTGCCGAAACGTGTGAACTGGTGCTGGCGCTTTCGGCCATGGGCCATACGGACCTGGCCGGCATCGTCTTCGGCTGGATCAGCGACAAGCGGTTTGAAGACGGCACCTTCTGGTGCGGGTACACCTTCCCGGACATGGTGGTCTGGCCGGAAGATAAAATCACCTGGACCAATGCCGTCGTGCTGATGGCGCTGGA
>CAYMAR010000002.1:40072-45680 GCA_964388465.1 uncultured Desulfobacteraceae bacterium
CGTTTCCTGCGCCCCCAGTTCGAGCGGCTGGGACGCGGGGGGCACTTCATGCGGCCCTGGTACGTGGAGCTCTTTGGCACGCCGATCGAGTTGGGGCGTTTTGCCACCGTGATCGCCGCCCCCGACGCCCGGGTGCGCTTGTGCGTATGGCCCGCTCTCGAGGGGTGCGGGGCGATCCGCATCGGCGACTACAGCCTGATCTGCCCCGGTGTGAGGATCAGCTCGGCTGTCGGGGTCACGATCGGCCACAGCGTCATGATGGCCAGCGGGGTCTATCTCACGGATGCGGACTGGCACGACCTTTACGACCGCACGGCTCCCGGAAAAAATGCGCCCATCACGGTCGGCGACAACGTCTGGCTGGGCGATGGCGCGATCGTCTGCAAAGGAGTTTCAATCGGCGCCAACAGCGTGATCGGCGCCGGCGCCGTGGTGGTGGCAGACATTCCCCCCAACGCGGTGGCCGCCGGCAACCCGGCCCGGGTGGTGAAGCACCTGGACCCCGAGCGCTCCATCACACCGCGGCGCGACTGGTTCGCCGACCCGATGCGGCTCAAGCGGGATCTCGAAACCTGGGACCGGGCGCTGCTGGAGGGCAATAGCCTGAGCGGCTGGGTAAGATATCTCCTTCGTCCCACCCGCAACGATTAGCGCGGTTTCGTAAACTGCTTGATATCGGCGTTACGCGAAATCCTCGTCATTGCGGCGTACGGCATGTACCCCTCATTCCTCATTCATCGCCAGCCTTGATCTAAATCATTTTACGAAACCGCCTTATAGGCACGTACTTTGGAATTTAAGACGCTCTGCGTGCCGAGTGACTCACACGCTTTCGGTTATCTTCTTACGGCGACCTCTATAATCTTCGGTCCAAAAGCTATAACAGAAGTTAAATAAGAAATTTTCCATCGTAAATGGCTGAACGGCCGTGCGAATCAATTACTATCGAGGGGCCCTATTTGGCTCCTTCATCGATGCCGCGTTTGATCCCCGTCGATCCCTAAAAAAGTCGGGCAATACTTCTTCTTCAGAAATCCTAATGCTTTATTAAGGTTCTATTGATATTTTTTCCCAATGCGGAGTAAATTGCTCATTGACAACACCCCCTATCTCGTTTTTATTAAACAATAATTACGATGCGCTGTAATTAATAGCAGTGCCGCGCGCAAACCTGATTGTTCGAGTTGCACCGTTGACAGCTGATTCGACCATCCCGCGCGCGTTCCCTCCTCAAGCCGGTACAAATTTAACATAAAAAAAGCCTATCCGGCTTCGCGGCGATCCTACGTCCAAAAGCCGATGCCAAATGTGTATGGTCTATTTTCGAATATAGAAGATAAAGTATTTGATATCAGGCAGAAAGGTGGAATAATTGAATTATTTAAAATTTGAGTCGGCTGCTGCAATCGTCTGCTTTTTGATAATCATCCCCTCATCGATAGCTGCCAAATGCTTTGTTGGGGTTCACTGCACACGCGAGCAGGCCAATGCGGCGATCGAAGCCAAGTTGGGAGATCTACCGAATTGTGGCTATTGTACGCAGCGACCTTACAGGAACTACGAAAGCGGTTGTATTCCGCGCGATAGTTGGACTGTCTCTAGGTATGCTAAAGAAGACAGGCTAAGGCAGCATGTACCATGTTTTGAACAAGATGGATTATCCTACATTGAATACAATATTGTTGAGCGTTACAGCGTCGACTGGAACTCCGCTGTATATGCATACTATGTAAGACTGCCTGAAGATCAGCAGATATCCTGTCACTGTGCTTACCTGCGTGCCAAAGAGCAAAAAGATTCAGATTCAGAACTTGGCGGAACATCAGACAATGAAGGTCCATGCCCCTCAAAAATAATAAACCCGCATAAGGGCAACCCTGTCAACATCATCAACGGCAATAAATACGAAGTCATTACGGATCTTTCCATATCTACGCCTTTCCAGGCAGGTCTTAATTTTGTGCGCCACTATAACAGTCAGGCGGACTTGGATGGTCCTATTGGCTTCGGATGGTCACACAGTTATCAGGTAAGCCTCAATCCCAATCATGGTCTGGATCGAATAAAAATAAAAAAAAGCGACGGACGTGGCATTTACTTTCTATTCGACAGCGCATCAATGGATTACAAGGGAACACTAGGGGAAAAAACGTATGTCGAAACGGACGGTTTAACCTATACTTGGAAGCGAGATAATTCGGTTGATTATTTATTTGACAGCGAAGGTGTACTTCAAGAGATCCATGATGCATTTGGTAATAAACAGGTTTTAACTTACGACTCAGAAGGTCGTCTGGAAACCATTGTCGATCAAGCATCAGGTCGTATTCTTCAGCTAACATACACTCCTGATGGCAAAATAGATCACATCTCTGGACCCGTCACTACCCCGGTGTCTGACGGTATATTAGCCCGCTACTCCTACGACAACCAAAATCTGTCATCTGTTCAGTATTCAGACAATACTGGCTTTTCATACACTTACGATGACCCGAACGACCCGCATAATGTTACCCTCAAGGAAGACAAGGGGGGAAACTTCATCGCCAGTTGGACATATGACGATCAGGATCGTGTGACCTTTACCGAGGCACGTGATGCTGAAAATCTTACCATTGATTTTATCGATGAAAACACAACCATAACTACAGATTCTTACGGTATTGAACGCACATACCATTTTGCTGAAAAAGGCGGCATACGCCGGATTCTGTCCGTTGACAGTCCTTCTGGATGCTCGTCATGCGGAGAGGATGTAATCGCGACCTCTTATGATCTTTACAGCCGCCTGACCAGTCGCACCATGGCCAACGGCCGGATCGATAGCTTCGCTAACTACGACGATATAGGCCGCGCACGCACCGTCACCATGGCTGCGGGCACGCCGGATGAGCGCACCATATACCGGACATTCCACCCGGATCTCTACCGCGAACTCTCCCGCCGCGAGACAAGCGTCTTGGGCACCGGGGACAAAGAAACCATCTACGACTACGACAGCGACGGGAACGACATTCCCAACGAGGCCCCCGGCTCGCTTGTAACCCGCATCATCGAGCGCGGCTTTACCCACGATACGACCGGCGCGATCGCAGCCTATGAATACATCACCAATTTGACCTACAACACCAAGGGGCAAGTCACGCAGATCGATGGCCCTCTGCCCGGCAGCGGGGATGTGACCACCTATACTTACGACCCCGCCACCGGCGATCTGCTTTCGATCGACTACCCCGAAGTCGAAACGATCGACTACGCAGCCTACGATGCCGCCGGCCAGCCGGGGCGCATTCTCGATGAAAACGGGCAGGCTGTCGTGCTGACCTATGACGGCCGCGGACGCGTGCTGACCCGTACCCGCGAGGCCGATAGCTACCGGATCACCAACAGCTACAACAGCGCCGGCGAGATCGCCACGGTGAGCGATACCGAAGGCTTCAGTCTGGCCTACGATTACGACAGTACCTACGGCCGCCTGGTGCGCATCACCGACAGCCAGGGCAACTATATCACCTACGATTACGACGCCAACGGCAATCGCATCGAAACGAGCAACCTCACTGCCGCCGGCGACCGGACCCTTTGGCAGCGCTTCAACTACGACCACCCGGACCAGCCCGGCAAGCTCTGGAAAGTGATCAACGCGGATGACACCTTTACCTCCTTTGGCTACGACGCCATGGGCCAGGTGAATATCGTCACCGACGCAATGAACAGAACCACGGACTACACCTACGATCTCCTGCAGCGCCTTACCCAGGAATCCCGCCCAGGCAGCGTGAACACCGGTTACGCCTATGACCGCCACGGCAACCCCACAAGCATCACGGACGCCGAAGGCTTGGTGACCATGTTCGTCTACGACGACATGGGCCGCAAGGTCCGCGAGACCTCACCGGACCGCGGTGTGCTTCGCTATGCATACGATGCCGCTGGCAACCTCATCAGCCGCACCGACGCCCGGGACATCGCCGTCAGTTACAGCTATGACGACCGCGGGCGGCTGACCGGCGTTAATTTCTCTAACGACAACCAGAACATCGCCTACACCTACGATGCGGGCGCCAACGGCATCGGCCGCCTGACGGGCATGAGCGATCCGTCCGGTACGGCTAGCTACGCCTACGACAGCCGCGGCTTTATGGTGAGCGAATCCCGCACGGTAAGCGGGGTTGCCTATACTACCGACTACCGCTACGCAGCCAACGGGGCCCTGGCCGGCATCACCTACCCGGACGGCCGACCGGTGGACTATACGCTGGACAGCCAGGGCCGGGTCATGGCCGTCACCACCACGGTGGACGGTGTCACCAAGACCCTGGCCCAGGACATCGACTACCAGCCCTTTGGTCCGCGGCGCAGCATGACCCTGGGCAACGGGCAGGTGATCACCAACGCGTTCGACCAGCAGCAGCGTCTGACCGGGATCGAAGCCCCCGGCGCCCTGGAGCTTGGTTTCACCCACGATGCCGCGGGCAATGTCACCGCCATCGACAATTTCCTGGATACCTCCCGCAGCCAGAGTTTCGTCTACGACGACATTTATCGGCTGACCAGCACCACCGGTACCAACGGCACGGTGGGCTTCACCTACGACAAGGTGGGCAACCGTCTCACCCGCACGGCCGGAGGACAGACCGACACTTACGCCTACGAGCCCGGCACGCACCGCCTGGCCTCGATCGACGGGGCGGCTCCCCTATCCTTTGGTTACGACACGACCGGCAACATGATCGCGCGTGGCGATCAGAGCTTGGCCTACAACCAAAACAATCGCCTGATCGACGTCACCCAGGGCGGCAGCACACAGGGGGCGTATGTCTATAACGGCATGGGCCAGCGGGTGCAAAAGACCGCTGGTGGGGAGACCACGGTCTATCACTGGGACCGGTTCGGCAACCTCATCGCCGAATCGGACACTTCGGGCAGCTTCAGCGCGGCCTATGTCTACCTGGGCAGTGAGCGCCTGGCGGCCATCGCCACGGGGCCGGCGGCCGACGCGTTCGGTGTCGACGTCCGGACCGACGAAGACCGGGTGCTGGCAGGTGTCAATGTCTACGCCTTCAACAACGGCGCGTACACCGGCCTCTCGGCAGTGACCGACGAAGCCGGCCGGGCGATTTTCGCCAAGTCGGCCCTGGCCGACGGAATCTACATCTTCCGGGCCGACTACCTGGGAGACCAGTTCTGGTCCCCCGAAGTATCTCTGCCCCAGGCCGCGACATCCGAAGTCCTGATCCCCGAGGCGGCTCTCACGGTTGAGGTGCTTCAGGGCGGTGCAGCCGTAGCCGGCGCCAGGGTATACCTTTTCAGCGACAGCGGCGCCTATCTGGGCCAGTATGCGGTCACGGACGCCAACGGCGAGGCCGTCTTCACCCTGCCGGCCGACCAGCAGTACAGGCTGCGTGCCGATTTTATGGGCAACCAGTATTTCTCGGATGTGGTTACCATCGCCAACGATGCACCCAACGATCTCACGGTAGACACGGGCGGGGGCATCCTTCAGGTCGCATTGGATCGCGGCGACGGCACGCCAATGGCTGGGATCAAGACCTATCTCTTTAGTATGGCGGGTGGTTGCCTGGGTCTTTCCGAAACCTCGGCGGAG
>CAYMAR010000002.1:45690-48888 GCA_964388465.1 uncultured Desulfobacteraceae bacterium
GTGTGGCGTTTGACGTTCCCGCCGGCGACTACAAGGTACGCGCCGACTACCTGGGCTATTCCTACTGGACCGACACCCTCGCAGTCAGTGCGGACACGAATGTCGGCCTGACGATCCCCCATCAGGAGGTCACCGTGACGCTCACGGGCGATTACAACGGCGATGACAGGCCTTTGGCGGACAGCGGCATTTACCTTTTCACCGAGGCCGGCAGCTACCAGAACCTCACCGCAACAACCGGCACCCAGGGTCAGGTTAAATTCGACCTGCCGCCGGGCGCTTATAAGGTGCGCGCCGATCACCTGGGGCGGCAGCATTGGTCGGAGCCTTTCGACCAGGCCGATGCCGCCGTGGTGGTCGAGGAGGTCATGGCTCACGTGGCCGTGACCCTGTTCGAACAGCCCATCGAAGATGTGCCGGTCTATATCTTCGATGCCCAGGGCGCCTATCTCGGCATCACCGGAAACACGACGCTGGATGGTTACGCCGCCTTCCGCCTGCCGGCGGGCGATTACAACTGCCGGGCCGACTACTTCGGCAACCAGTACTTCAGCGGCCCCACCACCCTGATCGCCCACCAGGAAAATCCGGTGACGATCTCCACGGGCGGGGGCAACTTCGCGCTTACGGTGGAAAAGGCGATAGGTCAGCCCCTGGAAGGGGTCACCTGCTTTCTTTTCTCCGACAGGGGCGAATATCTGGGCCACCAGACCGCCACGGACGCCTACGGCGACCTCGGGTTCGAACTGGCTGACGGTGCCTACAAGGTCCGCATCGACCACATGGGCTACCAGTACTGGACTCCGGTGTTCGAAATTCCGGCCCAGAGTGCCATGACCCACCGGGTCGACCACGTCGATACCCGTCTCTCCGTCTCCCACGGCATGCTGGGGGCGGAAATCCCTGGTGAGGATCTCAAGACCTATCTCTTCACAGCCGCCGGTGCCTACCAGAACCTCATGCAAACCACCGATCCCAATGGCGAAGCCGTTTTCAGCCTGCCTATTGGGGACTATAAGTTCCGGGTGGACTACATGAGCCAGCGGTTCTGGAGCGACGATACCAGCCAGGTCGACATCGGGGTCCACATCCCCGAGGGCCTGGCCCGGGTGCAGGTCAGCCAGGCCGGTAATCCCGTGGAAGGCGTGCCGGTCTACCTCTTCACGGGCGCGGACAGCTATCTCAACTGGACGGAATTGACGAACACGGACGGCGAGGCCTTGTTCCAGGTGCCGGCAGGCGACTACCGCTTCCGGGCCGATCATCTGGGGAGCCAGTACTGGACCAGCGGCACCATAACCGCCGATACCGAAACGCTTGTGCCCATGCCCACCGGCGGCGGCAACCTGGCGTTCACGGTCGAGAAGGACAGCGGCGTGCCACTGGCCGGGATCCCGGTTTACCTGTTCTCACCCGGCGGAAGCTACCTGGGTGAAAACCGGGTCACGGATACAGCCGGCACGGTGGACTTCGACCTCACCGACGGGAGTTACAAGTTCCGGGCCGATTACCTGGGCTACCCGTACTGGAGCGATGTCTACACGCTGCCGGGTACCGTCAGCGAATCCCTGCCCATCGTTCATCGGGATGCCACCGTCAATGCCGCTGCCACCTACGGCACCGAACGGTTGGCACTTGAAAACGCCAATGCCTATGTCTTCACCGCCGCCGGCCGCTACCAGGGCATCAATGATGCCACCGATACGGTGGGCAACGTCGTCTTCAACCTGCCCGACCAAGCCTACAAGGTGCGGGTGGACTATTTAAACAAGCAGTACTGGTCACCCGAATTCACGGGCACAGACACCGAGGTGGCCATCCCCCACGGCTACGTCCATGTCAGCGTGACCGACACCGGAAACGTGGTCGAGGGCGCGCGGGTATATCTGTTTACAGACGCCGGGGCCTACCTGAACCGCCACGTAGATACGGACGTTACCGGCGAGGCGGCCTTTTTCATCCCCGAGGGGGCCTACAAGTTCCGGGTCGACTACGAGGGCCAGCAGTACTGGTCGGACACCGTCAACACCATCGCGAACGAGGATCTGGATCTGTCCATCGCCCTTGATCTGCTGGCGCTCGATAAAACCAACGATCCCCATCTCCGGCGCTACGACGGCACGCCGCCGGCCCATGAACCGAAGCCGGTCTATCTGGCATCCCTATTGAACCTCCCGGGCATTCTGGCCCAAACCGTAGTTGGCGCCACGCCCCAGGATGCGGTATACTATTTCCTAAATGATCATCTGGGAACGCCGCTCAAGGCGGTGGATGAATCCGGGGCAGTGGTCTGGGAGGCGGATTATAAGCCGTTTGGTGAGGTCAGTGTAGGGACACAGACCGTAAACAACAACTTCAGGTTTGCGGGCCAATACTATGATGACGAGACGGGCCTGCACTACAACTACCATCGGTATTACGATCCGAGGACTGGACGATACCTCACACCTGATCCGATTGGGTTGGCTGGGGGGATTAATCTTTATCCGTATGTGCAAAATAATCCGATAAATTCAACCGATCCGTTGGGGTTGGAGGCTGCACCAGCTCCTGGCGACAGTTTTTTTGAACCGCCACCCGTATTACGTTACAGTCATCCAGAGATGGCTTGGACCATTATGTTTGTTGATTACTCAAAAGAAATCACCAGCCCTGAAATGGATATTTCTGTATCAGAAACAATAATCGGTTCAGGTATACAATATATTTTTGAATCAAATGAGGAAGAATGGAAGGATTGCCCGTTTGGTGATGCCGGTATTACTTTTGGTCTCGGTCGATATTTTGGCGTTAGCCATCAACCAAAGACTGGAAAAACGAGTTTTAATTCCGGACTTGGTTTAGGTCCACCCATTAACATTACTTACCCTTTAGAAACTGTTGACGTGACAAAGTAGGCAAGAAATCAGGATAATTCTACTTTTATTTATCGGTGATTAAGATGACCTTTTTAGCACTGCTCACATTTCTATTCCCAATTTGCATTTTTGCTATTGGTTGTTTTCTTATTTATTCAGCAATTTCTGGTAAAGGAATTTCAGTACCAGATCAAAAGGCTCCGTTTCTCTTTCATGCACAATACAAGGTGCGTGGCTTGATTGGTGTGGGTTTTTTAATCGGCGGTGTCTTGTTTTTTTCAGAAATTATAAAAGAGGTCTTTTAAGAAAAGACAAAACGGTGGACTAGACGGCGGCTAAG
>CAYMAR010000003.1:0-1619 GCA_964388465.1 uncultured Desulfobacteraceae bacterium
CACGCTGCGCACCATCAAGCTGCGCCACCATCGGGGCATGCTCCAGATCGTGCCCCTGGGCGACCTGGCCTCCATCACCAACTATATGCGCGGCGGCATCGTGGTCAAATTCGACCTGCAGCTGCCCTACGACACGAACATCGACAAGGTTCGCAAGATCATCAAAAAGGTCGGTAAGGCCATGCTGCTGGACGAGGAAATCGGGTCGGATTTCATCAAACCGGTCAAGTCCCAGGGGGTGCGCAGCGTGGGGGATTCGGTCATGACCTTCCGGGTCAAGTTCACGGCCCGGCCCGGCAAACATTTCGTCATCCGGCGCGAGGCCTTCAAACGGATCACCGAAGCCCTTGAGAAGAAAGGCATCCACTACGCCCACCGCAAGGTCATCGTCGATCTGGCGCCGGGTGCCATTTCTCCGGGGGGACCCGACGGCGGGAGCACCCCGGCCGTAAGTCCGGAGCAGAGGGAGCAGATGCTGCAGGCCGGCGCGGCGGCGGCGCTGGATACCCTCATCGACCAAGAGAACCAAGACCCCAAAGCCGGAAAAAAGAAGCAAAAAGACGAGATTCTATAAGGGGGCTCCGGGGCCGCCTCGAATGCCGCCGCAGGCCTCTGACCGGCGCCGTTGAAACAGCGCCTGTCACCCAATGCTGGATGGCATGTCTTCTGGCGGCCTGCTCCTCAGCGCCGAAACATGTTGCGCAGCAAAAGGGCCGCGGCGCCCACAAGAAACCCAAACGTGGAAACCGCCCGCCCGACCTGCCACAACTGGCGGTCGCTGCGGCTGCCGAAACTGAACTGGCCCAGGTGCACCACGGTCCCCTGGGCCAGATCCATCATCATCGTGCCCGCCAGAAAAGCTGCAAAGCCGGCCAGAACGGTCCACTCCAGGGCTTTGTTCCGGGACTTGACCATCAGCGCCGCCGTGATCACCAGGCATCCCTGCGCGGCATAATGCCCGTACTCGAGAATCCACCGATAGATCGTTTCCGTTTCCATCACCGTCATTGCCTAGGGTTCGGTTTCTGCCGCGGCATCGCCGCAAGAAATGTTCCGGATCCGGGCATCCCGGGCGATCTTGAACGTTGCCCTGAAAGCCAGCACCGGCTGCGCTTGGTCGTCGTAGACCTGTGTCCGGCCCTCCCATTCGCGATCGTTCACGGCCGCCACTTGTGAGCGGGCCGTAACAATGCCCTGTCGGACAGGGCGTTGATATTCAACGGCCATGGTGACCGTTGCAAAATGGGTTTGCGGGGCCAGGACGCTCTTGATGGCCATGACGGCGGCCGTGTCTGCCAGGCCGACCAGGGCGCCGCCGTGCATCAGCCCCGCGCCCTGGGCGAATTCGATGTGAAACGGCATCCGCAGCACGGCTCGGCCGTTGGCGGCTTCGACAATTTCGATGTGCAGAAGCCGCTCGAAGGGGGCGCAGCTGATCCAGCCGTCCATGTGGAAACGGTGCGGGCCGGTGGACGCGCCTTCCCGGTCGGGTGGGGTGGATTCGGGATCGTGGGGCATATGGGTCGCGTTCTCCCTCGCTATCAACCGCAGTGGCCATGCCGTTGGCAAGCGTTCCCTGGAACCAGCAACGTAGGAACCATATCACGCCGAAGGGCTAT
>CAYMAR010000003.1:1719-44495 GCA_964388465.1 uncultured Desulfobacteraceae bacterium
GGCAAGCGTTCCCTGGAACCAGCAACGTAGGAACCATATCACGCCGAAGGGCTATCCGGCAATGCAGCGCGGGAGAGCGCTTTGCCGCGCCAGGCCGGCTTCGGGCCCGATGGTAGGCCCCGGGAGCGGTTGTCGAAATGTCCCCCTTCGCGTCCCGCCCGAAATGGCCGGGGTTGTGCAAACCTTGCAAGGCTAGTGGGCGGTATTATTTTCTCACCCAAGCGATTTTTAATGACGACATGCCTATACGATGACAACCTGCACCAAAGGAGCTGCCCATGAGTGTTCTGGTAACCAGAGAAGCCCCGGATTTCACCGCACCGGCCGTTTTGCCCAACGGTACGATCGAGGAGAATTTCAAGCTTGCGGATCTGCGCGGCAAGTACATCGTGCTTTTTTTCTATCCGCTGGATTTCACCTTTGTATGCCCCACCGAAATCATCGCCCATCACAAGCGCATGGCCCAGTTCAAGGAGAAGGGCGTCGAGGTGGTCGGCATTTCCATCGATTCGCAGTTTTCGCACTTTGCCTGGCGTAATACACCGGTTGAAGAGGGCGGCATCGGCGCCATCGATTTTCCGCTGGTGGCCGATGTCAAGCACGAGATCGCGCGGGCTTACGGGATCGAGCATCCGGAAGCCGGGGTTGCCCTGCGGGCATCCTTTCTAATCGATCGCGACGGGGTCGTCCAACACCAGGTGGTCAACAACCTCCCGCTGGGGCGGGAGGTGGATGAAATGCTGCGTCTGGTGGACGCCCTCCAATTCACCGAGGAGCATGGCGAAGTCTGTCCGGCCGGCTGGCACAAAGGTGAGGGGGGGATGAAACCAACCGCTGAGGGCGTGGCGGACTATCTGAAGACCAATGTCGAAAATCTGTGACCCATTTCAAACGGCAAATGACGGTCTAAGGCCTGCGCGTCGGCGCAGGCCTTAGGTTTTTTTGGGGGGCGTTAAGGTTGCGCGGGGATCCTGGGGGAGCCCATTACCGCCGTTGGCGCCGGCTGCCGGTATGACTCCCGACTTGACGGCGCACGGCCGTGATTATACTATCAGCTTGAAGTTTCGCTCCGTATTGCAACCGGAGGTCTGAAGCCATGATCGTCGAATCCCCGCCGGCAAAAACCACCCGCAGCTGGGTGGAAAAACGCAATCGGTGCTTCGCCGACCGACGCTCGGGCGTCGAGCGGCGGGTATTCTACAGCATCGATTATTTTATCGCCGGCGGCCCGGAGCGGCGGAGTGGGGCCGATCGCCGCAGCGGCATCGAACGCCGCCGTGCCTGGAGCAAAGACGGCCAGCCCTGCATCAACCCATCCACCGAATAGGCGGAGCCCCCGCTTTCTTCAACGTACGTCGTCGCATAGCAAGGCCTGCTGAATTGGATGCGCTCACCGCCGATTGCGTCGGGTGTTCTGCGGGTCGTCCGCCGTTGACCTGTTGGGAGGCGTGCGCGTGAGAGTCATCGTCGGACAGGCGGAAGATATCGACACCCTCAAGGCGGTTCGACGTGTTATCTTCCAGTGCCAGACACAATTGGGCGGACAGATGCCCCGCGCGGCGATCCTGCTGGCCGGGGTTGAATACGACCATGCGATCGTGCTCCAGGCCGTTCAGGCGGCCTTCCCCGAAATGCCCCTGGCGGGCTGTACCACGGCCGGCGAGATGGCCTCTGTCAACGGATTCAGCGACGATTCCCTGGTGTTGATGCTGTTTTGCTCGGACCAGTTGGCTTTCGGGGTAGGGTTGGGAACGTCGATGTCCCGCAACCCGGAGGCCGCCGTGGCCCGTGCCCTGGAGATGGCTCGCAATGGCCTGCCGGGTCCCGAACAGTTGTGCCTGGTATTCTGTGAAGGCATCGTGGCGCCCGCCCATGAAGCGGTGCAGGCGCTGAACCGAAAGGTCGCCCAAGGCTGCCCGGTATTCGGGGGGGTGGCGGCGCATCCCTGGCATCTGGAAACCCGGCCCCGGCAGTTCTGCGGACACGCTGCCCACGAAGATGCGATCGTCGTCCTTCTCATCCAGGGTCCGGTGGCCTACCGCTTCAGCCTGAGCAACAGCTGGCAGCCGGTGGGCAAGCGCGCCCCGGTGGCGGCGCGCGTCGGCCAAGAAGTGCGCATGATCGGCGATCAGCCGGCCCTGGAATTCTATCGCCACTACCTCGGCCCCCATTCGCATCCGGTCCTTGAATTCCCTCTGGCCGTGCATTCGCCCGAAAGCCGCCGCTTTTACATTCTGGCGCCGATCGGATACGACGAGCAGACCGGCGGGGTCCGTTTTGCCGTGCCCATCCAGGAGGGCCAAATCGTTCAACTGACCGAGGTTACCCGGGAGCGCATGATTTCGGACGTGAGGCAGACCCTCGCGGCCGAAGCGGTTGGGCCGGAAGACGACTGGCAACCGGCCGCGGGGCTGGTTTTTTCCTGTGCCACCCGAAAGCATATTCTCGGCACCCAGACGCCTGAAGAAATCGCGCTGCTGCAGAATCATTTTCCTATGGGCATCGCCCTGGCCGGATTCTATTCCTTTGGTGAAATCAGCCCTCTGGCGGCGGCGGGACCCAGTTTCCTGCACAACTGCACTTTTGTCACGCTGCTGCTGGGGGAACGCCGCGCAGCGGTCACGCGGGAGACGACGATGCCGGCAAGCGCCGGCTTGGACGCCGACCCGTCCGAAGAGACCTCGCGCGATGATCTTCAGCGCCGGGTGGCGTTTTTGCAGCGCCAACTGAAGCGCTCCGAATTCTACCGCCAGCGCCTCGAGTCCCACAAGGAGCTGTCGGCCTCGCTGCTTCGCAAGATCAACCGCGAAATCAACCAGGCCCGTCTGGAAATCAAGCAGAAGAATGAAATGCTGCGCCACACTCTGGCCCTGGCCGATGAAATTCAGAAAAACCTGCTGCCGGCCGAAGCGCCCTGGAGCCCGTTTTTCGATATCGCCGGGCAGAGCCTATTCTGCAGTGAAACGGGCGGCGATTACTTCGACTACCTGCAGGTCGCGGATCGAACGGACGGCCATATCGGGGTGGTCGTCGGGGATGTCAGCGGGCACGGCGTCGAGGCCGCTTTGCTGATGACCACGGTGCGGGCCTTGCTGCGCCTGAGCATCGCACGGGGAGGGGCGCTTGATCGCATCGTCAACGATGTCAACCGGCATTTGGCCGAGGATGTGGGCCAATCCGGCCGGTTCATGACCCTGTGCCTGCTGCGCCTGCTCCCGGAGACCGGTGAGATGGAATGGGTACGGGCCGGGCACGAGCCGGCCGTCTGGTACGATCCCGCCCGCGACCGCCTGGTGGAGTTAATGGGGGCCGGGACCGCCCTCGGGGTGGATGCCGATTTCCGTTACAGCCTGAACCGCCAGGCGGGCCTGGCACCGGGTCAGATTGTCTTCCTGGCCACCGACGGCCTGTGGGAAACCAGAAATCCGCAGGGCGCCTTTTTCGGCAAGCGGGCGGTTCACGACGTCATCCGGCAAAACAGCCAGGCGCCGGCCGCGGTCATCGTCGAACAACTCTTGGACGGTATGCATCGGTTCCGCGGCCCGAACCCACTCGAGGATGACGTGACGCTGGTGGTCATTAAAATCAAATCCCTACCCGAAATGACGCCGGCCGGTCACTGGTACCCGTCCATCTGAGGGTGCCTTCCGAGCCCCGGGGGTATGCTAAGCATTGAGACGCATCGCGGCAGGGACGGTTGCCCATCCCCAGTGTTTTCGCTATGGTATGCGAATCTGGTCGATAGGGCATTTTCCAACCCGGTGCAGCCTTCCTGAACCCGGCACCGGCAAGCGAAAGGCGAGCCGCTATGAATATCACTTGGCGCAGGATCGGTATGATCCTGTTAGTTGTCGGACTCCTGGCCTTATGGGGTTGCAGCCGCAAGGTCAACCAGGAGAACTACAAGAAGATCAAGATCGGCATGAGCTACGAAGAGGTTACGGCGATTATAGGGGAACCGGTCGCGTGCGAGTCGGTTCTGGGCGTCCAAAGCTGCGACTGGGGTGACGAAACGCGCGCGATCAATATCAAGTTTGCCGCTGACAATGTCGTCTTCCGTTCGGCCAAGGGCCTGCTGTAGCCCACCGGGCCATGGCGACATGGCCCGCTTCCGGCCCCGGAAAAAATGCAGGCGTCCATCGATCCGTCGGCCCGGACCGATTTTTTCATAATCGTCGGTGACCGGGCATTCCGCCCTTCCGTCCCGCGCGGCCCGGTTTAAGTTCCAACTCGTTTGTCCAAGGGCCCCCATCGCTGGCCAGATGCGGAATCGTCTGCCAATCCATCCCCAGCAGCCCGGCCGCCCGGCGGTCCAGCGCCAGCGGATCGAAGCCGGCCAGAAGCCGGTTGAGGGGCGGATCGCAGGGCGGACCGCCCAGATGAAAGCAGGCCAGTCCGACGCTGGCGTCCATCAGGCTCATGTCGGGCGCGCGGTGGTCGATGAGTTCCCGGATGGACCGGTGCAGGTCGTGGTGGAACTGCGCTTTTTTCCAGTGGCCGGGGTGCCCGCCGTAGTGCTGCGGCGGCAGCACCCCCATCATGTTTTTGCAGGTTCCGGTGATTTCCGCCAGGGAGTGGGCTTTCAAGACCGGTACGGATATCAGGTAGTGCGCCAAGACGACTTCCGGCAGCCGCATTTCGGGAAAAAGCGTGCAGGACGCGTTGACGCTGCGGCGCAGGGGGGCGGTGTTCAGGTCGACCAGGCGAACGTTCTTGCGCGCGGCCAGGGCCTCGTATCCCAGGGCGGCGAACACTTCCGGGGTCTCACAGCCGGCGTCGCCGCAGCCCTCGGCAATGACGATGTCGGCCGTCGAACAATCACGGATGTAGTCGATCAGGGCTTCGCAACACGCCGCCGGGGTGGTGACCGGGTGGGGGTCGGCATTGATCAGGTTGGGTTTGATCAGAACGGCATCCTGCCGGCTGAGGACGTCGGCGGCCCCGATCCGATTCAGGACTTCCGGGACGGATTCGGCATAGGAGCGAAAGTTGACGCTGGCGACAGTCATATCAAACGCCTTTTGGGATTTAACGTCATCATTGCGAAAGTCTTGACGGTTCGCCATATTGTCAAGATCAAGGCTTGCGAGCCCCGAGAAGCGAGGCGTACTTGACGTACGTCGCAGCGACGAGGGGCGAAGCCTAACGCCGATATTGCCAATATGGCGAACCGTCAGCGGAAGCGCCGCATGTTGGGGCGCGCCAGGATTTCGGGATCATCGCTCAGGAATTGCCTCAATACCTTCCTTACCCCGGCCAGGTCGGGGGGACGGCACAGGCGACCGTACATAAAATGACCGTAGCGGAAGTTGGCGGTCAAATAGGCGGCGTAGCGATGGAAGCGGCGTCTCCCGGTTTGCGGCCCGTAGCAGGCCTCCAGCCATTCGGTCAGTTCCAGCGCGCTATGCAGATAAACTTCCGCGCTCGGTCGATAATCTGACGTCCATTCGGCGAAAATCCAGGGCCGGGCCAGGGCCAGGCGCCCCAGCGCGACCCCGTCGCAATCCGTGCGTGCGAGCATAAGGGCGCAGTCGCGGCGATCAAATACGTCCCCGTTGCCGATGACCGGTATGCCCACGGCCGCCTTAACCCGGCCGATGTAATCCCAGCGCGGCGGCCGCGTCCGGCGGTCGGGCGCCACCCGGGGGTGATAGGTCAGGGCGTCCGCGCCGGCGTCTTCGAAATGTCGGGCCAGGGAAACAGCGCTCCGAGGATCATCCTGCCATCCCGTGCGAAACTTGACGAAGACGGGTATCGATACGGCCCGGCGAATCGCGTGGACGATGGCCGCCGCCCGTGCCGGCGTCTTGAGCAGGGCAGCGCCGCAGCCTTTTTTGCAGACGGCTGCCACGGCGCATCCGAAATTGATGTCGACCCCGAAAAAACCATTGTCCGCGACGATGGCCGCCGCCCGTGCCATGGTGGCGGGGTCGTTGCCGAAAAGCTGGCAGACCAGTCGCGAGAGGTCCTCATCCGGTCGCCAGGTGAAGCCGCCCTGGTCGTGTCCATTGCCGCAGGGTACCGACCCGGCCCAGCACATCTCCGAAAAGAGCAATCCGCAGCCACCAAAATCGGCCACGATTTTGCGAAAGGCGGTATTGCCCAGTTTGGCCATGGGGGCCATGAAAAGCCGGCCCTGAGCCTCACGATTGCCGATAGAAAGGGGGGCGGCCAGAAAATGGCGGAGTGTGTGTTCGGTGATCATGGCATTTTCGACCGGGTCGGTGCGGCCCCGGCATCATTCGGATTACCCGGCTTATACCGTGGATATTGCTCGACGGCAACCGGGCGTCGGTAACGCTCGTAGGCTGCGACCGGGACGGGATGATTCGAGGGGGTTCAATGCGGATAGATCCGGTTGAACAGCTGATTGGCCGCGTCGGGGTCCAGTTTTTGGAGAATCTTGTACTGGGCCAGCGCGGCGTCGCGTTCGCCGTTTTCCAGGTAGATGATGCCCATTTGCACATGCGCGGGAACGAAATCCGGGTCGCTGCGGATGGCTTCCTTGTAGGCCTCGGTTTCGCGCGTGCGATCGTCGAGATTCGCGTAGACCCGCCCGAGGCCGTAATGGGAGGGGGCGAATCCCGGTTTGATTTTCAGAACGGTCTCATGCGCCGCGATGGCCTGCGGGTAGAGGCCCAACGCGTTGGAGACGATACCCAGGCGAAAATGGGCCGGCCAGAAGTCGGGCTTGCGGGCGATAATGTCGTCATAGGCGCTTTTTTCCTCCTCGCGGCGGCCCAACTGCCCGTAGGCCAGGGCCAGATTGTAGCGGGCCGGGATGTGATCGGCTTTGAGCGCCAGGGCCTCCTTGAGGGTGTCCACGGCCTCGGCATAGCGCTCCAGGGTGAGGTAGTAATGGCCGAGCGTGTAATGCGCGTTGGGGTTTTCCGGATCCTTGGCGATGACCTGCCGGTAGGCCGCAATGGCCTCGCCGGGCTGGTCCAGGCCAACGTAGCAATTGCCCAGGCCATACCAAGCCTCGGCATCTTCGGGTTGGTCTTCGACCGCCTCGCGAAAATAGATCAGGGCCTGATTGTATTCGCCCCGGATCGTGGCGGCCACACCCTTGCGGCACAGATCCTGGACGACCCTCGGTTGGTGCCGGACCTGGTCATAAGTCCATTCGGCCACGGAGGTTTCGGTGGCCAGCGCCTCGAGCTTCAACAGGTTCTCGGTGGCCACGGCAAAATTGAGATTCTGTCCGGTCTGCGCCTGAAAACTGACCACCCCGATGACGCGGCCCTGGGCATTGACCACCGGGCCGCCGCTGGAGCCCTTGGAGATCGGCGCCGACATTTGAAAGATGGTGCCGACCCCGGGAAGGTCCCGGATGGCCGAGACGATTCCTTCGCTGACCGTGTGCTCCAGGCCCAGTGGACTGCCCACCACGACCACCCTGTCGGCGATATCCGGCGGCGCCGGCTCCACCTCGAGCCAGCGGACCTTTGTGGACGGGATGTCCACGGCCACCTTGATGAGATCGACGGCCTTGTTGGCGGCCAGGACACGGGTGATTTCGTGGGTGGTGCCGTCATGGGTCTTGACCGTGGCGCCATGCGCACCTTCGAGGACGTGATGGTTGGTAATCAGATGCCCCTGCGGATTGATGAAAAAGCCGGTTCCCAAACCCGCCGCGTTCCGATCGGCGTCGAACGTCCGGATGGTAACGACCGCGGGCTGGACCTCGCTGACCACCTGGCTGACGGGTTGAAGCTCAACGTTCGGCCGGGGCTGGCCCGTGGAACAACCTGCGACGGCGGCCATGACGATCGCCGCACCCAAGTAGATTATGTTTTTTAGCCGTCTCATACGTTTGCCCCTTACCTGAAAACGCACCCGATTTTGGCTCAAGGTAAGGCGCTGCGCCGGGGGCTGTCAATCCAAAGGCGATGACGATTCGGGAAAAGGCGGGCGGCGAGGTCCGGGAGGAAGCGGCTAAACCACGGTTGGCCCCTTGTCGTGCCGGAAATCAGGGTCCTTGGCGGCCTGGCGTTCTTGCATGACGGCCCGGGGCAGAAAATCCAGGATCCGCCCGGCGGTGACACCGTCGGCCCCCAACGATGCGGCGGCCAGCTCGCCGGCCCGCCCGTGCACGAAAACGCCTTTGCACACGGCATCCTCGAGTGCAAGACCCAGGCCGTGCATGGCCGCGATGGTCCCGGTGAGGACGTCGCCGGCGCCGGCCGTGGCCATGGCGTCGCAGCCGCTGCGGTTGATGAAGACCCGGCCGTCCGGCAAGCCGATCATCGAAGCCGCCCCCTTCAGGACGATGATGGCCGGTAACCGATGGGCCGCCGCCCGCAGGTGGCGGACCGGGTCGCCAAGGAGGGTGTCGACGGACGCACCCGTGAGCCGGGACATCTCCCCCAAATGGGGCGTCAGGATCGTCAGGGCCCGGCGCTTGGTCAGGATCTCTGGCGAGCGGCTCAGCATGGTCAGGGCGTCGCCGTCCAGGAGCAGGGGCACGTCCGCCGATTCGGCGAGCTCGCCGACCAGGCGGACGGTTTCCTCATCGAGCGAAAGGCCGGGGCCCATAACCAGCATGTCCACCTGTCGCGTGCGTTCCAGCAGGTCTGCCTTGTTGCTGTAAGCCAGACTGCCTGCAGGGGTTTCGGCCTGGGGATGGAAAACGATTTCACTTCCCTGGGCGGCGATCACGGGGACGACCGAGGCCGGTGCGGCCAGCCGGGAATATCCCCCGCCGGCCCTGAGGAAGGCCATGGCGGCCAGGTAGGGGGCGCCGTAATAGCCGGCCGCTCCGGCGACGAAGAGCACATCGCCGAAAGTGCCCTTGTGTCCTGCGGGATCGCGGGCCGGCAAGGGCGGGGGGTGATTGACGGCGATGGCTAGCTCCGGCGCTCGGGTCAGCGCCGGCGGAAAGGAGATACGGGTGACGTAGCACGCGCCACCGTGATCGGCGCCGGGATAGAGCAGGTTGCCGACCTTGGGCAGACCGAAGGTTACGGTGGCGTCCGCCTGAACCGCCACGCCCATGACCTGCCCCGAGTCACCGTTGATGCCCGAGGGGATGTCCAGGCTCAGCACCGGTTTGCCGGCCGCGTTGATCGCGGCGATCACCTCGGCGTAGTGCCCGCGCACGGGTTTGGACAGCCCGGTGCCGAAAATGCCGTCGACGATCCGATCGGCCGATGCGATCAACGCCCGGGTCTGGGCCAGATCCTTAAATTGCACCACCTCGGCCTCGAGACGGGCGAGCATCTCGAAATTGGAAAGGGCCGCCCCGCGGTAGCGGGACGGGTCGCCCAGCAGCAGAACGACCGGATGCCCGCCGTCGGAGAGAATCTTGCGCGCGACCACGAAGCCGTCCCCGCCGTTGTTGCCGGCGCCGCAGCAAACCAGCGTCCGCCCCTGGGGCGGGCCCCAGCGGTCGATGAGCACGCGGTAGGCCGCCAGCCCGGCATTCTCCATGAGAACAAGCTCCGGTATGCCGTAGTGGTCGATGGCGCGCTTGTCCATGGCGCGCATTTGCTGAACCGTGCAGACTTTCATTTTCCCGCTCCGCTGCTGATGATGGTTTTCGGGGCCGGCGAGGGCTGATCTACGACGGGGCCGACGGTTGCAGGGCTTTGATTCCACCTACCAGAGAACCGGAACCGGGATCAAGCGTGAAGGCTTAACCCGCCCCGACTTGACAAACAAGGCCCCCTCGGATATTCGACAACGATTTATGAGGAGCTAAAGAGTGATGGACGCTCATCTTTGTGCACCGGTGGGGACCCATTGACCCAGGCCGCCTTGGGCCTTACATCCGCGGGCACCGCCGGTGGGGTCGGTGCCCGAGCGGCCCGACCGGTGAAGATCATGACTTGCGTCATTTTCGCTGGAGCTTCCCGAAGGCTTCGGCGTTTGCTTTTCTGAGGGTCGGCGCACCGCGCGAACAAACGATTTTGCCGGCAGGCGGCGGGGGCGCCGAATCGATTCATTGAGGGGATGGACATTTGGTGGAACGCGAACTGCTGCTGGGGAACGAGGCCATCGCCCGCGGTCTGGTCGAAAACGGCTGTGCCATGGCAACGTCCTACCCCGGGACACCGGCATCGGAGATCCTGGCCGCGGTGGCGCATTTTCAGAAGATTCACCGGCTGAAAATGCACACGCAGTGGGCCGTGAACGAAAAGGTGGCCCTGGAGATCGCCTACGCCGGTGCCCAGGCCGGCCTGCGCACGGCCGTGTCCATGAAACAGGTCGGGTTGAACGTGGCTTCGGACCCGCTCATGAGCGCGGCCTACATGGGGACCCGTGGCGGTTTCGTGGTGATCAGCGCCGACGACCCCGGACCCCACTCTTCACAGACCGAGCAGGACAGCCGGCTGATGGCCATGATGGCCAAGATGCCGGTGCTCGATCCCGATTCGCCGCGTCAGGCCCGCGACATGATCGCGCTGGCCTTCGATCTATCCGAGACGCATGCCATTCCCGTCATGCTGCGCCCCACGACCCGCGTCTGCCATGCCCGTCAGGATGTCGATCTGCGAGCGCCGGCCGTTCTGGATCGTCCGGCCGCTTTCGAAAAGGACCCGGCCCGCTGGGCGGCCACACCCAAATTCCGGCAGCAGCTCCACCGCGAACTCGAAGTCAAGCTGGCTGCCATCGCCCAATTCGAAGCCACGGCACCGCAGCGGCTGAACCCCGAAGCCGAGGGGAACCGGGCGGTGGTCGTCTCCGGGGTGGCCTGCGCCCACGTTCGCGAGATCGTTCAATCCATGGGATTATGGACGAAACTGCCGCTTTATCAGGTTCTGCAGCCCTACCCCTTGCACCAGGCCTTTGTCACCCAGCTGCGCGAGGACTATACGGACGTGCTGGTGATCGAAGAAACCACCGGTGTCATGGAAATGCAGATGGCCGACCGCGATCGCGTGCGGGGAAAGCTCGCGGGGCATGTCCCCGCAGTGGGCGAGCTGACCCCCGAGGTGATTGCGCAGGTGCTCGAGCGCTTCACGGGACGTCCCGTGAATGACGTCGTGTCACCCGCGGCGCCGGGCCGGCGGCCCACCCTGTGCGCCGGCTGCCCCCACCGGGCCAGTTTTTTCGCCATCAAGCAAGCGGCGCGCAAAGCCATCTACACCAGCGATATCGGCTGCTACACGCTCGGGCTGAACCTGGGCGCGGTGGACACGGTGCTTTGCATGGGGGCCGCCATCAGCCAGGCGGCCGGCTTTTATCATGCCTACAAGCACGCGCCCGAACGCCCGGATATCGTCGCCACCATCGGGGACTCCACCTTTTTCCATGCCGGGCTGCCGGCCCTCGTGGATGCCGTCAACCAGGATGTGCGCTTCGTGCTCGTCATCCTGGACAACCGCACCACGGCCATGACCGGCAACCAGCCCACGCCGGCCAGCGGCCTGGGTGCCGGCGGTGAAATCCTGCCGGCGGTGGACATCGAAGCCGCGGTGCGGGGTTGCGGGATCGACGCCGTGCGCATCGCCAATCCCTACCACACGGATGAACTGATTGCGGTGCTGAAGGCGGCCGTGACCCACAGCCGGGAAACCGGGCCCGCCGTGGTGATTTCGCGTTATCCCTGTGTGCTCGACAAGCGTCAGGCCGGCGCACGCGCCCAAGGGGCGGTCCCGACCATCACGGATGACTGCGACGGCTGCGAATATTGCGTCCAGCAGTTCGAATGTCCGGCCATCGTTTTGGATGAAATCGAATCCCGGGCGCGGATCGATGATGTGCTCTGCAGCGGCTGCGGGGTCTGTCTGCATGTTTGCCCGAAACAGTCGATTCAACTGCCGCCGACATGAATAGCGGCAAACCCTGGAGCGTCCGATGAGCCCGAGCGTTGGACAGCAAATCGTCATCAGCGGCGTGGGCGGACAGGGGGTCTTGTTCGTCACCCGTCTGCTCGCGGAAGCGGCCATTGGCCGCGGGCTTTCGGTATTGACTTCCGAAACCCACGGCATGGCCCAGCGGGGAGGCTCGGTGGTTTCCCACCTCAAGGTGGGCGCTTTTTCCAGCCCGCTGATCCGCAGCGGCTGTGCCGATGGCCTGCTGGGCCTCAAGACCGAAAGCCTCGCGCTGCACGGCCACTTCATTCACACCGACGGCTGGCGGGTCGTCAACAGCGCGGGCACGCCCGACGGCGTCGACCCCGTGGATGCGGACGCGGTGGCCGCTCGAATCGGCAGCCCCCGGGCTGTCAACCTGGTGGTGCTGGGCTTTGCGTTGGCCCGCCTCGGCGACGGCGCATCGGCGGGCAACGGTCTTTTCTGCAACCGTGACGACATCGCCCGGGTGCTTGAGAACCGGCTGGCGGAGCGCCCTGAGCTGCTGGTCGCTTCGCGGCGCGCACTTGACGCCGGCATCGCGGTCGGTGCCGGCTGACCCCGCGGCCGTCGGCACGAAAACCCCAACCGCCGGCTTGCGGCGGTCCATTGAACCCGACGGCGCTCCATGGAAGGAGGGCGGTCCTAAGCGGTGGAGGAATGGCAAATGAAAAATAGAACGTTCGCATCCCTGACACTCGGCTTGATGGCGATCATGGCGGCGGTTCTGGTGCGGCCGGGAGCGGTGGCGGCCGAGACCATTTCCCTCAGCTACGCCAATTTTCCTCCGGCGCCGACCTTTCCCTGCGTGCAGATGGAGCGCTGGAAAACGGAAGTCGAAAAGCGCACCGGCGGCCAGGTCCAGATCAAGACCTATCCCGGGAGCACCTTGCTGGGTGCCAAGGAAATGATGGACGGTGTCATCGCCGGTCAGGCCGATATCGGCAACCTCTGCATGGCCTACCAGCCCGGTCGCTTCATCGTGACCAATGCCACGAGCCTGCCGCTGGGCATCCCCAACGCCCACGTGGGGAGCCTGGTTTTGTGGGACCTCTACCAGAAATACCAGCCCAAGGCGTTTTCTCAGGTCAAGGTGCTGACCATGTTCACCACGGCACCGGCCAATATCATGTCCAAGAAGCCCGTCCGCAGCCTTGAGGATATCAAGGGGCTTGATCTGCGGGCCTCGGGCGGCGCCGCGCAGATTTTGAAGGCCTGGGGTGCCAACCAGGTCGGCATGCCCATGTCCGCCACGCCGGAAGCCCTTCAGAAGGGGGTGGTCCAGGGCCTGTTTTCTTCGCTCGAGGTCATGAAGGACCTTAAATTTGCGGAGACGTGCAAATACGTGACCATCACCGACACGGTCATTTATCCGTTTGCCGTTGTCATGAACATGGAGCGCTGGAAGGCCCTGCCTCCCGAAGTCCAGAAGGTGATGGACGATCTGGCCCGGGAGCAGGCCGAATGGACCGGCACCTACATGGACGGACACGTCCAGAAGGCGATGGACTGGTCGGTGGCGACCCACAAGGTGGAAGTCGTCAGTCTCGACGCCGCCGCCCGGACCGAATGGGACGGGCGTCTGCAGTTCATCACCGCAGACTGGATCAAGGATGCCACGGCCAAGGGCTTCCCGGCTCAGGCCATCGTCGATGACATTAAAGAACTGACCCGGAAGCACACGCCGTAACGGGGAAGAGAAGATTGTCAGCGGGCGAACCGGTGGCGCTCCCGCACCCGTTCGCCCGTGCTTTGGGCGGTACGCGATCCGTGAAGGTTTTCAGCGCCGACACCTCGCGCCCGCAAGCCGGCGATGCCGTCGGCGGCCTTACGCTCGTGCCGACCGTGAAGGCACGCGCGCCGATCGGTTCCGCGATTTGCCGGGGGTGCGCGGCCCGGTTGGCCAATCCGATACAAGGCAGGAAACCGCATGTTGATGGGCCTGTTGGATCGCATGGAACGCTGTTTGATCAACCTGTCGGTCTTCTGCGGCGGCGCGGCCCTGGTGGGGATGATCGTCCTGACCGGTGCCAACATTCTCGTGCGTACCGTCGGGGATCCCATCCGGGGCACATTCGAATTCATGGGCTATGGCGGTGCCGTCGTTACCGCCCTCGCCCTGGGATACACCCAGAAGCGACGCGGCCATATCGCCGTGAATGTCCTTATCGACCGGTTTCCGCCGCGCGTGCAGAAAGCCCTCAACAGCGTGAACGACGCCGCTTGCGCCCTGTTTTTCATCGTGATTACCGGGCAGCTGATGCATAAAGCCAACGGTTTCGTCCGAACCGGAGAGGTGTCCGAGACGCTGCGCGTGATCTTTTACCCCTTCACCTACACCGTGGCGCTGGGCTGCGGGCTGATGGCCCTTGTTTTCGTTTTGGGGCTGATCCGTGACCTGCTGGTCGAACCCGGAGCGAGGCGATGAGCCCCGTCGCCGTCGGCCTCGTGGGCATCGGCCTGCTCCTGGCCGTCTTATTCCTGCTGGGCATGCCCGTCGGGGTTGCCATGGCCATGGTCGGTTTTGCCGGCTTCTGCTATCTGGTGAGCTTCAAAGCCGGTCTGCACATGCTGGGTTCGGTGGTCTGGGACACCTTTTCCAAATACGGCTTAACGGTGATACCGCTTTTTATCTTCATGGGGCAGGTGGCGTTTTACTCCGGTGTCAACGAAAAACTTTACAGCGCCGCCTATCGCTGGGTCGGCCATATCCGTGGCGGCATCGCCATGGCCACCATCATCGCCTGCTCGGCCTTTTCCGCCATCTGCGGCTCCAATGCCGCCACCGCCGCCACGATGACCACGGTGGCCCTGCCCCAGATGCGCAAATTCGACTACCACACCCGGCTGAGCACCGGGGCCATCGCCTGCGGGTCCACTCTGGGGGTCGTAATTCCGCCCAGCGTCGTGCTGATCGTCATCGGGCTTTCCACCGAGCAGTCCATTGCCCGCCTGTTCTACGGCGGTATCGGTGCGGGGGCGCTGCTGACGCTGCTGCTCATGCTCTCCGTGGTCTGGGTCTGCCGGCGGCATCCCGATTGGGGACCGGTGGGGCCCCGGGTGAATTTCACCGAGCGGCTGGTGGCGCTGGGCGGTGCGCTGGAAATGGTGATCCTGTTTTTACTGGTCATGCTGGGGCTGTTTTTCGGGGTCTTCACCCCCACCGAAGCCGGTGCGGCCGGATCGCTCCTGGCCTTGGGCATCGCCGTGGTTCAGCGGCGTCTTTCCTGGAAGGGATTCTTCGCCGCGATCACCGATACGCTTCGGATTTCCTGTATGGTCATCGTCATCGTCACCGGGGCCTTGATCTTCGGGCGTTTCCTGGCGGTCACCCGCATTCCGTTCGATATTGCGGCCTGGGTGGTGGACCTGGCGATCCCGCGCGCGGGTGTCATGGCGATCATTTTCCTGATTTACATTGTCGGCGGCGCGGTGATGGACGCCCTGGCGCTCTTGCTGATCACCATTCCCATTTTCTTCCCGGTGGCCATCGAACTGGGTTACGATCCGGTCTGGTTCGGGGTCACGATCACGGTGGTAACCACCCTGGGGGCGGTCACGCCGCCGGTGGGCGCGACGACATACGTGGTCGGCGGCATGGCCGGAGATGTCCCGCTGGAGGATGTCTTTCGTGGTGTGGCCTATTTTCTTCCGGCCTATCTCATGTGCATCGTTCTGCTGATGCTTCTTCCGGATCTCGTCACGTTCCTGCCGGATCTCATGCGCTGAATTCCGGGGGCAGCGGGGGACGCCACGTCGTCATGGACGGGGGGGATGGATGGCGTGTCCGACGGTCCGCGGACGATCTGGCGCTCAAAGCGGCTAGCGGAAAAACCGAACAAAAAAGACTTGATCTGGAAGCATCGTCTTGATAATGGCAGCTGTAATGCCTGGGCCAAGTTGCGTTGACGTGCGGCGATGGATCGAAATGACGATGCGGCGTGGAACCTGATTTGACGGCTGCAGGTATTAAAAAAAGCCCGGACCGTATTTTGTTGCGTGAGTAAATGGTAGCCTCCCACGAATGCGGTTCGGGCAATTTTTATTTTATAAAATAAGCCTCCCTGCATCGATTGCAAGCCCGGCTGCGTTCGTCCGGGCCGGCACCGCGCCACGCACGCGGCTGCTCCCGCCGTTTATCCCCCGATCGTATTCATCTGGGCATTCACCGACCGGCCGTTGGCGGCACCCAACCGATGGCTTGAAGGCTTGGCCCGGGCTGCCCGGGCAAACAACTCGGCCAGGGTCTCATCTTTGGCCCCGCGGCGCATCGGGGTTTTGATATCCAGCTCGCGGTCCGCAAGCAGGCAGGGGCGCAGGTGACCGCTGGCGGTCAGGCGAAGCCGATTGCATGCCCCGCAGAAGTGGCGGGTCCGCGGGCTGATGAAACCGATCTCGCCGACGGCACCTGCCAGGCGAAAGCGTTCGGCCGGCCCGTCCGTGGCCTCCCGCACCACGGGTTCCAGTCTTCCCAGGGATGCGATTCGGCGGCGGACGTCTTCGTTGGAGATAAAGGGGTCATCCCGCAGATGGGGATTGCCCATCGGCATGTACTCGATAAAGCGGACGTGAAAAGGCCGCTCGCGGGTAAGCGCGGCGATCGCTTCGAACTCGTCGTCGTTGATCCCCCGCATGGCGACCACATTGATTTTCAGCGGCGCAAATCCCAGTTCGTCGGCCCGGCGGATGTTGGCCCAGACCTGATCGAAAAAATCGTGCCCCGCCAGGCGGGCAAAGCGCTCCCGACGAAGGGTGTCCAGGCTGATGTTGAGGCGGCGGATGCCGGCCGCGAGCAGCGCCTCCAGATAGGGGCCCACGAGGACCGCATTGGTCGTCAGGTTGACTTCGCGGATGCCGTCGACTTTTTTGAGTTCGTGCAAGAATCCCATCAGGCCCTTACGCACCAAGGGTTCGCCGCCGGTAATGCGAATTTTGTCGATTCCCAGAGACACCCCGACGCGTACAATCCGCAGAATCTCCTCGTAGCGCAGGATGTCGGCATGGTCGAGCCGAGGGAGGGTTTCGCGGGGCACGCAGTAAATACAGCGCAAATTGCAGCGGTCGGTCACGGAGATGCGCAGGTAGTTTAGTCTGCGGCAATGGCGGTCTTCAAGCGGTTTGGCAGTCACGTTACAGCGGTCCTCACGGGGCGTTCATCACCATTGTTTTACTAAGTCATTCCGATGGGGAGTGCAAGGCGCGGACGGATTTTTGGGGCCGACCGCCGAATTTGGCGCGGTATTCCTCCAGGTCGCCAATCGGCGGCCGCTCGACGCCGGCCATGACGAGGATGTCGGGCTGGAGCTCGTTTTTGACGAGCTGATACTGGATGATCTGGTCGTAGATTTCTTTGCGGAACTCGACAATACCCAGTTTCTCCAAACGCTTGAGGAACGTTTTCATTACCACGAAGGACATGCGGCCCAGGGCCTTGGTGTCCTGGTTGCGGTGCACCCGTTTTTCAAGGTCGACCTGGGCGATGACATCCAGCCCCCACTGCTCGCAGATATCGAGGATCATGCTGGTTTCGACCCCGTAGCCGATGGGAAACGGGATGCGTTCGAAAATTTCGCGGTAGCCGGCGTATTCCCCGGAGAGCGGTTGCAGGATCTGCGTCAGTTCCGGGAAGAAAAGCGAGAACATGGGACGGATGACGAGTTCGGTCACGCGTCCCCCGCCGGTCGGTCGCACCCGGCTCTTGCCGATGGCAATCGGCCGGTCGTAGAAAGCCTTGGTATACTTGATGCGGTCGTTGAGCAGCAGCGGTCCTAGGAGCCCGTAAGCGAACCGGTGGTGTATGTTTTTGATGTCCGCATCCAGGTAGACGATGATGTCGCCCTCGCAGATGTAGAGCGCTTTCCACAGGTTTTCGCCCTTGCCCCGGTATTTTTCGTGATCCGGCAGGATGTCGTCGGCCTGGTGGACCTTGGCGTCGAATGACCTGGCAATGCTCACCGTATCGTCGCTGGAGCCGGAGTCGATCACGACAATTTCGTCCAGCAGCGGATGGCGCGTCATCAATTCGGACTTCATGATGACGATTTCCTTGCCGATCGTTTTGGCCTCGTTGAGGGTGGGCAGGCACAGTGAAATCTTCAGATTCTTTTTTGATTTTTCGTCCACCAGGCTGTCAATGTCACTGAATTGGCTATAGTGAAAGGTGTTGGTTTGAAGCCAGCTCTTATTCATCGCACACCCCGCTGTCGATGGCCTCAATCGTGCCGATCACCTGGGCGATGCCCTGGAACATCGGTTCGATTTCCATCCTCGAATTGGGCTGGTGATAATTCTCGCCGCGTGTGAGCCCCAGCGTGACGGCCGGTATTTTTTTGGCCAGGAAGATCGAAAGCTCGGACTCGCTGGGCTCGCCGACGCTGGGGATGTCGAGTCGGCGCATGATGGCGCCGGTGGCCTTGACCAGCGGATGATTGTATTTTAAGCGGGCCGCCGTGACATTGCTGATGGTGTGAAGGGCGAGCTCAACCCCGAATTCGTGACCGATGCCGGTGACGATATCCTCGATATCGCGAAAGATGGCCTTGACCATGCGATCCCTGTCGCTATGGATCTCCAGCCCCAGTGTGGCCTCGTAGGCAATGCTGCCGTGTTTGTGGCCGCCGTTGATCTTGCCGATGATCACCCGGCTGCGAGGCTTCTGGGGTAGACGGATTTCCAGAATTTGGTTGATGACCTCGTGCAGCACGAGAATCGCGTTGGGTTTGAACCGGTATTCGATCCCTTCCTGCTCGCGCACGTTGCATTTGATCTCGCAGCGGGTCATGCCGTCGGAATAATAGTTGAGTCGGCCCAGCTCGACGCCTTCGATGCAGACGGCGGCCCGGATCGGCGTGGGCCAGGTTTTGACCAGATGGCGGATCCCCCTCAGGTTGCCTCGGCCGAGCGACTGGATCACGCCGGCGAGAATGATGTCGGAATCGAAGCGCAGGCCGAGGTGTTTGAAGATCGTCGGCAGAGACGCCATCGTGCCGATGCCGACCGAATTGTCCAGAACGCCCGGGCCCTGGATCATGTTCTCGGTGATGGTGAAATTGTGATCCACGTCCTTGCCAAAAGCCGTGTCCAGGTGAGCCACCACGACGATGGGGGCACGGCTGCCGTCGCGGCCGCGGATGATGCCGATGGGGTTCTGGTAGCCGTCGGTGGTGCACTCGTCCACGTCCGCTTCCACCAGGCGGTCCAGGAACTTGATGGCCCGCTGTTTTTCGTGGAACGTCGGGGCGGGGATTTGTCCCAGAAACGTGATGTTGGTGATGATCGTTTCCTTGATCGCGCGCAATTTGCCGGGAAAGGTATCCAACTGGTCGGAAAAAGACCTCATGAAGGCTCCTGTAAGTGGGTCATCGAATCGGCCGAGGCCCCAGAGGTGTGCGCGAAGTGCGGAGCGGGTGGGAGCTTTCGGCCCGGAGATTCGGACGGCGGCCCTCGATCGCCAGTTTGAATGCTTGTCGGAACGCGTATGGGACGTCAGGGGTTCGCAGGGCGGCCCGCTTGGGATGAATGCGGGGCGTCTCCCGTCGGGCGCCCGGGCCAATGATCATATGCCGGGTGTGCGCATATCATCCGAGTCAGGATAGCGTATCTGACCCTTGGGGGTCAATGCCTCTCTGCCCCTCGGCCGGCGATGCTATCGCGGGGGCGAATGCCGGCAAAAGCCGGCTTCAGGCCGCGCTTTCTGCCGCGTAAAGTGTCTGGACGGCGCGGCAGAGGCCGGGGATCGTGTATTCGTCGGCCGTCACATCCACCTTGATTCCCAGTGATGCGGCCGTCTCGGAGGTAACGGGCCCGATACTGGCCACCCGCACGCCCTGCATGAGCTGGTCCGCCTCGGCGTCCGGGAGCAGGGCCCTGAAATTGCTGACCGTGGACGAGCTCGTGAACGTCACCAGGTCGATCCGGCCGGCACGCAGGTCGTCCACCAGCTGGCGGGCGCCCGCGGTGACCTGACGGGCCCGGTAGATAACCACCTCGTCGACATCGGCCCCCATTCGGGCAAGTTCGTCGGGCAGCACGGCGCGGGCCTCGGCCGCACGCGGCAGGAGGACCCGCCGGCCAGCCATGGGCTCGTCCTTGAAGGCGGCCACCACCGATTCGGCCCGGTAGCTCTCCGGCAGGATGTCCGCTTTCAGGCCGTAATCCCGAAGCCGCTCGGCGGTCACCGGCCCGATGACGGCCGTGCGCATTTGGTGCAGGGCGCGGACATCGAACCCGCGTGTGAAGAGGCGTTCGAAGAAGTAGCGGACGCCGTTGACGCTGGTGAAGACGATCCAGTCATAGCGGGCCAGGTTGTCGATGGCCTGGTCCAGCAGGGTTTGGTCCTCGAGGGCCTCCACCTCGATGGTGGGGTATTCCAGGCAGTTGGCGCCCAGGTCCCCTAGACGTGCCACCAGGTCGCTGGCCTGGGCGCGGGCCCGGGTAACCACGACGTTCTTCCCCAGCAGAGGCCGGTCCTCGAACCAGCGCAGGCGCTCGCGCAGTTCCACGACCCGGCCGACGACGATGATGGCCGGCGCTTTGATGCCGGCTTCCCGGGCCACGCGGACAATCGTCTCCAGGGTGCCGGTCACGGTACGCTGCCGGTTGGTGGTGCCCCAGCGCACGAGGGCCACGGGCGTATCCGCGGCCATGCCGTTTTCCCTGAGCCGCGCCGTGATGTGGGGCAGGTTCTTGACCCCCATGAAGAAGACGAGGGTGCCGATGCCGGCCGCCAGCGACGACCAGTTGATTTGCGAGGTTTCCTTGGTGGGATCTTCATGGCCGGTCACGAAGGCCAGCGTCGAGGTGTAGTCCCGGTGTGTCAGGGGAATGCCGGCGTAGGCCGGCGCCGCCACCGCCGAGGTGACCCCGGGAACGACTTCGAAGGCCACCCCGGCCTCGAGAAGGGCTTCGGCTTCTTCGCCGCCACGGCCGTAGATGAACGGGTCGCCGCCCTTGAGGCGCGCCACCACGAGCCCCTGCAGGCCTTTTTCGACGATGAGGCGGTTGATCCCGTCCTGGGAAAGGGTATGCTCGCCGCCCTTTTTGCCGACGTAGATCAAATCGGCCCCGGGAGCGGCGTGGGCCAGCAGCGCGGGGGCCGCCAGATAGTCGTACACCACCACGTCGGCCTTGCGGATGCAATCCTTCCCCTTCAATGTCAAAAGGCCCGGATCGCCAGGGCCGGCCCCGATCAGGTAAACTTTCCCTTTGTTCATTTCGGTCATTCCGTTTGCAGGCGATCGAGCACCGCCCGTGCGCCTCGCTCGAGGAGGTGATCGGCCAGCTCCCGGCCGATGGTTTCGGCCTCCTCCGGTCGGCCGACCTGCGTCGCTTTGATCACGGTTTGGCCCTCGAGATCGGAAACGAGGCCGCAGAGGGTCAGCCGACCGTCGAGGAGGGTGGCATGACCGGCAATCGGCACCTGGCATCCGCCCTCCAACCGGTGCAGATAAGCCCTTTCGGCCGTAACGGCGATCCGGGTGGCCGCGTCCTCGAGGGGGGCCACCAGCGGTGCGATGGTGGTGTCCCCGTCACGGGTTTCGATGCACAGAGCGCCCTGGCCCACGGCCGGCAGCATGATTTCGGTGTCCAGTTTCTGACTGATCCGCGCTTCCAGTCCCAGCCGGCGCACGCCGGCCGCGGCCAACACGATGGCCTCCATCTGGCCCTCGTCCAGCTTGCGCAGCCGCGTGTCCAGGTTGCCGCGCAGCGGCACGATTTCGATGTCGGGCCGTGCCCGGCGCAGTTGGGAGGCGCGCCGCAGGCTGCTGGTGCCGATGCGGGCGCCGCGGGGCAGGGTTTCCAGGGTCTGGGCTTCGCGCGTGATCAGAGCGTCCACCGGGACTTCACGCACAGGCACGGCCCCAATGCAAAGCCCCGTGGGGATTTCGGCCGGCATGTCCTTCATGCTGTGCACGGCCAGGTCGATTGAACCAGCCGAGAGCGCCGCTTCGATTTCCTTGACGAACAGCCCCTTACCGCCCACTTTGGCCAGCGGCACGTCGAGAATCTTGTCGCCCTTGGTTTTGATGATCGTCAGTTCGACCGCAAGCCCGGAGTGCAGGTTTTCCAGGCGGGACTTGACCCACTCGGCCTGCCAAAGCGCCAGTTTGCTGCCGCGGGTGCCGATGCGCACCGTCCCGGGCATCAATGACCGCACCCGGCACAGCTGGTGGCCGAACATCCGCCGCAGGACGCGTCGGAGGCCGATGACTTGATCGTCTCCCCCCCCGCCCCTTTGCTGTAAAACCCGCAGACCGACATCAGGCGGCATACCTTCTTGCTCTTGCAGGCTTCGCACGCGGGATCCGGATCGCCCAGGACCAGGTATTCAAAGGTTTTGCCACAATCCTGGCACTCATATTCGTAAATCGGCATGGATGCAACTCCTTAAAAATGAGGATCGGATGTTTCAAAGGGGCCCTTAATTACAACGATTGGTCGGCTTTGGCAAGAGATACGCGTCGCTTTACGACGCCCGATCGCCGGGCACCTTGTGAGGAAAGAGCTTATATTCGACCAGCTGGCAGAGGATGTGGCCCATGGTGATATGGGTCTCCTGGATCCGGGCCGTATTGGGGGCGGTGACCGTCAGCAGCAGATCGGTGTGGTCCTCCATGCGTCCGCCGGCACCGGTCATTCCCAGGCTGCGCAGCCCGGCCTGCCGGGCGGCGGCCAGGGCCGCCAGGACATTGGCCGATTCGCCGCTGGTGCTCAGTGCCCAGGCCACGTCGTCCGGTTGGCCCAGCGCTTCCACCTGTCGGGCGAAGATGTGCGTGAAGCTCTCGTCGTTGCCGATGCTGGTGATAATCGAGCTGTCCGTGGTCAGGGCGATGGCCGGCAGGGCGCGGCGATCGAAATGGAAGCGATTGACGAATTCGGCCGCCAGGTGCTGGGCGTCGGCGGCACTGCCGCCGTTGCCGAAAAGCAGGATTTTGTGGCCGGAGACGATGGCCGTGACGAGCATGTCGGCGGCGGCCACAAGCGTTTCACGCTGTTGGGTTACAGCCTCGCGTTTGACTTGCAGGCTTTCCGCCAGGATCGCGTCGACGATGGCCTGCATATCAGGAGGCCTTCCCGATCAGGCGTTCTTCCACGGAGAGGATCATACCGCGGGCATCCTCACCGAGGGTTTCGGCCTGCCTGAAGGCTTGCAGCGCGTCTTCGAGCTGCTCGGCTTTCGCCAGAAGGCGGCCCAGCCGCAGATGGGTTCGGCCGTTTTCAGGGGCAATCTCGACGCTTTGTCGGCAAAAGGCGAGCGCGATTTCGAGGTTTTCGTTGCGCAGCTCGTAGCAGCGGGCCAGGCCTGAAAGGGCGGCGGCGTCGTTGGGATTGATGCGCAGCGCCGACTTGTAGGGCGCAATCGCCTGGTCGGTCAGGCGCTGGGCCAGCAGGGCATCGCCCAGAAGCCGCTGGGCCGGGCCCGACTCCGGCCGGAGGGCGGCCGCCCGCTGGGCGTAGGCCTGGGCTTTGGCCACCTGATGGGTCTCCAGGAGGCCACGGCCAATCTGGAAATTGAGCTCGAAAACCTCCCGGCCATGAGGGGCGGCCTGCAACCAGAACTTGAGGGCTGTTGGGGTATCATCACGCAGCAGGTGGACAAGACCGGCGTTGTACAGGGCCAGTACCTCTTGCGCGTCGAATTTGGCGGCCGCGCTGAAGGCCGTCAGCGCCTTGTCATATTCCTGGCGGACGCCGAAGCAGACGCCCAAGCTGTTGAGCACGTTGACATTGCGGGAATCCAGCCGCAGGGCATTGCGGTATTCGGCAATGGCCGCATCGATCTCTCCGGCGTCATAGTGCTTGTCGCCGCTGATGTTGAGGCTGACCGCATCGAAGCAGGCCCGACCGCCGGGACCGAAAAAGGCGGCATGGTTCAATGCCTTGCCGGCGTTGCCAATGACGTCGGCCGGCGCGTAGCGTAGGCAGGGGAAAGCGGCAATCCCAATCGTGAGGCTTTGCCCGTCGTTGGCGCTCAGGCGGGACTGGACCGTCTTGGCCGCGGCGACGCCCGAGGCCTGGTCCCGTCCGGGCAGGACGCAGCAAAGGGTTTCGGCGGCCATGAGCCCCCAGAACCCGCCTTCGTCGTCGGCCACCTGCGCGACGACTTGGGCGGCTTTGATGCGGTAGGCCCGCAGCGTTTCGGACGCCGGTGCCGGTTCGCTACCCGTCGCACGGTCCGGCCGCAGGGCCAGCACGCTGAACATGGCCGTGTCCTTGAGACGGCCGGCGGCGGTTTCGATAAAGGCCGGCCCGCTCGGGATGTCCGGGAAGGCCTTCAGCAGGGGGTCGTCCGCAAGCGACCCGGGTGACGCCGGCGTCGATGGGCGGACATCGCCCCGGGCGGATACGTCGCGGGTCTTGGACAACAGAAAAGGCTGTTCAGCCGGCCTGGGGCCGGATTCGGCGGAAACGGCGCGGTTCATTGCGGCTCCTTCTCCAGCAGATGGCGGAAAGCGGTTTCAATCGCGGCCAATTCGTCCTCTTGGACGGTTTTTAGATCCAGAACAAAAAAGTCGTTTTCGATGCGCCCGATGATGGGGGGGCGTTCCCGCCGCATGAAGCGTTCGATGGCCTGGGCACTCAAGCCCTCCTGCTGCACCATGAGACAATGGCTGGGGATTTCCAGCAGGGGCAGCGAGCCGCCGCCGGCGCGGGCCACCGCCGCTGTCGTGCGGATGGTCAGTCGTCCTGCGGCCAGGGCTTCGAGACAGACGGCCAGACGCTCGGCGCGGGCAGCGGTGGCGGCCCGCGGTTCGGTCAGCATGCGCAGGGTCGGGATTTCGGTCACGGCCCCGGAAGGATCGCGGTACAGCCGCAGCGTGCTTTCAAAGGCTGTGAGGGTCATCTTGTCGATGCGCAGGGCCCGGTTGAGCGGGTTGGCCTTGATGCGGTCGATCCATTCCTTGCGACCGACAATGACACCGGCCTGAGGGCCCCCCAGGAGTTTGTCGCCGCTGAAGGTGACGATGTCGGTGCCGGCAGCCACCGAGGCCTGGACGGTGGGTTCCGGGAAGAGGCCGTAGCGGCTGAAATCGATGAAGGTGCCGCTGCCCAGGTCTTCCGCCACCGGAATCTGGTGGCGTCTTCCCATCGCGACGAGTTCGGCCAGGCTGACGGCCTTGGTAAATCCGCTGATGGTGAAATTGCTCTGATGGACTTTCAACAACAGGGCGGTGTGTTCGTTGATGGCGTTCTCGTAGTCGTGTCGGTGGGTCCGATTGGTGGTGCCCACTTCCCGCAGTCGGGCCCCGCTTTTGGTCATGATGTCCGGGACCCTGAAAGAGCCACCGATTTCCACGAGTTCCCCCCGGGAAACGATGACCTCGCGTTCACGGGCCAGGGTATCCAGGACGATCAGGACGGCGGCCGCGCAGTTGTTGACCACCAGCCCGCCTTCGGCGCCGGTGATTTCACAAAGCAGCGCTTCCACGGCGCTGTAGCGCGAACCCCGTTTCCCGGTGGCCAGGTCGAATTCCAGATTGGAATAGCTGCCGGCGATCACCTGCAACTGGTCCATGGCCGCCGCGGCCAGGCGCGAGCGTCCCAGGTTGGTATGCACGACCACCCCGGTGGCGTTGATGGCCGCGCGCAGGTTGGGCTGCATGGCCCTGCGGGCCTGTCGGGCGGCCCTCTGGGCCACCGCGGTTTCGTCCAGGCGCGCCGGTTCCATTGCCGGGAGGCCTTGGCGGATATGGGCGCGCAGGCCGTCTAGAGTCTCCCGCACCGCTTTCACCAGAACCGAACGCGGGATGCCGTTGACGGTCGGGTCCGCTTCGAGCACGGCGAGGACACGATCGACACCGGGCAGGCGGCGTAACAGCGCGGTTTTGTCGTTGGGATCAGCAGTCATGGCGGCGGATAGAGAAATCCTTGCTAGTGATTAACCTCAATTCTTAAACTTTACTTCCTATCATTTAAGCGCTAACTAGTTCAATCGCAAATTAAAATCGACGGCCTTGCGCGACATTGGGAGCGACGGCCGGCGATCCCACCGCACGGGATGCGCCCACGGCCATACCCCTATCCGGCAGACAACCCCGGGAGAAGACGATGCGAAACCCTGCGGATTACATTATTTTTCCCTTGGACGTGGCATCACGCGATGCGGCCGAGGCCCTGGCGGCCGAACTGGCCGGGCACGTGGGCATGTTCAAGGTCGGTCTTGAACTTTTCATCCGCCAAGGGCCCGATTTGATCCGCTGGATTCGATCCACGACCGGGACACCCATTTTTCTGGATTTGAAACTGCACGACATCCCCGCCACCGTCGAGCGGGCCATGGCTGGAGTGGCCGCCCTGGACGTGGATTTGGCCACCGTGCATTGCGCCGAGTCGCCCCGTATGCTGGCCGCGGCCGTAGCGGGCGGGGGGCCAACCGGTGTGCTGGGGGTGACCGTTCTCACCAGTATCGCCGGCGAAGACCTGCGCCGGGCGGGCATCATAGGTGATGACGGCAACGGTCTCGAACGGTTGGTGCTGCACCGGGCGGGTATGGCCCACGCGTCCGGTTGTGCCGGCGTGGTCTGCTCCGCGCAGGAGGCGGGTGCGATCAAGGCCCGCTGGGGCCCCGATTTCCTGGCCGTAACACCCGGCATCCGGCCCGCCTGGGAAGGCATCGGGCATCAGGACCAGAAGCGCGTGATGACCCCGGCGGACGCTGTCCGGCAGGGCGCCGACTATCTGGTGATCGGTCGGCCCATCCGGGAGGCCGACCACCCGGCCGATGCCGCCCGGCGCGTGGCCGACGAGATCGGGGCCGCACTCGCCGGGATGGCGTCGGCATCTGAATAATTCCCAGGGAGACCCGATCGCAGGGAAACGATCCCCAGAGCTTGCGATCGGCGGGTGGAATGCCCTGGTGCGGATGCGACCGGCATCCGCCGGCGGATTCAGTACAGGATGATCATGCGGACCAGGATAACGATGGCGATGACGGCGGCGATCGCCAGGATGACGGCCAGCTGATCCGGGCGGAATGATGGCAGCGGCACGGTGGATCAGCAGATTTCGTCGAGTCCGAAGGCGGTGTGGAGCACCCGGACCGCCAGTTCGGCGTATTTCTCGGTGACCACGCAGGAGATGCGAATCTCCGACGTGCTGATCAGACGGATGTTGATGTTTTCATCCGCCAGCGAGGTGAACATCAGTGACGCCACGCCGGAGTGATTTTTCATCCCCACGCCGATGACCGAAACCTTCGCGATTTCAGGGTCACCCAGCACGTCTTCGGCGCCGATTTCCTGCGCCACCTCGCGTTCGATGGCCATGGCGCGGTCGAAGTCCGTCATGGGCACGGTGAAGGTCAGATCGGTCTGTCCCCCGGAGCGCATGTTCTGAATGATCATGTCCACGATAATGCCGGCGGCCGCCACGGGGGCAAAGACTTTGGCGGCAATCCCGGGTTGGTCGGGCACTTTCTTCAGGGTGATGCGGGCCTGATTCTTGTCGCAGGTGACCCCGGAAACCACCAGTTTTTCCATGCTGGCGTCTTCATTGACGACCATGGTTCCCTCCTCCTCGCTGAATGACGAGCGCACGTGCACCGGCACGTCGTATTTCTTGGCGAATTCGACCGATCGGATCTGGAGCACTTTGGCGCCCAGGCTGGCCATCTCCAGCATTTCATCGTAGGAGATGCGCGCCATCTTGCGCGCCTTGGGGCAGATGTTGGGATCGGTGGTATAGATCCCGTCCACGTCGGTGTAGATTTCACACATGTCCGCCGCGATCGCGGCGGCAATGGCCACGGCCGAGGTGTCGGATCCCCCGCGGCCCAGGGTGGTGATATTCCCCTCGGCGTCGCTGCCCTGAAACCCGGCCACGACGACGATCTTGCGCTGGTCGACCAGGCGGCGGATGCGCTCCGCCCCGATGCCGATGATGCGGGCGTTGCCGAAATCGCAATCGGTCAGCACTTCGGCCTGGTGGCCCAGGATGGATTCGGCGGGATAGCGCATTTCCTTCAGGGTCATGGCCAGTAGCGCAGCGGTGGTCTGCTCGCCCGTGGCCAGCAGAACGTCGAGTTCCCGTCGGTCGGGTGTTGGCGAAACCCGATGGGCCAGATTGATCAGGTTGTCCGTGACGCCGGCCATGGCCGAGAGGATGACCACCACGTCGTCGCCCTGGCCGTGGGTCTTCACGACCCGACGGGCGACGTTGCGGATGCGGTCGAGATCGGCGACGGAGGTCCCGCCGTATTTTTGAACGATCAGCGCCATGCTCACTCCCCGTCCGTTTTTTCCAGAGCCCTTATCAAATTAACCCCATCAAGTCCATATCCCGTCAGGGTCAGGCGGCGGCGCTCGGTGTCGACGACCTGCAGATGAACGGTCAGGATTTGCGCGGGTCGATCGGTGGCCATGCGCTCGGGCCATTCGATGGCCGTGACCGCCGGCGGTATCATGAGATCGTGGAGGCCGATATCCTCGAGGTCGCCGCCGGCAAGGCGATAAAGATCAACGTGGTGTAGCGGAAGGCGGCCCGTGTATGAATTGACCAGGGTATAGGACGGGCTCGTGACGTATACTTCCGCCGGAACGCCGAGTCCACGCGCCAGACCCTGCACGAAGCAGGTTTTGCCGCTACCGAGATCGCCCTCGATAGCCAGGACCAGTCCCGGCGTCGCCCGCCTTCCGATGCGTGCGGCGATCCGCCGGGTGGCGTCCGGCGAGTCGGAATCGATGGTGGTTTGCAGGGATGGTTCGGGCGGCATCGTCGATTAGCCCCGTTCGAGGGCGATGACCATCTCGCGCACGGCCGCTTCGATGCCGGTCATCAGGGCGCGGGCCATGAGGCTGTGGCCGATGATGCAGGCCTCGACTTCCACCAGAGCACCCAACGGACGGCAGGTTTGGTAGTCCAGGCCGCAACCGGCCAGAATTCTCAGCTTCAGGCGGGCGGCCACCTTGGCGGCGTCCACGATCCGGGCCAGCAGGCGATCACGCGTGGCCGGAGAGGCATGCCCGGCATAATTGCCGGTGTTGATCTGGACACCGTCGGCATTGAGTCGGTGGGCGGCTTTGACGTGTTCCGGCTCCGGATCGATAAACAAAAATACGGGGATGCCGCTGTCCCGGATCGTGGTGATCGTGTCGGTGATTTCGGAACGGTCCAGGATCAGGTCCAGGCCGCCCTCGGCCGAGGCCTCCTCGGGGCGGTCCGGAACGAGCACGACCTCGTCCGGTTTGACGTCCAGGACCAGCCCCATCATCTCGGGTGTGGGCGCCACCCCCAGACTGAAGCGGCCCTGGACGGTTTCGCGCAGGACTCGGATGTCGCGATCGCCGATCTGGCGGCGGTCTTCGGTGAACCGTGCGGAGATACCGACGGCGCCGGCCACTTCGGCCAGCACGGCGACACTGACCGGGTCCGGCTGGCGGCCGGAGGCCAGGTTGCGGAAGGCGGCGGCGTGGTCGACGTTGACAATGAGATCGGGCATGGGGCGTCCTCTCGGGGCGGATTTCCGGTCAATGCTTCGGCCAGGCGTCGAGCTGGGCGAGCAGGTCCTCTGTCTTGCGGAACATCTGCTCGGCTTCGGCCGATGATTTTTCGTGGTCATAGCCGAATAAATGCAGGATGCCGTGGATCAAGAGCTCGGCGAAGCGCCGCTCGAAAGCGATGTCCGCGGCCTCGGCTTCGCGCTGGCAGGTTTCCACGGAGATGACCACATCACCCAGCAGATGCGGATTCATGGCGCTAAAATCGCCTTCCTGCATGGGGAAAGCGATGACGTTGGTCGGCCCCGTGCGTCCCAGGTATTGCCGGTTCATGGGGGCGATGCCGTCATCGTCGACGACCAGCAGCGAGAGCTCGGCATCAGGAGATGCCAAGGCGCCTAAGATGGCCTGTGCCGTCTTCTGGATCTTCTTCTCGGAAATCGATCGTTTGTCTTGTTGATTGCTGATCAGGACTGCCATCGCGGTTTCTGCCTCGGTCAACGGTCCGGCCGTTGGTTTCGGGGTATTCGATGCGGTGGTGATGAATACCGTTCAAAATGGTGTTGAAGGATTTGGCGATCTTGTGAAGATCGCGCAGGGTCAGCTCGCAGTTGTCCAGTTGGCCGTCGGAGAAAATGCCGTTGATCAGCTTCTGGACGAGCCCCTGGATGCGGGACGGGGTCGGGTTGTCCAGCGTCCGGGAGGCGGCTTCGACCGCATCCGCCAGCATCACCAGGCCGGCCTCGCGTGTCTGCGGTTTGGGCCCGGGATAGCGGAAATCCGCCATGTTGACGGCGCCGTCACCTTTCTTCTGTCGGGCTTTTTCGTAGAAATAGCGAATCAGGCTGGTACCGTGATGTTGCTGAATCGTGTCCGTGATGACCGGCCCGAGCTTGTGACGCCGCGCCAACTCGATGCCGTCTTTGATGTGCGCGATCAATATCAGGGCCGACATGGAGGGGGCCAGGCGGTCATGACGGTTGCGCCCGCCGGACTGGTTTTCGATGAAGTAGTCCCGTTTGTTGATTTTGCCGATGTCGTGGTAGTAGCCGCAGACCTTGGCCAGCAGGGGATTGGCGCCGATCTCCGAAGCGGCCGCTTCCACCAGACTGCCCACGATGACCGAATGGTGGTAGGTGCCGGGGGCCTCGATCATGAGCTGGCGCATCAGGGGCTGGTCGAGGTTGGCGAGTTCGAGCATTTTGATATCGGAGCTGTAGCCGAAGACGATTTCGGCCAGGGGCACCAGGCCGGAGGCCACGATGCCGGCGCCGATGCCGCCAAAGAAGCCGAAGGCCCATTCCCATGCCAGGGTCGGCAGGGAAAAACGGCCGGAATAGACGGCCAGGGCGGTAACCAGGGCAATGTTGAGCAGGCCGATCTGCATGCTGGCCTTGAGAAAGACCTTGCGCTCCCGGCAATGGCGGATCCAGAAAGCCGCCAGGCTGCCGTTGACGAAGAAAAACACAAAGGCGGCCAGCGTCCCCTGGAAAATAATGGCGGCGGCCACCGCCAGGATGGCGGCGATGGACAAGGCCGCCTCGAGACCCAGAAAGATGCAGGCCAGCATAGGGGCGGCGGCCATGGGGGCCAGATAATGGATGGAATTGGCCTTGAAAGCAAACGGCGTGTTCTGCGCCAGCGGGCGGGCCAGCGAAGCCGTGATTTCAGCCACGATGAAAAACGTGCAGAACAAGGCGGCGATGAAGATCAGGTTGCGGATGGCGGCCTGATCGTTCCATACCATCCGGGCGTAATGGACCCGATAGGCCGCCACCATCAGACCGATCAGAATCAGCGCCGCCCCCAGGCTGCTCAGCGCGATGCGCTGGCCGCGCTGCTCCTCCTCCAGCGCCCTCAATTTCAGGAGATGAACGGCGGTGACGCGTTCGCCCTCGCGCAGCAGCATTTCCCCGGCCTTGATTTTGTGAAAGACCGGTTTGACGGCTTCGATGGCCGCTTCGCGCCGTTTGTTGGTTTCATTGCGGTTCAGGGTGATGTTGGGGCGCAGCAGATCCTGGGCCATGTCCACGATCAGTTGATAGTCGGCATAGCCCAGGTCCTTGAGCATCGGCTGTCCGATGATCCTGACCATGGTCTGGGCTTCTTCCAGCCCGTAGAACTGACGCAGGTTGCGCACGACCTGCTCTTGGCCGCTGGACACCGCGCGCAGCACGATCCCGCGTTCGCCTTCCTTGAGCAGGATATCCTTGTTGGTGACGATGCCGCTTTTTAAAATTTCGGTCAGAATGTGAATGATGCGCTGGGCCAGGGGCGGTGCAAATCCGGATTCGATCAGAAATCCGTAGGTTTCCTTGTCCATTTTCGCGCCCAGGCGTTCCTCGAAGCCCTGGCGTTTGTCCGCCATGACCTGCTCGATCGATAGCTGCGGCGCCGGCGGGGTGGGGCTGGGTAAGCTTACGGCCGGGGTTGGTGCTGTGGAGACATCGGCCCCGGCCAGCCGGGCGGATTCCTCACGCCGTGGCGGCGGCGCCAGCGCCTCGTGGGCGTCGGCCAGAACTTTGCGCATTTCGGCAAAGGCCTTTTTGATCGTGGCGGATGTGCGGCGGGCCGACTCGGCATCGTGGTCGTAGACGGTCAATACGGCCGCCGCCGCGTCGGCGCGATTGGTTTCGGTGGCCACGCGGTCTTCGATCAGGAAATCCCTGGACGCCTTGAAGTTGCGCTGGGCCACGTCGCCGATCTGGTAGTTTAATTGGGTGTCGGCCAATCCCGGATAGAGGATGGTGCAGAAAACGAGCACGCAGGCCAGGAGGATGATCCAGCGCAGGTTGTTCGGCTGGAGCAGGAGATGGATGATGCGGTTGAACGGTGAATCGTTTCGCATGAATCGTCCCAAAGCCCGTCAGGAGGCGCACGCCGTTTCAGGCCGGCGCATCGCCCGGCGCCGGGCTTTTCCCCTTCTGTTCATAAGCCTGAATGATATCCTGGACCAGGCGGTGCCGGACCACGTCCGTGTGCGAGAAGAACACGAACTGGATGGCGCTGATCGATCGCAGGATCTTGGAGGCCTCGATCAAACCGGAGGATTTGGCGGCCGGCAGATCGATCTGGGTGATATCGCCGGTCACCACCGCCTTGGAGTTGTATCCCAGCCGGGTGAGGAACATCTTCATCTGTTCGGATGTTGTGTTCTGGGCCTCGTCCAGGATGATGAAGGCGTCATTGAGCGTCCGGCCGCGCATGAAGGCGATGGGGGCGACCTCGATGACGCCCCGCTGCATCAGGCTCGTCGCCTTTTCGAAACGCATCATGTCATGCAGGGCGTCGTAGAGCGGCCGCAGGTAGGGGTCCACTTTTTCCGTCAGATCGCCGGGTAGGAAGCCCAGCGCTTCACCGGCTTCGACGGCGGGGCGGGTGAGAATGATACGGTCGACGACGCCTTTCTGCAGGGCGGAAACGGCCATGGCCATGGCCAGGTAGGTCTTGCCGGTGCCGGCCGGGCCGATGCCGAAAACGATGTCGGAGCGGCGCATGGCGTCGATGTAGGCTTTCTGGGTGGGGCTTTTGGGTGTAATCGCACGTTTCTTGGCGGTGATATACACGGTGTCGAGAAAAATGTCTTTGAGCTGGGCGTGGTCGTCGGCGCTCAGCACCCGCAGGGCATAATCGATGTCGTTGGGGTAGACGGGATACCCGCCCTGGATCAAGCCGTAGAGTTGCTCCAGGGTCTTGCCCGCCAGGGCAGCGGCAATCGGGTCGCCGTCGACGATCACGTTCTCGCCCCGCGTGTTGATTTGAACCTGAAGCGCCTTGGCGATGCGTTGCAGGTGGACATTGTGCTCGCCAAACAGCTGGCGCGCCGCGTCGATGTCCGGAAACGCCAGCTTCAGCGGAAATTCTTGGAGGTTGCTGCCCATATCGATCCAGATCCAGCCCCGTTTCACGCCGCGGCGGGTGGTCGGGCCCCGGGACGGACGCGTGGCCGTCCGGCCACTACACCCGGGGCGACTTTCTAGTTGACCCAATTCATATCACAACCAAATTTTCGATTGCAAATGAAGGTTGATCGAAATCAACAATATATCGATATAATTATAAAAAAATATCAACGGCCAACGCGGGGGCGGAACATGCGGATCGGGCCCAATCACCTTTTTAGGTTGCGCCGGCATGGTCGGTTGGGTATAGAAAACTCTTTTATCAATGGGCATCGCCAAGACGGGGCGTGGACATTCGTATGAATGCTTTGGATATCATTATCGGCATCATTCTGGCCTATTGCCTGATTCGCGGGGTTTTCCGCGGATTGGTGGAGGAGGTTGCTTCCATTTTCGGTGTTTTCGCCGGCATCTATGCCGCCGTCTTCTACTACCCTCAGGGGGCGGCCTTTTTAAGTCGCTGGATGGCCGAGGCGGCCTACCGCAATATCATCAGTTTCCTGGTCATTTTCGGATTGGTTTTTATCGTGGTCGGGGTCCTGGGGGTGCTGATCAAATATCTTCTCAATATCGCCTCCATGGGATGGCTGGATCGGCTCTGCGGCCTGGCTTTCGGCGCCATCAAGGGCATACTGGTCGTTTCCGTCCTGCTGATCGCCCTCACAACCTTCCTGCCCCGCGGCACGCCGTTGATCAAACAATCGCTTTTGTCGCCCCACGTCAGCCTGATTGCCACACGCCTGGCCAAAATTGTGCCCCGGGACATGCGCCAAAAATTCAGCCTGCATATGAAAGATTTCGAGGGATCATGGCAGCGGCAGCGCTGACCCCAGCCAACGGCCGGATGGAAGACATCTTGGCCCTGATCCGCCGCCTGCGTGCGCCGGACGGCTGCCCTTGGGACCGCAAACAAACGCCGGAATCCCTGGCGAATTACCTTGTCGAGGAAGTCCACGAACTGGCCGAAGCCATCGCCTCCGGCAACACCGAGGCAGTCTGCGAGGAATTGGGGGATGTGATCTTTCAGGTGCTGTTTATGGTCGAGCTGTATCGCGAGGGGGGCGCTTTCGACTTGACGGCCATCACGGCGCGCAACGTCGAAAAGATGACCCGTCGGCATCCCCATGTGTTCGGCAAGCGTCGGGACATGTCGACCGACGAGATCCGTGCCAACTGGCACGCAATCAAGAAACGGGAAAAAGCGGCGGGCACCGATGGCGGCTCGCTGCTGGATTCCATCCCGAAGAACCTGCCGGCCCTCATGCGGGCCTACCGCATTTCGGAGCGGGCCGCGCGGGCCGGTTTCGACTGGTCGACCATCGGTGGCGTCATGGCCAAGGTCGAAGAAGAGTGGCAGGAGTTCAAGCAGGCCCGGCAAGCCGCAACCGCCGGGGGCGCCCCACACGCCGACGCCATGGAATTCGGCGATATCCTGTTCACCCTCACCAATGTGGCGCGTTTCGCCCGTTTTCACCCCGAAAGTGCGCTGGCGGCGTCCGTCAACAAATTCGAGCGGCGCTTTCGCCACATGGAAAGCCATTTCGGTCAACAGGGGCGAGATATCGAGTCCGTTGACCGGGACGAACTTGAAGCCGCCTGGATACGGGCCAAGGCGCAGGACAGCGAAAACCAATGACCCCGGAGAGGTCTTTTAAGTTTGATCGTTCCCGGTGGTCTCTCCGCTCCTGGTCAAATGCTGAAAGCGTTCGACCAGATTGCGGCTGTCCCTGACCACCAGCCGTTTTTTAACTTTTTTCCCGTTGCGGTCCATCAGGTGGTAGTCAAAAGCCGCCGCATGGCTTTGAGCGCCCCCGCCCCTCGTGCGCGAAGGCGACCTGGATCCCGCCGGCGTGTCCTCGGCCTCCCGGCCCAGACTGGCGATCCGGGTCATGATGTTGTCGGCCACCTTGGTCACCACGGCGGTCAGCCGCAACGGATCGGGAGCCGGTGCGGGAGTGGGGGGAGGGAGGGGTGATCCGGTTTGCGGCGTGAGCCCCTGCCGCTTCTTTTTGAGCTGCAGGGTGAAATCTTTCAGGATGTTATGAATCTTGTAGCTGGGAATGAACATGCGCGTTTCCGTTGCCGCAACCCGGGCGTGGATGGGCCCTCAGGTCGTGTTCTCATGTCGTCCTTCCAGAAACCGCCGGATGAAATCCCGATGGCTGTCGAAAGCAATGGGCCGCCGGTCGGCCGGATCGGACCCGCGGGCGGCTGTGGCGTCGTCGCCGGCCTCAGGTGTCATTCCCTCCGTCCGAACCGGATAGTCGGCCGACAAATGCGATAATACCGCCTGCTGGGGGGCGAGTGCAACCCCCGAAGGCGTTCGATCCGGCCCTCCGCCCCGACTTTTTTCCTGGCCGGCCGCAATGGGGGCCGATGCGGCGGACCGCCCGCCCCGGCTCGCGGTTCAGACATCAGTCGTCAAAATCGCCTTCGGGCCCCTTGTCACCGACGATCGTCGCCGCCCGCGCCTTGATCGAGGCCTCGTCCCAGTCTTCCGGCGTTGCGATCCGCTCCGCCTTCGGACCGGGGTCGCAGGACCCGGCCGCCATAATGGCGTCCACGCACAGCGGGGCCGTATCCTGCGCGTTGAATACATTGACCAGCATGTCGTAGGCAAAGGCCCTGACCCGATCCACCATCCGGTCCCGGATTTCGCGGGGCTGGCCCAGCAACACATTTTCAAACGGCAGATTCAGCTTTTTGTAATTGCCGCCTTTCCAACCCTGCCCGGCGGCATGGGCCACCATGCGCTCCCAGACATCCTCGCGTACGCCCTCATTGACGACCTTGATGAAGTCGCCGTTGGCATCCAAAATGGCGTTGCCGTAATCGTTGACTTCCAACCCCCAGCTGATCATCTGCAGGGCGGTGGCCACGTTGGCCTTGGTGGTGCGGGTCCGGTTGGCGATTTCGCGCAGCCGATCGGAATTGTTGCCCGACGTGCCGTGCTGAGCCCCGGAAACCTTGTAAGGGGCCAGCGCCGCGTGGATCTCGCGGGTGAGCTCCACCTGGATGCCCTGGCCGCTGGCTTCGATCCCGTGGGTGGAACCGTTGTTCAAGGCGATCCAATTGGGGAAGATGCCGTGGGCGTTCAGCCCCTGGATCAGAAAAAGCGCTTCTTCGGCCGTCGAGAGGCCCTGTTCACCTTTGATTTCGCCGACTTCGGTTTCCAGCCCGGCCCAGGTGGGCACGCACGGATTCAGGGCCAGGTTGGTCAGCAGGTTGAGATCGTCGGGCATGTGGGAGGCATCGATGGCGATGGATGTCATGCCGGCCTCGAAGATGGTGGGGATCTCGATGCGGGCCGGCTCGATGTCCGCTTCCTTTTTGATCCCGTAGTGATCGGCGTGAATGGCCACGGGGACGGTGATGCCCAGTTCGTTGCAGGCGGCGTTGACCTGCCGGGCGATATTCCAGTAGTTGACGGCGCAGTAAGCGCCGGCGCCGCCCTCGGAGCGGGCGATTTCGATGATCAGACAGGCATTGGCCTGCTGGGCGGCCAGCAGCGCCCCGCGGATGACGAAATGGCTGCGGCCGTTGGCGGCCATGGCAATGGCGTTGCCCTTGGTCAGCATGGCCAGATCGATGTATTTGCCGCTGACGATCAGGGCTTTGGATTCGGGAAAAAGTTTGACAATGTTCGGCGGACGACCGACTTCCAGGGCTTTTTGATGGGCCCGAGCATCGAGGGGATGGTTCGCAGCCATGGCATTCTCCTTTGTGGGCGGTATGCGGGACGGCCAGTCTCGGGCCGGCGGGTTTTTCGATTGATCTTTTAATATTATATTGGCATGTCAATTTCAAGAACACGCCGGGAGGACGAAGACATGCAGGCGAATGATTTGAAGGGTCGGGTGGCGCTGGTCACGGGGGGCTCCCGTGGCATCGGTCGTGCCGTGGCGGAGGAACTGGCCCGGGCCGGCGCGGCCGTGGCCGTCAACTACGTGGCCGATCAGGCCGCGGCCGATGCGGTGGTCGATGGCATTGCCGCGGCGGGCGGCCGGGCGCAGGCCTTCCGGGCGGACCTGGCCGAAACCGAGCAGGTCGAGGCCCTTTTCAACGGGGTCCAGGATGCGTTCGGGCGGCTGGATATCCTGGTGAACAATGCCGGCCTGGCTCGCTACGGGCCCATCCGGGACTATGCCGTCGAAGACTTCGACCGCCTCATGGCGGTCAATGTGCGCGGACCCTTTCTGGCCTGCCGGCAGGCCGCCCGCCGAATGGCCGACGGCGGGGCCATCGTCAACATCACCTCGACGGTGACCCGCGTGATGCTGCCGAACTACGGCGTCTACGCCGCCACCAAGGGGGCTCTGGAACAGCTGACGCGGGTGCTGGCCAAAGAACTTGGGCCGCGGGCGATAACCGTCAATGCCGTGGCCCCGGGCCCCACGGACACCGATCTTTTCCGCCGCGGCAAAACCGAGGCCCAGATCGATAACCTGGCCGGCATGGCGGCGCTGGGGCGTTTGGGCACACCCCTCGATACCGCACGCGTGGTGGTTTTTCTGGCCGGTCCCCAAGGGCGCTGGATTTCTGGGCAGGTCATACCGGTCAATGGCGGGTTTGCCTGAAGACGGGATTTCCAGAAAAGGCATCTTTGGGCCCCGGGCCGGCGTTCTCGCGGTTTTTGAAATCCTCGACGTAGACGCACACCCTCTGCGGTTGCAAACGCGTTGCGGCCTTGACCGGAACCCCAATCGACCTTTTCTGGAAGTCCATATAAGGAGAAATTCATCGATGCTGCTTGCGGATGAACGCCGGGCCGTGGTGGACGGTGGGAATGCCATGGTGCGCGCCGGCCTTACCACGGGCACCGGTGGCAATTTGAGCCGGATCTGCCGCCGGCACGGACTGGTTGCGATCAGCCCTTCCGGGATGGACTACGCCGCTGTGCGGCCCGAGGACGTGGCCCTGGTGGATTTAGACGGCCTCAAGGTGGAAGGCGGGTATCGGCCTTCGAGCGAGCTGGGTTTTCATCTGGGCCTTTACCGACGCCGGCCGGATGTGGGGGCCGTGGTGCACACCCATTCGGTCTACGCCACCACCCTGGCCTGTCTGGGCTGGGAGCTGCCCGCCATCCATTATCTGGTCGGATTCGCCGGCCGCAAGGTGCCGGTGGCGCCTTATGCCACCTTTGGGACGGATGCGCTGGCCGTCAACGTGGCCGCCACGATGGGTGCTGACATAAACGCCGTACTGCTCGCCAACCACGGCCTGGTCGCGGTGGGGGCGGACATGCGTGCGGCCCTGAACACGGCCGAGGAGGTCGAATTCGTGGCCCGGATCTACTACCAGGCCCGGTGCGCGGGTTCGCCGGTGATCCTGCCCGACCGCGAAATGGACGTCGTCATCGAAAAATTCAAAACCTACGGGAAGCCGCGGGCCGAAGGGGACGCGCAATAACCGCCCGGCCGGGCAAGACGTTTGATTGCCGGGCTTGCCGTCGGTCCGCAAACGGATCAGGGGAGATGTCGCCATGGCCACATTTCGTTCCGTAAAAATAGAAATCGAACCCGGGCGCGCCGTCGACGGGCGGGTCGAGTTGCCGGCGGCCGGTGGCGAGGGCTGTCGGGCGTTTGTTCTGATGGCCCACGGGGCCGGGAACGATATGCACGAAGCGCTGCTCACGTATCTGGCGGACGGGCTGGCGTCCCGGGGCTGTGGGTCGCTGCGCTTCAACTTCCCCTACCGATGCGAAGGGCGGGGGCGCCCCGACAGCCAGCGGGTGCTCGAGCGCACCTGGCGGGCGGCGGTCGAATGGGCTCGCCGCCGGCCCGATATCGAGACGTGCAACCTGCTGGCCGGCGGCAAATCCATGGGCGCTCGCGTGGCCTCGCAGCTGGGCGCCGCGGGGCAGCTGGCGGTGGGCGGTTTCCTGTTTTGGGGCTACCCGCTGCACGCCCCCGGCAAGACGCATCAGCTGCGGGACGCCCATTTGGATGCCATCGGCGCGCCGATGCTTTTCGTGGCCGGCACCCGCGACCCCTTCTGCAACCTGGATCTGATGCAGCCCGTCGTGAAACGTCTTGGAAAGCGGGCCGCGCTGGAGATCATCGAAGCGGGGGATCATTCCTTTCGGGTGCCCCGAAACGCCGGGCGATCCCAGGAGAGCGTATACGCCGACATCCTGGAGCGCTCCCACCGCTGGATCGAGAACCTGCCCGCCAATGGCTGAACGCGTCCCGACCGGGCCGGCCCCATCATGGCATGTTACCAGACAGAAAAGCCGAAGGCGGTTTTCGCCGCCATCGGCTTTTATTGATTCGAATGAACGCTTGGAGCGCCGCCCGTAAAGACGGGGACGGGCGGCGGCTGGCGCGACCGGTTTATGTTTAGATTTCCTGGTGGCAGCCCTTGCAGCTGACGGGGCCGTTGCGCTTAAGCTCGATGTTGCCCGTCAGAGTCCCCCTCTTGTTGATGGCACGGTTCTGGGCATTGATATCACGGTGGCAGCCGCGGCACATCTCATGATAGGCATGTTTGAAATAGCGGATGCCTTCATCGGTATATTTGCCGTCCACGATCGATTTTTCAGGCGCTTCGGCCAGGTCGTGACAACCCGAGGCCGTACAGGAATTGAGGTATTCGGTGTAATCCCATTTATGGTGACAGGTGTCGCAGCTGTAGGTCATGTGGCGGTTGTGCGGGAAAAGCGAATCGGGAAGCGTGGTTTCGGCCCCGTCGGGAACGCTGGTCACAAGATTGCCCATCGGTATCGTCAGTTCACCTTCCTCATCAATGCCCTCGACCCAAGGCCCGGATGCCATCAAGGTGCCGCCCATGATCAGAAAGATCGCCCCACACAGAATCACCATTTTTTTGTTGAACATCACTGCCCCCTCTCGTTCGGTAGTATCTTTCAGCCCGCAGGCTTTGTTTCCGGTGTCACTGGAACAATAATATTTAAATTTATCAATAGTTTGTCATGATCATTCGGTTCAGAGGCATTCCGTGAATCCAATTCAAATGAGCCGTATAGCATAAAACGTTAAAAAAGTAATGGGGATATTTGAATCCGGGCCGGACCGTTGAACTTGACCGCCGCTGACGTTTCCATTAGAACCCGGCATCGAGATCGACCCACCCTTGCGCCGGCGCCGGACGGTGCCGGATAAACCCTTTTAAGGGTAGGAGAGCGCAGCCATGAGCGATAACGATCAAGCGGACAATTTTTCGGATGAGCGCGTTTCGGATGCCGAGTGGGCCAATCGGCGCCTGTGCCCCGATGGTCACTGTATCGGTGTGATCGGCCCGGATGGCCGCTGCAAGGAGTGCGGGCGGCCGGGCGTAAAGGCCCCTGCCGAAGCCGACGACGCCCCTCCGACCGTCGCGAATGGTGAAAGCGAGGCGGATGAGGACCTTGCAGCCGACACGATTCCTTCTGAAAGCCCTGCCGCGGCGGATGACGACGATTGGGCTAACCGGCGGCTGTGCCCCGACGGCAACTGCATCGGCGTCATCGGCCCGGATGGCCGCTGCAAGGAGTGCGGCCGCCCCGACGAAGCCTCCTGACGCACCGATCCGCCGCCCCGCCCCGAACCGATCTCGATGGGCCGGTCCCCTCCGCCCGCCGGCCCGTGCCTTGTCCTTTCCTTTCAAGAAATTCCCTTCCCCGTCCGATAACGTTTCTCAAGACGATGATCCCCAATGGTTTGATCGCCAGGATGGCTTGACCGGCTAGGCGCCGCTGGCTTTCAGACGCGGTGGGCCGCCCGGTGCCAAGGAATATGCCAATCCTGGCGGCCTCGAAATCGAAAGACGGTTGAGGGTGTTTGCCCGCAATGCCCGGAAAAATTAAAAAATGGACCGCAGCGGTCCTGTTGCTGCTCTCAGCGGTCTTCCTTCCCCCGGCGGCCCAGGCCGATAAAACCATCGTGGTTGGCATCTACCCGCACCCGCCGCTGATGACGGTCGACGATCGCGGCCGACCGGACGGGTTCCTGGTGGAGGTCGTGCGTGCGATTGCCGAACGTGCGGGCTGGGATGTGGCTTTTCGTAGCGGCTGCTGGGCGGATTGCATCGAATGGCTTGAAAAAGGCGAGATTGACGTCCTCGGCGGCGTGCCGTTCAACGACCGGAGCGCTTCGTGGTTGCGCTTCGGGCGTGAAAGCCTCCTGACGGCCTGGGGGCAGGTGCACATCCAGCCGGGCGCTGCCATTGAATCGGTCGTCGACCTGGCGGGCCGTAAAGTGGCCGTCATGAGGGATGACCGCTACTATTGGGATTTCCGGGATGTGATCGAACGCCTGGGGCTGCAGTGCCGTTTTATCGAGGCGGATGACTACGAAACCGTGCTCATGCTGGTGGCGGCCGGCCGGTGTGATGCCGGTATCGTCAGCCAGTTCTTTGGGGATGCCAACCGGGACCGATTTGCCGTGGTCAAGAGCACCATCGTCTTCAGCCCCCGCAAGCTTTATTTCGCCGCACGGCAGGGCCGCCGGGCGGCGCTGGTCGAAGCGATCGACGACCAGCTCTGGGAGTTGAAACGTGACCAACGCTCGGCCTATTACCTTGCCCTGGCCCGTTGGTTCAGCCCGCTGCGTGAGTATCATCTGCCGCCCTGGGTCTGGTGGGTGAGCAGCGGTATCGGTGTGGTCACATTGGCGCTCGTTCTTCATATTGTGGTGATGCGCCGCAGTATCCGGTTCAAGACCCGCGAGCTTTCGGATAACAACGCGACGCTCTTCCAGGAGATTCTTCAGCGCCGACAGGCCGAGGCCGCGCTCCACCGCCAGAACGAATACATGAACGCCCTGCATGATACGGCCCTGGGCCTGCTGCGCCGCCTCGACCTGGACGAACTCCTAAAGGCACTGGTGAAGCGTGCCGGGCTGCTGCTGAGCGCTTCGGCCGGATTTGTCTACATCTACGACAAGGAACTCAAGGTTCTGGTTCTGAAGGCGGGTCTGGGGGTGTTTGCCGATGCCATCGGCGATCAGAATCTGCCGGATCAGGGCCTGGTCGGCCGGGTCTATCGCCAGGGCGCGGCCCTCAGCGTCGAAAACTACCGCGCCTGGCCGCATCGATTGGGAAAACCGGTTTCTAATAATATCCGCGGTGTTCTCGCGGCACCCTTGTGCTCGGGCGGGGAGGTCGGCGGGGTGATCGGTTTTGCCCATTGCCAGGCCGGGGTGCAATTTGATGCCGAGGAGAAGCGTATCCTTGAGCAGTTCGCCGAACTGGCCGCCATCGCCATCGACAACGCCACCCTCTACACGCGTCTGCAGAAGGAACTGGGTGAGCGCCGCCGCATGGAGGATCAACTTCTCCAGGCCCAGAAAATGGAGGCCATTGGCACGTTGGCCGGTGGTATCGCCCATGATTTCAACAATATCCTGGGGGCGATTATCGGCTACACCGAAATATCCTACTACGATCTGCCGGAGAACTCGAAGGCGCGCAACAACATGGCACAGGTGCTCCAGGCCGGGAACCGGGCCCGTGATCTGGTGAAACAGATTCTGGCCTTCAGCCGCAAGAGCAATTCCGATCACAAACTCATCGACATCGTTCCGATCACCAAAGAGGTGCTCAAGCTGCTCCGGGCCTCTCTGCCGAGCACCATTGATATCCGATCCCGAATCGCGACGGAAATCGGCTTGATTCTGGCCGACCCGACCCAGATCCATCAGGTG
>CAYMAR010000004.1:0-28895 GCA_964388465.1 uncultured Desulfobacteraceae bacterium
TAGGAGTAAAAGCGCTCCGGGTGGCACCGGGTGCAGATTTGGCCCAAGACGATCCGGTCCGCACCGAGCCCGGCGGCGGTTAATTGGTCGCGGCTCAGCGACCAAAAATCGAAGTGGTGGTCCGAAACCCGGTACGTCCACAACGCACGCGGAATTTCACGACGGTAGTTCCTGAATTCGGCGCAGCAGGGCCCCAATGAAGGGCCTACGCCCGCCAAGATATCGGACGGGCGGCACCCGAACGTCCGCTGCATGACCTTCACCGTGGCCCCGATCACGTTGGCGATGCTGCCGCGCCAGCCGGAATGGACATTGGCCACCACCCGACGCCGGGGATCGAACATCATGACAGCCTGGCAGTCGGCTACAAGAATGGTCAGCAGAAGCCCGGGCTGGTCGGTCACCATGGCGTCCGCCGTCGCGACCACCGGGAAATCAACCGGTTCGACGGGCGTTTGGATGGCGGCCACATCCGTTCCGTGCACCTGTCGGCTGAAAACGAGGCGGCCCGGAGCAAGGACACGCTGCAGCCGGCGGCGGTTTGCGGCCACGGCCTCGGGCGGGTCATCTCCGGTGCGCGCGAGGTTCAATCCGTGATGTGGCGACCGGAGCCCCCCTCTTTTCCGGGTGGTGACGGCATGGATCAACCCCGCCTGAACGGCCAGGCGGGCGAAAACCAGCAGCGGCAGATCGCCGCGCTGCACCGCAACCAGCCCGGTGGCCGTCGGCGGCATGCCAAAGGCCGGGCCGCCCCTTGCCGCCTGCGGAACAATATCGGCCCCGGAAGACATTGTGTTCATGGGCCCGACCCCGCCGGGGCGCCATAGCGATCGAGAATGCGGCGGATGAGCATCGTGGTCGAACGATCCGGGAGCCAATCGATGCGCAGAACACGGCCCCCCCGCGCTTTGACGCGGTCGGCCCCGACGATATCCGCTTCAGCCCAGTCCGCCCCCTTGACCAGTACGTCCGGCGCAATGGCCGTAATCAGCTCCAGAGGGTCGGGGGCGTCAAAACATGTCACCACGTCCACGCAGGCCAGAGCGGCCAGAACGCTGGCCCGATCCGCCTCGTGGTTGAGCGGCCGTCCGGCGTCCTTGATGGTCCGCACGGACGCATCACTGTTGAGGCCCACAAACAGAACATCGCCGGCCGCCCGCGCCGCCTGCAGATAATGGACATGCCCGGCATGCAGAATGTCGAAGCAGCCATTGGTGAAAACAACGGACCGTCCCTGCCGGCGACAGTCGGACGCACGGTCCACAGCCTCCTCGAGTGTCAGCAGCTTGGTCGTGTGGGGGAATACGCTCATTTGTTGTGCATTTTTTGGGCCGCACCCGTTTCGCGGCGTGCAGCGAACACGCTACCGCGGGGTGCGCGCCAACGTTAGAACATCCACCGATGCGGCCCCGGCAGCCCGCAGCGCACGGGCGGCCTCCTCGACCGTCGCGCCCGTGGTGAACACATCATCCACCAGCAGCAGGCGCCGATTTTCAATGTCCCCTTGCGCCGCCACCCTGAAGGCCCCGCGAATATTGCGACGGCGCTCACTGCGTTTCAACCCGGTCTGGGGCGGCGTGGCGCGAATGCGTTCCAGGATGCGCGCTCCTCGCGCAGGCCCCGGCTGGCCGGCCGCAGCCGCATCTTTTAACCAGGACCGCAGGAGCAAGTCCGCCTGGTTGAACCCGCGTCGGCGCAGACGCCGTCGATGCAGTGGAATCGGAAGCACCCCATCCACGGGGCATTCAGACCAGTAGCGCCGATAGGCCTCCCCGAGCATGCGCCCCATGGCGGGCGCCAAGGCCAACCGTCCCTGATATTTAAGCTGGTGCACCACATGCATCAAACCCCCGGCGTATACACCGACGGCCCGGGCCATGCCGTAGGGCCTCGTCCGTGACAGGCATTCGCTGCAGCGGTGGTCCTCGCCGCTGCGGCTGGTAAACATCAGGCCGCAGCGTGTGCACAGGGGACGCTTGACTTCGCGGCAGCCGCCCAGGCAGTCCGGGCACAAAAAAGGGCGGATCGGGGCGAACACGTCGGTTGCAACCGTTGCCTCCGCACCGCTTAAATTCGGTGGATCCCAGAAAGAACCGCAACCCGCACAGCGCCTTGGGAACACGAAAGCCGCCATCGCCTTCAAAAAACGGCGAAAAACACCGTCGATGCGGCCCGGATGCTCTGCATCGTGCCGCGGGCGTCTTCTCACCGGCCCAGGTGACGGTTGCCCAACAAGGCGGGTTTGATCATGCGAACCATGGGCCATGGGCGTCTTCCTCGACAATTCCCGCAGGCCTTAAACGGCGATGGCAACTTGGATGGTTTGCCATCCCTTATCCGGGCCAGCGCTGCCGGTAAACTTCGTAGATCACAAGTGCCGCCGCCACCGAGGCATTCAGCGAGTCGAAGACCCGGGCCTGGGGGATGGCAACGCGCACATCGCAATGGGCTTTTACCAGGCGGCGCAGGCCCTGGTCCTCACCGCCGATCACCAGGGCCAACGGTCCGTCGAGCGGGCTCGCGAACACCTGTCGATCCGCGCGGGCATCGAGTCCCGCCACCCAGAGACCGGCTTTCTTGAGTTGACGGATCAGGTTGACCAGATTGGTCACCCGGACGACCGGCAGATGCTCCATCGCACCGGCCGATGCCTTGGAGACCGAGGGCCGCGGCGCCGCCGCCCGGTCGCGGGGAATCACCACGCCGTCGGCCCCGGCACAATAGGCGGTGCGGACGATCGCGCCCAGGTTATGCGGATCCTGAATGTTGTCGAGCAAAACCCAGAACGGCGGCCGGGATGCCGCCGCCACCGCTTCCAGAAGGCGACGCTGCGACCAGACCGGCAGCGGGCCGACCCGGGCGCAGAGACCTTGGTGCCCGCCGTGTCCCACGAACTTCCGCAGAACGCTTTCGCCGGTGTACGCCACCGGAATACCCCGATCGGCGGCCGCGGCGGCAATCGCCGCCAGGCGCCGCTCCGAGCGCCCCTTGCGGATGTACAGTGTTTCGAAGCGTCGTCGGCCGGCGCGCAACGCTTCTTCGAGGGGGTGCACGCCGTAAAGAAATTCGGTCGCGGCGGGCGCCATCTAATCTCCGCGCATGGGCGGGGCGGTCGAAGCATCGTCGGCACCGCAATCGTCGGGGGCCAGAATGGCCAACAGGTCGTCGACCGCCCGCTCCAGTCGTTGATTGACGACCATGTGCCGGTAACGCGAGCAAGCCGCCATTTCACCGGCAGCATTGCGCAGTCGCCGGGCAATGGCTTCGGCACTGTCGGTTCCCCGCTTCTCCAGGCGTTGTCTGAGCACCTCCATCGAAGGCGGCATGATGAAAATGGTCACCGCCCGGGGGTATTGCGCCACCAGTTGGGCGGCCCCCTGAACGTCGATGTCCAGCAGCAGGTCGTGCCCCCGATCAAGCATCCGGTCGATAAATGCCGATGCGGTCCCGTAGTAATGACCGTGAACCCGGGCCCACTCCGCCCAGCGCCCCTGGGCGATACCGTCCTTGAAGGCGGCTTCGTCGATGAAGAAGTAATTCTCTCCGTCGATTTCGCCCGGTCGGGGGGGACGCGTGGTGTACGATATGGAATAGCGCAGGCCGGGCAGGCGCTCGCGCAGCATGGCGCAGAGGGTCGACTTGCCGGCACCGGAGGGGGCCGAAAGAATGAAAAGCCGCCCGCGGGCACGCTGCGCGTCTTTACCGCGGGGGGCGCTCCCCCCCGCTGAAACCGTGGGGCGATCGCGACTCATGCGTTTTCTTTCACGGTCAAGAAACGTTGTGAAATCGTTTCCGCCTGGATCGCGGAGAGGATGATGTGGTTGCTGTCCACGATAATAATGGAGCGGGTCCGCCGACCATGGGTGGCGTCGATCAGCCGCTGGTCCTTTTTGGCTTCGTCCTTCAGGCGCTTCATGGGCGCCGAGTTGGGCGAGACGATTGCCACCACCCGATCGGCGACCACGGTGCTGCCGAATCCGATATTTAGTAATCGGGGCTCCATACGCGCGCTGACCTCCTCAGGCGTGGCCGACTTGAGTCGGCCGCGAATGGGTTGCGGTGGGGTGTCGCTATTCGACATTCTGGACCTGCTCCCGGACCTTTTCCAGTTCGGTCTTGAGTTCAACCACCAGGTGCGAGACTTCGGCCTTGCCGGTCTTGGCCCCCATGGTATTGAATTCGCGGTTGAACTCCTGGACCAGGAAGTTAAGTTTGCGGCCCGCCGGCGATTCGTGGGCCAGGATGTGGCGAAACTGCACGAGGTGGCTCCGGACCCGGACGATTTCTTCGGAGATATCGCTGCGGTCGGCCAGGAGGGCAGCCTCCTGAGCAATCCGCGCCGGATCGATATCCACCACACCACCGGTGAGTGCCGCAATCCGTTCTTTGAGACGCTGCTGATACTGGTCCAACAATCCCCGGCTGGCGGCGTGCACGGCCGCAATGATATCTTCGATGGTCTGCAGCCGCTTCACAAAGTCTTCCGCCAGGTTTTGCCCCTCGCGGCCGCGCATGTCGATGAGCCCATCGAGGGCGCCGGCACATCCGGGGGCCGCAACTTCCCAGAGGGCCTCCAGATCCCTTTCATCTTCGGCCGGCTTGATGATGCCGCCGGGGGCCACCAGCATCTCCAGTCCGATCGCGCCTTCGAGCTGGAAGGCGGCCCGCAGTTTTTCTAAGGCCTGGTGATAGGCCCGGGCCTTGGGCAGATCGATCTCAAACCGGCGGGCATCCTCGCCCACTTCACGGATATCCATCCTGATTTCGACACGACCGCGGTGCAGACGGCTGCTCGCCATGGATTTGATCCGTTCCTCCAGGGCTTGAGCGAAATGGGGCAGGCGGACGAGCAGGTCGAGATTCTTGCTGTTATAGCTGCGAATCTCGGTGATGACCGCATAGTCCGCATTGTGCTTTTCACAGCGGGCAAAAGCCGTCATACTTTGCAGCATCGAAGCAATCCTTCCGCTTTCAGGCCGGCGGGGCGCCGGCGGGACCGCCCGCAAGCGCCTTCAAATCGTGCGCCAGTTTATTGCGGGCCCGCAACAGGAAGGCCTGCAGACGGGCATCGGCATAATCGGGATAAGTCCAGGGCAACGTCTGGAAGCCGCCCCCGCGATAGACCAGGGTAAGGTCCGCGTAGATGCCCCGACCCAGATAAATGCGGTGGGTAAAGTTCTTGCCCGTGGCCAGGACAAAACGTTCACGCAGCAAAACCCCCGGATCGATATTGACGCGCCGCCGGCCGTCGCGCGCATATCGGGATTCGAGTCGATTGGTGGCATGCTTGACGTCCGGCAACGCTTCCTGGGACACGAGGCGCTTGAAGGCCAGCATGCGCCGGTAAAGAGGCGCCCCCATCTCCCGGGCGTAGTAGTCGGTGTAGTCAAACGGCAACCATGGGCTGACCAGGTCCAACGCGCCGAAATGCTCGCCCAGCACGTCCAGGATACCGCGCGCCAGCGCTTTATCGCCGACCAGAAACCCAATGACGAGTTTGGCCGGGGATGCCGGGCAGGGCTGGCTCATGAATCCAGCGGCGAGGCCTCGTCGACCAGCATGATCGGAATGTCATCCTGGATGGCATAGACCAGGCGACAAGCCTCGCAAACCAATCCACTCTGATCGTCCTTGAGGTGGATATCCCCCTTGCACTGCGGGCACACCAGTATGTCCAGCAATTCCTTTTTTACTCCCATGGTCCGGCAAAGCCTCCCTGCCATCCGGTGTCGTGAAATGGATACGCAACCGATTGTCTTCATCGCGCGGCCCGCGGCCACCGCGGTGATCTTCCTATCAAGCTTGGCCGTCTTTAGCAAGACGAGGCGTCAGGCCAACCGGACCCCATCCGTCCACGGGGGGGGGGCGACGTGCGGTGGATCGCGCCAAGGACCGCAACCCACCGATCGGGTCGGGAAACCCGGCGGGACCCGATGTCCAATTGCTTTCCAGCCAATTAGCTAGTATCTATGGCGATCATGACCGCATCCCAGGCCAACCCGAGGAACCGGCCACCGGAGCCGCCGGAAGTCATCGCCCCCCCCGTCATCGATACGGATCGCCTGCGACGCGTACAACGGCAACTGCCGGTGCCGTTCCGATTGCGCCTGTCCGCCGCCGACGCCGGGGAAAGCATCACCTGCCGGGACGTCTTGCGGCATCTGCCCGGAAAGCGTTTGGTCTGTCGTGCCTCCCGAGCCAACGGTGAGGCGGTCATCGTCAAGCTTTTTCTGGCGCCGCGGCATGCCTGGCGCCATTGCAAACGCGAACGCGCGGGCATCGCCGCCTTGCAAAAGGCCGGCATTCCCACCCCGGCCCTGTTAAGCCCGACCACCCTTGCGGACGGGCGAACCCCGCTGGTGGTAACGTCTGCCGTCACGGGGGCCCGCAGCCTGAGGGATTGCTGGTCGGGCTGGGAGAACCCGGAACGCCGAATCCAGATTATGGCGTGCGCCCGTCTGATGGCCCGTTTGCATCGTTGCGGCTACATCCAGCGGGACGCCCATCCCGACAATTTCTTGGTCGCCGCCAACCAGGTTTTGATGATCGATGGCGATGCCGTGCGGGCGAAGCCGCCGCTGACGTTCACGCGCCGACAACGCAGCCTGAACAACCTGGCCCAGTTCTTGATCCAGTTCGACCCGGACGCCGAATGCTGGGCGCCCGACGCCCTGAACGCCTACGAACAGCAGCGCGGTTGGGCAGGCCGTCCGGAACGCATCCTGCGCCTCAAACGCCTGATGCGGCGCTGTCGCCACAGGCGCCTGCGGCGGCGGGCGTCCAAAGTCACCCGCAACTGCACGGATATCGCCGTTCGCCGCAGCTGGCGGCGCTATACGGCCTGCGACCGGCAGTGGTACGCGGAGGCTTGGCAGCCGCTGCTGGATGATCCCGACCAGGCGATGAACGCGGGACAGCGCCTAAAGGACGGCAACAGCGCGACAGTCGTCCGAATTCGTTATGGGGGCCACACCCTGGTGATCAAACGCTACAACATCAAAAACCGGTGGCATCACCTGCGCCGCTGTCTGCGCCCCAGCCGTGGCCGCACCGCGTGGCGCAACGCCCACATGCTTCCGTTGATCGGGATCGACACCCCTTCGCCGCGGGCCCTGATCGAAGAGCGCTGGGGGCCATTCCGCGCGCGGGCCTTCCTGATCTGCGACCACCAGGCCGGCGTCAACCTGTCCGCCTATTGGCCGCACAACGGTCAAATCACAGGTCCGCGCATCGATGCGCTCCCCGCTCTGGCCGGGCTAATGGGTCGCCTCCATGCGGCGCAAATCAGCCATGGGGACCTGAAGGCCACCAATCTCATCGTCGACCGCCGCCGGGTCTTATTGATGGACCTGGATGGCCTGCGGATCATTCGCTCCCGGCGGCGCTTCAAGCGCCATTTCCAAAAGGACGCCATGCGACTTTTGGGCAACTGGCCGAAGGACAGCCCCGTTCAGGATGCGCTCCGGATCGCCCTCGAAAATTTACCGACCGCCGTCGACCGAAACATCGCGTGTGCGACCTTCGGGGCGGCCTCAGAACCGAACAGGGCCCGTCGGGCGGCTCGACCGCGGGGCTAAACGTCCGTCGGCAACCCGCGGGAAATCATTCTTTGCGGGCCATGCGGCGTTGAATTCGACGCCAGGCCCGCTCGATCCCCGGTGTCAATCGCCCGGCCCCGTGATAGTGCACCAGAAAGTCAGCTTGATCCGCAGGGGACCAGTGCGGGGAGCGCCGAAAAAAAGATGCCAGGTCTCTTGTCATCCGGCGTTTGAGGCCCGGCGAACGGCGGGCCTTTTCGAGATCGATCAAACGGGCGTCCGGCCGGGACCGATGGCGGTTCACAAAGATGTGTTTGGGGTAGAGGCAGTTGTGCCGCCAGCCGGCCCGGTGCATGCGTGCGACCAAATCGGCCACCGTGCGCAGAATCGCGTCCCGACCGCCGCCGTCAGGGGATACCGCCCCGGACCACTGGGCCAGGAGGGTGTCGAACGAGCGATACGCTTCGAGATATTCGGTGACGAAAATGGCGCGGATCATGCGCTCGTCCCGTCGGCGGGCGAACAGCACGGGGGTTGCGGTCTCCAGACCGCAGCGATCGAAGCGCCGGATATTGAAATACTCCTTCTCAACGGTCGGGATGCCCCGCAGGGGATGTCGCCAGGTCCGGCTCAGATGGTTTTGCTGGCGTTTGACGATCAACCGGGGCCTTCCGCGGCTTGGCGGTTCCAGGGCCAGCAGAGACACCGTGCTGGTCCCCCCCCGCGAAATGTTGGTGGTATCGAGGGCGGGCAGGTCGAGCGACCAGAGGCGCTCGAAATCCGTCAATTCACATGCTTCGAGCGGGGTGCGCCAACGGGCCGCGACAAAATCCCCCTGGTCGGCCGGCGATAACTTCATCGTCTCCCCTGCGGCGGCTTTAACGGATGCTGGTGCGGCCGCGAAATGCCGCCCTTCATGGCCGCCGGGCCTTTCGGCGCCGCCTTCGTCGACGACGGGTTCGATAGCCGGGATAAAGGTCGGGATAGGTCCTTTTCCAGCGCTGGTGAAACCAGAACCACTGTTCCGGGTGATGCCGCACGGCGGCTTCCACCGTGTCCATCAGCGCCTGGGTGAATGCCTGGATATCGGTCCTGAGCGATCCTGTCCGTGGGCGCTCGACCGGCGGAAGAATTTGGAGACGGTAATCACCGTCGGTCGTGCGCAAGCAAAAAATCGGCACCACCGGCACCCGGCATCGGTAGGCCAGGTAGGCCGCGGCTGGCGATGCCAGCGTACGTTTACCGAAGAACCGAACCTCGACGGACTCGGGCCGGCGCACCCCCTGATCGATCAGCATGATAAGGGTTTGCCCCTCTCTTAAGGCGCGGGTCATCAACTGCAGCGCCCCTTTCTTGAAAACCACCCGATTGCCGAAACGGGACCTCAAAGCGGTCAGCAAACGGTGGACCGGCTTGGATTTGACGGGTTTGGCCACGGTCAGGGCTGTGCGATTGAGGCTGGCCGCGCCGGCCAGCAGTCCCATTTCCCAGTTGCCCAGATGGCCCGAATACAGAAGGCAGCCCCGGGGTTGTTCCAGCGCCGCCTCCAGAATCGCCAGCCCCTCGATGCGGATCCGCCGGCCAAACGCCTCCCGCGGCAGCACCAAGGCCTGTATGTTTTCCAGGACCAGCATGCCGAAATGCTCGAAAGCGCGCCGCGCAAGGCTTTCGTTGACGGCGCGACCGTGTTCGGGGAAAACGAAAGCCAGATTCCGACGAACGATGCGGCGGTGGCGTAAATCGAGGTGGTAGGCCAGCCGGCCGATGAAACGGCCCAGCCGCTGAAGATGGGCGGGCTCGACCGCCCCGAGCCAACGGGCCATTCCGGCTGCGGCGCGGCCAGCGCGCGGGGATCGAATGGGTGCCGTCAACCGCTGTCCCCCCGCATATCAGCCGAGCAAGCCCATTTGGACCAGATCCTGGATGTCCAGGATACCGCTGGGCGCGTTGTTTTCCAGCACCACGATGTTGTCGATCTGGTGACTGTTGAACAGGTTCACGGCTTCGTACACCAGGGCATCGGCATTGACGGTGATCGGCTTGGCGCTAAAATCGGTGTCGGCCATGCGGCGGTCGAGAACCGCCGGGCCGTAAGTCTGCAGTTTGCGGCGAATATCGCCGTCGGTGAAAACCCCGGCCAGTGCGCCCTGCGCATCCACCAGCGACACGGCCCCGATGCGCGAGGCGGTCATCTTGACCAGGGCCTGGTTGACGGTGTCGTCCAACCGGCAGACCGGGTTGTGCGGACGGATCACGTCCTTGACCTTGATCGTCATCAGGCGTGTATGCTCCCAGAACTGATGGGTGCCTTCGGTGGTGAGGGTGTTGTCGCAAAGCCGCTGCATGACGCTCCAGGGAACCGTGCAGACATGCACGCCAAGTTGCACTGCCCGTCGCACGTGTTCAGGATAGCGTACCGAGGAGAACATGATGCGCGTGGGATAGTCGTAACGCTCCACCACGCGGACGCACTGCCTGAAAAGCGCCAGGGCGTCATGGCCCTGATCCTGCAGGCGTCCCGCCAGGGGACAGACGTAGGTCGCCCCCGCGGCCATGGCCATGTAGGCCTGGTTCAGGGTGTAGACCAGGTGGACATTGACCCGGTGGCCGTCCTCCACCAGTTGCCGGCAGGCCCGCAGGCCCTCCAGCGAAACCGGCACCTTGAAGACGGGTTCGCGCTCCAGGGGCAGCGCCAGGATGCGCCGGGCCTCGGCCACGATTTGGGTATGGTTCTGCCCCAACGCCTCCACGTGCAGTTCGGGCACCATGCCGGACAGTTTGACGATGGCACCGTCGATGTCGGATATGCCGTGGCGGTGCATAAACGTCGGCGTGGTGGTAAGGCCCTGAACGAAACCCAACTGGAAGGCCTCTTCGATTTCCTGGAAATCGGCGGAATCAAGATAGAGTTGCATCAAAACCCTTTCATGGCTTGTTGACAGTCGCTCGCGGGAGGACGCGCCGTCCGTTCATGACCGCTGGCGGATGACCAGGGCATGGATGTCGACCAGGGGCTTCATAAAGGTCTCCAAGTCGCTCAAGGGCACCTGGCTGGCGGCGTCGCAGCGGGCGCTGGCCGGTTCGGGATGGGTTTCCACGAATAGCCCGTGAACGCCGGCGGCCACGCCGGCGCGGGCGATCGTATTGAGATATTCGCGCCGGCTGCCGCGCGGGTCCTTGCTGGGGATGCCGTAGCGGCGTATGCTATGGGTCACATCGAAGACCACCGGATAGCCGGTCTGCCGCAGTTCATAGAAGCTGCGCGGATCGACCACCAAATCGTTGTAGCCGAAGGTATAACCGCGCTCGGTGAGAATGATCCGCCGCGACCCGGTCGCTTCGATCTTGGCGACCGGCTTGTCCATGTTGGCGGGCGCCAGAAACTGTCCGTGCTTGAGGTTGACGGGCTGTCCCGTCCGCGCGGCCGCCACCACCAGAGAGGTCTGCATGCACAGGTAGGCCGGGATTTGAACCACATCCACGGCCGCGGCCACCGCCGGGACCTGCTCGGGGTAATGCACATCGGTGAGCACGGGCAGGTCGAAGGCCTCCCGGATGCGGGCCAGCAGGGCGAGTCCTTCCTCCAGTCCCGGGCCATGGTAATGATCGATGGCACTGCGGTTATCCTTCATGAAGGACGACTTGAAGATCAACGGCAGATCAAGCCGCTCGGCGACGGTCTTCAAGTGCTCGGCCGTGCGCATCATGGTGGTTTCATCTTCGATGACACAGGGACCGGCAATCAGAAACAGACGATCCGAGCCGCAACGAATGTTACCGACTTCGACAATGTGGGCCGCGGGCATGGCAGTCTCGATTCAGGTCGATTTTCAGTTAACGCGCTGCAGGAGCGGGCCAAAGCTGGCCGTCAATAGCATAAAAGCAAGTGACCTTCAATGCTTACCCCGCCCGCTTTCGCGCGGAGGGAATCGCGATTTTGGCCCCGAAGGTAGCCGGTTTGACACGGCCCCGACAATTATCTATGGTTCGGCGTTTTGCGATCGCCCGGCCGCAGGCGCACGCCCGGAGCTGAGTAGAAATGAGGCGCCATCGAGAGGGTCCAGGGACATTGCCGCACACAATTCCGAAAACGATCCGCTGGGCCTTCGGGGCCTACGATCAGCTCTGGAAGCCGGCGCTGCCATTCCTGCGCCGCCACGTCAAACTGCGTGAAGGTTACGCCCAGCGCCTCCTGGCCAGGCCGTTCAGATGCTCGGCCGACATCTGGATCCAGGCCGCTTCGGCCGGTGAATCCTACCTGGCGGGAATGCTCGTGGAGCGGCTGTTACATGAAACCGATCTGGGGATTCTGACCACGACCAACACCCGGCAGGGGCTGGACATCCTGGCGGCCGCAATGGCCCGTCTAAGTCCCGGCCCCAGCGATGAGCGTCTGCAAATAAATTACTTTCCCTTCGATCGGCCGACGGTCATGCACCGTGCGGTATCCAGTTTAAAGCCCCGCTTGATGGTGCTGCTGGAAACCGAATTGTGGCCGGGACTCCTGTTTAGCCTCCGCCAGGCCGGCATTCCCGTCATTATGGTGAACGCGCGCCTGCGGGCACGCAGCTTGAAAGCTTATCGGCTGTGGCCGAGGCTGTGGCGGTACCTGGCGCCGGCGCGTGTCCTGGCGATCGGCCCGGAGGACGCCGGACGACTGGGGCAGCTCTTCGGCCCCGGCTGCGTGGCGTGCATGCCGAACATGAAGTTCGACCGCATCCCCCTGCCGATTTCCGCTCAACCCAGCGCGAGGCCCGGGTTCTGGACACGGCACTTGCCCACCGACGCGCCGTTCGTCGTGCTGGCTTCGGTTCATCGATCGGAAGAAAGGCTCGCCACGCGGATGATCGTCCGTCTGCAGCGGCACCGCCCCGATGCAGTCGTCGGTGTTTTTCCGCGCCACATGCATCGTGTCGACGCCCTGTGCCAACGGCTCCAGACGTCGGGGCTGGAGGCCCTCCGGCGATCTCGGATCGATGGTCCCATCGCGCGGGGCAGCGTTGTGGTCGGGGATGTTTTCGGCGAACTGACCCGCATCTATCAAGACGCCGCCGCCGCCTTTGTCGGCGGCAGCCTGAAGCCGCTGGGCGGCCATAATTTTCTCGAAGCCCTGATGGGGGGCGTCACACCGGTGATCGGCCCGCACTGGCGTGCTTTTCGCTGGGTGGGAGCCGAACTTTTGCAGGAACGCCTGGTCCATGTCGCGGCCGACTGGCGGCAGGCCGTGGGGCTGCTCTTAAAAACCGTTGAGAAAGCCACGCCGCGCCATGTGCTGCAGCGCCGCGCCACGGACTTTATCCAACGCCACCGCGGGGGCACCGCCCAGGCCTGTCGGGCCATCCTGGATCTTCTCGCGGACCATCCGCTGCGCGGCGGAGATAAATGCCCACGGCACCACCGCGTTTGACAATATCCCGCGTCTTTATTAATTTGCATCGCCTTGTCTACCGAACCCGAACGCAATAACTCCTTGCCGACCGTTCGCCGGCCGATTCACCGCCGCCCGGCGAACGAATCCGCCGGGCGAACGCTGCTGGTACAAACCAGTTACCTGGGGGATACCATCCTTTCGACGCCCCTGATCGCCGCCCTGCATCAACTTCACCCCCGTACGCAGTTATGGTTGATGACCACGCCGGCGGCGGCGGGACTCGTCGCAAACGACCCCCTGGTGCATCGGGTCATTGCGTACGACAAGCACGGCCGGGACCGGGGATTCGCCGGCATCCTGCGCATGCGCCGCCGGCTGCGCGGCATCGGTTTTGACCGGGCCTATGCCCTGCAACGCTCCTATCGGACCGCCTGCATGCTTCGCTTGAGCGGCATTCCCCATCTCACGGGCTTTCGTTCGGCCAAGTTTTCCTTGGCCTTTCACTCGCGCCAGGTGCGCAGGGCCGATGAACATGATGTGCTTCGCAATCTGGACTTGCTCGCGGGCGAAGCCCCTCTCACCGCCTTTGCCACCTCGCTTCGACTCTTTCCGCCACCGGTCGCGCGCATCGACCCCGAACTGGCCGCCCACATTCGAAATCCAAAACCTTATGTGCTTCTGGTGCCGGGCAGTGCCTGGAGAACCAAGCGATGGCACTGGCAGCATTACCGCACGGTGGCCGGTCGCCTCCTCGATCGGGGCTACCGCGTCCTCTTGATGGGTGCCGCTGCGGACCGGTCGGTGAGCCGACGTGTGGCGCGCGGCCTGCCGGTCGTCGACTTGGCGGGGACAACATCCGTGCCCGCAGCCATGACGTTGGTCAAGCACGCCGCCGGTGTGGTCTGCAACGACAGTATGGCCCTGCACCTGGCCTCGGCGTTTCGCAAACCCTGTGTGGTCGTTTTCTGTGCCACCAGCCCCGCGTTCGGATTCGGCCCCTGGCAGAACCCCAACGCCGTGGTGGTGGAGGCCCAAGACCTGGCGTGCAAACCCTGCGCCCGCCATGGCGGGCGCCATTGCCCGACCGGGACCCAGGCCTGTATGGAGGCGCTGGAGCCGCAAGCCGTGCTGGACGCACTCGAATCGGTATTGCCCGCACCATGATGAATACGATACGACAGCGGCATCACGGTCATGTCATCCGGACGTCGCAACCGCTGACCGCGCGCCAGCGGGATCAACTGGTGACATGTTTCCGTGCCGAGGCGGAGTTATCCCAAACAATGCTGGGCGGACGCCGCCGCATGCCCGGTATACCGCTGGAGAATGTCGGCCGTGTGGTGGTGAAGTCCTACTATCGCGGCGGCCTGATCGCCCGTTTCAACCGCCGGCACTACATCAGGGGGCGCACGACCCGCAGTGAGAAGGAATTCGACTGGTTGATCCGGGTGCGCCGGTTGGGCATCCGCGCGCCGGAACCCATCGCGGCCGCGCACCGGGGGGGGCTTTTTTGCCGCTGCTGGCTGGTGATCCGGGAGGTGCCCGCAGCAGCCTCGCTGGCCCAGGTGAGCATCGCGCGCCCCGAATCGCTGGATGCCCTGCTGGCACATTGCCGACGGCAAATCCGGCGGCTGATCGCCAATCGCATCCTCCACCCGGATCTGCACCCCGGCAACGTGCTGGTGGATCCCGGGGGGAACACCTGGATCATTGACTTCGACCGGGCCCGCGCCTATGGCCGCGGACACTCGCGCCTGGCGGCGCGCTACCGACGGCGCTGGCAAGCCGCGGTCCGCAAGCACGGACTGCCCACCGAACTGGCGGCCATCTTGCCCGCGGACGCTAGCGGTGGCGCCGGATGAGACCCCGGCATTGAAACCGACACTATGCGCTTTTTCCGTCAACCCATCGAGCTGCAAGGCCGCGAATCGCTGCTCATCATCCTCATGGGATCCCTCGGTGATCTGGTGCGGGGATTCTGTCTGCCGGGACTGATCAAAAAGCGATATCCGGGCATCCGGATCGGATGGCTCGTGGAGCCCCGCTGGCAGGATCTGGTCATGCATCACGAGCGGATCGACCGCACGCTGGTCTTCGACCGTCCCATGGGCATCAAAGCCCTTCCCGGCCTGCGGCGAAGGCTGCGGCGGCAGGGCTTCGACATCACCCTGGATCTTCAGCGGCATTTCAAAAGCGGCCTGTTTTCGCTGTTTTCCGGCAGCCCCCGCCGGATGGGGTTTCACCCTCGCAACGCCAAGGAATTCAATTGGATCTTCAACAACACCCACATCCCCTACTTCGATGAGCAAAAAGCCAAGCTGCAGCACTACCTGCAGTTCGCCGCCGCCATGGGCATCGAAGCCGCCGGGCCGTTGGACTTCGGTCTCAGCACCCTGGCCGGCAAGTCCCTGCCGGAACATCTGGCCCGCGGCCTGCAACGGCCCTACATCGTCATGGTCATGGGGTCGAGCTGGCAGACCAAGAACTGGCATGCGGACGGGTACCGGCAACTGGCGGCACGCATTCTGAACCGGTTTCCCGTCGGGATCGTGCTGGCCGGCGACCACAGCCAGCAGCCGGTGGCCCGCGGGGTCTGTGCCGCATTCGACCGCCGGCGCCTCATCGATTACACCGGCCGGACGTCCCTCGCCGAGCTGACCGCGTTGTTGGGACAGGCCGCCGCCGGTATCGGTCCCGATTCGGGTCCCGGACACCTGGCGGCGGCCGTGGGGACCCCGTACGTCACGCTCTTCGGACCGACGCCCCCCGGGCGCGTGGTGCCATACGGTTGCGAGGATCTGGCGGTCGTGACGGACGTCGCCTGCGCGGGATGCTATCGCAAGCGCTGCCCTCAGCCTGTATGCACCTGCATGCGCGCGATCACTCCATCCATGGTGATCGACAAACTGGCGGCCGCCCTCGAAGATCCCCGAACGCCGCCCGCCTGCCCGAACTGACCCGCTCAAGACCGTGGGCACGGCGTTAAAGGTGCTACATCCGACATGCAAACACCGATGGCCGCCAAGGCTATTTGCTGACCAGCAGATCTTCCAGAAAAAGGTGGCGCAGGTCGGAGCCGTAAAACATGTCCAGGGCGTCGGTGGGCGTGCAGACGATCGGCTCCCCGCGGCGGTTGAGGGAGGTGTTCAGGACGACCGGAACCCCGCGCCGCGCCTCCAGGGCCTCGATCAGCGCGTAGTAGCGCGGGTTGGTCGCCCGCGTGACCACCTGGGCCCGGGCGGTGCCGTCCATATGAACGACTTCGGGGATGCGGGCCTTCCAGTCTTCGGCCACATCGAAAGCCAGGGTCATGTAGGGCGCCGGATGCCGGGTCTGCAGAATATCGGCGGCCGCCCGATCCAGGATGCTGGGACAGAAAGGCCGCCAGCGCTCGCGGTATTTGATCTGCGCGTTGATGCGGTCGGCCATCCCCGGCCGGCTGGGATCGCCCAATATGCTGCGATTGCCCAACGCCCGGGGACCGAATTCCATGCGCCCCTGAAACCAGGCCACCGGATGCCCCTCGGCCAGGAGGCGGGCGGCCTCCGCCGGGGCGTCCGCGACGACTTGATAGGCCGGGCGGTCCGGGTGGCGTTCGCAGGCCTGCCGGCATTCATCCGTCGTGAATGCCGGTCCCAAATAGACGTGCTCCAGCGGTCGGATGGCATCGCCCCGCGCTTGGGCGACGTAGGTGGCGGCACCGATGGCGGTCCCCGCATCGCTGGCCGCCGGCTGGACGAACAGCTCCTCGACGTCGGGCCGCGCGATGATGCGCTGATTGAGCTTGACGTTGAGCGCCACCCCCCCGGCAAAACAGATCCGTCCGGTTTCGGCGAGCACATCCGCGAGGTAGGTATCGACGAGGCGCAGCGCGACCGATTCCAGGAGGTCCTGCATGCTGGCCGCATAGTCCACGTAAGGGTCGTCGATCGCATCCCCTTCGCGCTTGGGGCCCAGCCAGTCGATCAAGGCCGGGCTGAAATAGAAGCCCAGCCCGTCGCGTTTGAAGCGCCTGAGCCCCACCGTGTTGACGAGGCGGGTGTTCACCGTGAATGATCGGCCGTCGCAGTGAATCAGGCGGCTGAAGTCGACCTTACGTGGGTCGCCGTAAGGCGCCATGCCCATGACCTTGAATTCGCCGTCGAGCATCTCGAATCCGAGATACTGGGTGAGGGCGCCGTAGACCCCGCCGAGAGAATCGGGGTCGTAAAACTCCTTAATGGTGTGAATGCGTCCGTTTTCACCATAGCCGAAAAAGGTCGTGGCGTACTCGCCCTTGCCGTCGATGCCCAGGATGGCGGTTTTGCCGCTGAATCCGCTCAGGTGATAGGCGCTGCTGGCGTGGGCCAAATGATGCGCCACGGGAAGGAAGGGGGTGCGGGAGGAGGCGATACCCACCTGGCGCATGAGATCCAGGATAGCCCGACGGTTGCGCCGGTAGAGGCGATTGCCGTTGAACAGCACGTTCAGGGCCCGGTCGGGCGCATACCAGTAGCGCCGCGCGAAATGCCAGCGGCCGGGATAGCCGAAACCAAAAGGGGCAAAAGGAAAGGCCACGGCATCGACGTCCGTGGCGTCAACGCCGGCGGCTTCCAGGCAATAACGGGCGGCGTGCAGCGGCCAGCGCCGTTTGGCGTGCTTGTCCCTCAGGAAACGCTCCTCCTCCGCGGCGCTCACCAGTTGCCCGTCCACGATCAGGGCGGCCGACGGATCGTGGGTCAGCGCCCCCGATAACCCCAGAACGATCATAGACGCTCCTCCCGGGGGTTATTCATCCCCAGTATTGCGAACACGTGGCGCTCGAATGCCGCTCGGTCTTGGGCAAAATCGAGGGACACCCCGATGACCCATAGCGGCAGTTCCTTGATCCAGTCGTCTTCTATCCGGACGCGGTCCTTGTCGGTGGTCACCAGCACGCGGGCCCCGGCACGGCGCCCCTCGCGGGTGAGGCTTTGCAGATCGCCCGCCCGGTAGCGATAATGGTCGTCGAAAGCGAACCAGCCACGAAGATCCGCTCCCAAATCGACAAGCGTCTGGCGGAAGGTGTCGTTGCGGGCGATGCCGGAAAAAGCCAGTACGGGCATTTGCCTTAGCATCTCCAAATTCAAGGGAGCGGACCGGGACCCCTCCGTCGAAGGGTTGTCGAGGCGTTCACGGCCCACCGGCCGGTGCCGGCAGCCAAACAGCGGTTTGGCGACCAGGCCGGGCCAGGCGGCATGCAGCTGCCGCCCGCCATCGACCGACAATGTTCCATCCGGCGTGGAAGGGCAGCGGGTCAGCACAAGGATATCGGCCCGTTCCAGGGCCGATGGCGGTTCCCGCAGCGGACCGCGCGGAAGAAGATGGCCGTTGCCCAGCGGTTTTTCACCATCGAGAAGAACGACGTCGATGTCGCGGGCGAGCCGCTGGTGCTGGAATCCGTCGTCCATCAGGATCACGTCCGGCTTGAATCGCGCCAAAGCCTTTCGACCGGAGGCCAGCCGATCGCGGCCCGTGTAAACGGGTATCGCACGGGGTTGAAGCAGGCGGGCCATGAGCACCGGTTCGTCCCCGGCCAGGTCGGCATCCGAGGCAGACGCTAACGACGGCTCGATCAACGTGCCGGCGCTTTCGGCGACGCCGCGATAGCCGCGGCTGAGGATCGCCACCCGGTAGCCGGCATCGTGGAGCACGCGGGCGAGGTAGATGCACAGCGGCGTCTTGCCCGTCCCCCCGGCCGACAGGTTGCCGATCGAGACCACCCGGCAGGCCAGCTGGCGATCAGACGACCGGCGGTGCCGATAATACCAGGCCCGCAGGCGCACACCGATTTCATAGGGAACGGCTAAAATCCGCAGAAGGGCTGCGAGACAGACACGGTCCGTCCCCCGGGATTGGATCACATCGGTGACCTGCCGCTTTAGCCTGTCCACGGGATTCAGGGTGCCGTCCTTCATTTTCTCGCCGTCTACTCCACCCGCAGGAGAACGATGGCCGTGGTCGCGGCGTAGATCAGGATCGGGATCCAGGCCGCCAGCATCGGGGGCAGAAAGGCCGCGTAGCCCAGCGCCAGGCTGAAGCTCTGGACCACCCAGAAACAAAACGCCAGCCCCAGCCCCGCGACCACCACTCCGGCCATTCCCTGCCGGCGGCGCGTCCGTCCGGCAATAGCCGCCGCCATGACCGGCAAAAGAATACAAACCAGCGGGAAGGCGACCTTGGCCTGCCAGTCGACCTGTAGCGCAATGGTGTCGTATCCCTCCGCCGCCACCGTCCGGATATAGGCGGCCAGTTCGAAGGCCCCCATTTCACTCGAGGTTCGAACGCCCTTTTTGAGATCCTCGATCGGGAAATAAGCCGGCATGTCCAGACGTTCGTGGCGCAACACTCTAATGTCGCCACCCGAGGGGCTCAACACCTGCTCGATGGCATCGTGGCACGCCCACGTCGATTCCCCCATCACAATCCGTTGCGCCGCGATCCGCCGGGTCAGACGAAAGCGGGTATCGAAAAAATTCAAGGTCGCCCCGAAGGCCGCGGACTGTTCGACGTTGAAATGGCGGATATGAACGATAAAGCGCTCGCCCCGCAACCACACATCCTGGTCGCGCGGGTTGACCTGGAGCTGTTTGTCCGCCGCCAGCCGATGACGGTTGGCGGCCGAGCGCACGAGCGGCAGAACCAGTTCGGTGCAGAGAAATAGAAAAAGCGCTGTCCCCACGCCGACGATCAGCGGGGCCTTGATACAGCGAAAGATGCTGACGCCGCCGGTTTTGAGGGCGATCAGCTCGTTGTGCTTGGCCATCAGACCGAATACGACCAGGACGGCCAAAAGAATACTGGCCGGTATCAGATGTTCCAGGGGGATTCGGGATAAAATCAAAAGAACGGCCTGGGTGACGGAGACCTCCGACTCGATCAGATTGTCGATCCGGTTAAAAAAGTCGGCGAAGGTATAGATTACCGTGACCGCCACCAGAATCCCCGCGAAAAAGCGACCCACCTCACGAATGATATAGCGGTCAATGATCGTCATGAGTCCCCGCGGAACATCCGCCCCCGGGTCAGGCGGCGCGTGAGGCGCTTGAAAGCGCCGGCGGCTGTCCGACCGATGAAGCGTATCCCGTCCATCCAGTAGAGCGGCTTTTCGTTGGCGCTGCGGATCAGCATGACGATGCCGGCCGCGCCGAAGACGGCATTCGGCAACCAGAGCCCCAGAGCGGGTTCGACCAGCCCCACTTCCGCCAGACTTCGGCCGGCGCTCATCATGACGTAATACAGAACAAACAGGGGCAGGCCCATGCCCAGCCCCGCTGACTTGCGGCTGGATTTCAACTCGACGCCCAACGGAATGGCCAGAAGGCCCAGCGCCAGGCAAGCGGCCGGTATGGAAAACTTGCTGTGGTATTCATTCAGGGCCTCGTAGTAATCATCCGGATCCGAGTGGACGCTGCGGATATGCGCTTTGAGCTCGGCCAAGCTCATTTCATCCTCATCTTTGCGCTTGTAGCGTGCCAGCTTGTCTGCCGGCTTGATATTGAACTCGAAATCGTAGGTTGCGAAATGCAGCACGCGGGCCGAGGGTTCGGCGCGCTGGACCTGGTTGATCATGCCGTTGAAAAGCCGCAGCCGCACGGCCCGGCGCTCCGGCAGGCGGATCAGCTGGCCGCTGGGGGCCACAATGGTGGCTACGGCCTGCGGATTGCGGCGGTCCTCGATAAAAATGTCCCGCAGCTGCATGGTCTGGCTATCGACGGCGTTGACATAAAGCGTCACCTTCTCGAAGCGGTTGTTGAAAGTCCGCGCCTGGAGCCCCACGTTGGCGTGGGTTGCCAGGGTTTCGTAGGTCAGGCGTTTGATGGCCAGCTTGCCCTGGGGCATGCCGTAAATCGTCATTGTCAGCGTGGCCAGCACGCCGACGACGATGATCGCCAACGCCGCCGGGATCAACCGGTAGAGGCTGACGCCGGCGGACTTCAGCACCATAATTTCGTTGTCGGCGGCCATGCGCATGAATGCCAGGAGGATCGCCATCATCACCGCCATGGGCATCACGAAAACCAGGAAATGGGGGATGGAATAAAGCAGCAGCCGAACGATGACCCCGGCTTCGACCTGATAATTGATAATCAGTTTGGTGATTTTGAGCATTTTGCCCATGAAGAAGATGAAAGTGAAAAAAAGCAGATTCACCCCCAGCGGTGTCATGACGCTTCGCAGGATATGGCGGTGAACGATTCTCATGGGCCGAAAGAGCTGAGGATGCCGAGCAGCCTCGTGGTTTCAATCCGGGGCATCGCCGTCGTGACCTTCGGGATGGCCGCCGAACTGCATCAGACAGAGCTTATGGTATTCGCCGCCGTGCGCCACAAGGGCGTCATGCGACCCCTCCTCGACGATCCTTCCGCCAGCCATGACAATGATGTGATCGGCATGGACGATGGTGGAGAGTCGATGGGCGATCACGAAGGTTGTCCGGCCCTGCATCAGGTTTTCAAGGGCTTTCTGCACAAGGGTTTCGGACTCCGAATCCAACGCCGAGGTGGCTTCGTCCAGGATCAGAATCGGTGCATCCTTCAGAAGGGCCCGGGCAATGCAGATACGCTGCTTTTCCCCCCCGGAAAGACGGGAGCCCAACTCGCCGACGGGAGTGTCGAGCCCCTGCGGCAACCGGGCGGCAAACGCGTCAACGTAGGCCGACCGGGCGGCCGCCTTGATCGCTTCCGTTGAGGCTTGCCGGTTGCCATAGGCAATGTTGTCCCGGATGCTCTCGTTGAAAAGAATCGGTTCCTGGGTTACGACGGCAATCTGGCGGCGCAGCGAAGGCAGCGAGAAATTCCGGATATCATGACCGTTGATTCGAATACAGCCGCTGGTCACATCGTAGAAGCGCGGAATGAGATTCACCAGCGATGTCTTGCCGCCGCCGCTCATGCCGACGATGGCCGTCACCTGCCCGGCGCAGGCCTCGAGATTGATGCGGTCCAAGACCGGCCGGGGATTGCCGTCGTCGTAGCAGAAACATACGTCTTCGAAGGTCACCACCGTCGGCTTGAAATCAAGCTCCCGGAGGGAGCGACGCTCCCGGTTTTCCGGGGTGCGTTCCAGAATGTCAAAGATGCGGTCGGTGGCGGCCAGCCCTTGCTGGACGGCATTGTTCAGTTTGCTGATTCTTTTGACAGGGCGATAGAGGCTCAGAATGGCGGCGAGCACGCCCGTGAAGGTCCCCGGCGTCAGGTTGCCGTTTAGCACCCGGTAGCCGCCGTAGAAGATGGCCACCGCCATGCCGATCCCACCGATAAACTCCATCAGCGGTGAAGTCAGTTCGTTGATTTTGGCCTCGCGCATGTCGAACTTATACAGCTTTTGGGTCCGTGCGTGAAACCGCTCCTTTTCGTAGCTTTCCATGCCGAAGGCCTTGACGATTTTAGCGCCGGTGATCGTCTCGTGCAGAAAGGCCGTCATCTCGGCGGTCGCCTCCTGTCCACGCGTGCTGATCTTGCGGATACGGCGGCCGAAGCGGATCAGGGGCAGGAAGGCGAATGGTAAAACTCCGAAGGCGATCAGCGCCATTTCCCAATCCATCTGGAAAATCACCACGACCAGGACGACGACCGAGCAGACCTCCTTGAGCGAGGTGGTGACGGCGTTCGATACCATGTAGCGCACGATATTGACGTCGTTGGTGAGTCTTGAAATCAGGTTTCCGGTCTGCTCCGCCTGGAAAAATGAAAGGGGTAGATCCTGAATCCGGTCATAGAGGCGGTTGCGAAGCTGGCGGATGATGCCGCGCCCCACCCGGTGCATCAGGTACCCCTGACCATAGGTGCCGGCACTTTTGGTGAAAAATGCGACCAGAACGGCCAGCGGAATAAAGCGCAGCCACCATTCGCTGCGGGAAATAAAGATCTCATCGACGGCATATTTGATGAGATAAGCCGTCGCCCCCTCGCAGGCGGCCGCGAGAACCATGCACACGCCGGCCAGCATCAGCTCCCGCCGATAGGATTTGATCAGGTCCACCAGTTCGCGATGGCGGGGCTTCAATTCCGGGCGCGGTATCAGGGACATAGCGGCGGCGCTCCTTCTGAGGACCGTTTCGGAGAACCGGCGGTGCCGCCCAGCATTTGCGTCGCGATACGGGCCACGCGTGCGGAGGCACCGGCTGCCCCCAGCCGCTGTTTGACCCGGGCCAACCCGGCCTGCATCTTTTCGCGCCTGGCGGGCTGTGTCAGCAAGGATGAGGCTTCGGCGGCAATGCGCGCCGGCGTGGCCGCCTGCTGGATGAGTTCGGGAACGACCCGCCGCCCGGCGATAAGGTTGACCAGGCCGATATGCGGCACGCGGATCAATATTTTCCCCAGAAGATAGCTCAGCGGCGAGACGCGATAGACGATCAGCATCGGGGTTCCCCAGAGCGCCGCCTCGAGGGTCACCGTACCAGAGGCGGCAATGACCAAATCCGCCGAGCGAAAAATGCGTTGGGGGCAGCCGCCGACGGTGTCCATGGTCAGAGAATCCCGATAGGGGGCCGCGAGGCGCGCCACGCGATGCGGATCGACGCTGTCGGCGCAGGAGAGCATGACACGGACCCCCATACGCTGCTGCAGGCGCGCCGCTGCATCGAGCATGGCGGGTAGAAGGCGACCGACCTCGCTGTCGCGTGAGCCCGGCAGCAGCCCGAGGATGGGCTGTGGACCGGGTGCGCCCCCCGTCGGGTCCTCGCCGGAAGGGGTGTCATGATCCATGAGCGGATGGCCCACAAAGGAGACATTGACGCCGTGGTGCTGATAGAAATCCGCTTCAAACGGTAAAATGACCGCCATATGATCCACCCGGCGGCGGATCTGCCGGACCCGTTGGCGGCGCCAGGCCCAGATCTGCGGGCTGATATAGTAGAGCACCTTCGTCTGCAATTTCTTGGCGCGGCGCGCCAAACGCAGATTGAAATCCGGAAAGTCGATCAGGATCAGCAAGTCCGGGCGGGCTTCAGCGAGCATGCGGCAGGCCGCACGCCAGCCGCGCAGAATGCCGGGGAGCTTCGCAAGGACTTCGGTCAGGCCGACCACGGCCAGCTGGCGGGCATCCACGGCCACCCGCACGCCGGCCGCCCGCATGTGATCGCCGCCGATGCCGAACAGCGTCAACCGGGAGTCCATGGTCTTGAGGGCCTCGGCCAGCTTGGCGCCATGCAGATCGCCCGAGGCTTCACCCGCTACGATCATGATGGAGGGATGCCGGGGGAGTTCAGAGAACACCGAAGCGACGCGTGGCATCATCAATCTGCTCCATGACGTTGAGGGCGATTTCCAGGGCCTGATAGCCCATCTCGCCGGTCACCTCGGGTTCGCGGCGGGTGGCCACGGCATCGACGAACGCGCGCAGCTCCGCCGCCAGGGCGTCGCCCTCGGGAAAACGGACCTGATCGACGGTCATGCCCGGAATCGGAGCGCTGCCGGCCTCGCCGGTCTGCTGGATATGCGTGATTTCACGCGCGGCGAAATCGACGGCAATGTAGGCATTTTTCTGGAAAAGCCTCACCTTGCGCTGGTTTTTGGTGGAAATCCGGCTGGCGGTGATGTTGGCCACGCATCCGGAGGCAAATTCGATGCGGGCGTTGGCGATGTCGCAGTGCGCCGAAACCACGGCTGCACCGGAGGCGTGGATGGCTTTGATCGGAGCGCCCACGAAATTCAAAATGATATCGATGTCGTGAATCATCAAATCAAGTACGACGCTGACATCGGTGCTCCGGCCCTGATAGAGGCTCAGCCGATGCGACTCGATGAACATGGGCTTCTGAATCCGTTCACGTACGGCCATCACAGCCGGGTTGAATCGCTCGAGATGGCCCACCTGCAGGATCAAGCCATTGTTTGTCGCGATGTCGATCAGTTCGCGCGCCTCCGCCAGGGTGGTGGTCATGGGCTTTTCAATCAGCACGTCGACACCGTTTTTTAGGAAATCACCGGCGATGGCGAAATGCAGCGGCGTGGGCACCACGATGCTGACGGCATCGACCTGCCCCACCAGGTCCTGGTGCCGGCTGAAGGCCCGGCTCCGGCAATGGCTCGCCACCTCGGCGGCTTTGGCGGTTTCGACGTCCACAATCCCCACCAGTTCGACCCCATCGAGGCCATTATACTTTTCGGCGTGAAAGCGCCCCAGATAGCCCGCCCCCACCACCGCCACGCGAACCGGTGGAGAAGCTTCCGGGCGCAGGGTCGAATGTTGATCGGCTTGGGCCGAAGCGTCCACGAGCAAGTCTCCTCTTCAGGCGGCCGATCCCGGTGAACCGGCCGATCATCGCGGCGTGTTGCCTAACGCGTTATCCCGCGACGGGAAGATTTGATAAAGGCCATAAAGCGTTTGACCTCCGGGGTCTGGTCGACTTCCGCCCGTACCCGTTCGATGGCCTCGTTGAGGGTGATGCCGATGCGGAAAATTAGCCGGTAGGCCCGCTTCAGCATGGCAATAGCCTTCTCCGAATGCCCGTGACGCCGCAGCCCGACCCGGTTCAATCCGTGCAGGCGGGCCCGGTCGCCCGCGGCGATCACATAGGGAGGGATATCCTTGACCACGGCGGACTTGCCACCGATATAGGCATGACGGCCGACGCGAACGAATTGATGAATAGCGGTCAGCCCGCCGACCGTGACGTAGTCATCGATGCAGACATGTCCCGCCAAGGTCGCGTTGTTAGCCAGAATCACCCCCCGGCCGATCTTGCAGTCGTGTGCGATGTGGACGTACGCCATCAGCAGGTTCTCTTCGCCGACTTCGGTGACTCCGCCGCCGAACCCGGTCCCCCGATTGACGGTGGCAAACTCGCGAATGACGGTTCGGCGGCCGATTTTGACGTAGGTTTTCTCGCCGCCGAATTTGATGGCCTGGGGCAGTGCGCCGACCGAAGCAAATTGGAAAATGTGACACTCCGGTCCGATATCGACAAATGGGTCGATCGTCGTGTGGGCCCCGATGATGGTTCCCGCACCGATAGTGACACTGTCGCCGATGATGGCATACGGCCCGATATCGACATCCGGCCCGATGTCGGCCTGCGGGCTGACGATCGCGGTGGGATGGATCATCCTTTTTCTCCAATGGAGGCCATCATCTCGGCCTCGGCCACGAGATGGCTGTCCACATACGCTTTGCCGGCGCCCTTGACCGCTTTGCGTCTGAGTTTCAGGATTTCGACCTCAAACCGCAGTTGGTCGCCCGGTACCACCATCCGTCGGAATTTGGCTCTTTCAATCGCCATGAAATAGATCAGGACCTCGCGCTGATCCGCCGGCAGCGACATGTAGGTGAGCACGCCGGCCGATTGGGCCATCGCCTCCAGGATGAGCACGCCCGGCATGATGGGATCATCCGGGAAATGCCCCTGGAAAAAAGGTTCGTTGATGGTCACGTTCTTGAGGGTGACGATGCGTTTTTCAGGCTCCAGTGCCAGCACCCGATCGATCATGATAAACGGGTAGCGGTGGGGTAAGAATTTAAGGATGTCCTTGATTGCATATACAGCGCCCATCGGTTGACCTTTCTCCTCAGCGCCCGGCCGAATGATGGTCATGATCGCATTCCAGGCGTTTCAAACGTTTTTCGATCGATTGGATCTTTTTACGGATCATTGGCAGCCGCGGAATGATGCGCTGCACCTTGAGCCACAGCTTGTGGGGCATCTCCGGCGCCCCCGATATCACCTGGCCGTCCGCCACCGATCTGGAAATACCGGTTTTACCCCCCGCCATCACATAGTCGCCAACGTGCAGGTGACCCGTAACCCCCACCTGACCGGCCAGGACCACGTGCCGCCCCAGGGTGGTGCTGCCCGATATGCCCACCTGGGCCACGAGAATGGAATGCGGGCCGACCACGACATTATGAGCGATATGGACGAGGTTGTCGGTTTTGACGCCGCGGTGGATGTGGGTGCAGCCGAACGTGCCCTTGTCGATCGTGTTATTGGCACCGATCTCGACGTCGTCGTCGATCTGCACATACCCCGTATGCGGTATTTTGCAATAGCGATCGCCATCCGGGGCGTACCCGAACCCATCGCTGCCGATCACGCTGCCGGCCTGAATGGTGACCCGGCTGCCGATCCGGCATCCCGCCATGAGGGTGACGTTCGGATGGATACACACATCATCCCCCATGGCAACGTCGTCACCGATGACGACCCCGGCATGAATACACCCGCGCGCGCCAATCGTGACATTCCGGCCAATGACTGCCATCGGTCCGACGGAAAGATCCGGACCTTGCCGAAAGCCCTCGGCGCACGCGGCCGTAGGGTGAATGCCGGGGGAGGGAATCTTCGGCGGATGCAAAACGCCGGCGACACGGGCAAAGGCCGCGTAAGGATTGTCGGCTTGGAGCAGGTTCAAATCCGGCCGATCAAAATCCAGCGGAACGATCACGGCGCCGGCGCCGGTTTCGTTGATACGCTGCTGCAATTTAGGGCCGCGGGCCAGCGTGATCGCATCGGGGCCGGCGGTTTCAAAGGGAGCCGCCCGCGATATGCGAAGGTCGCCATCGCCGGTGTAGCGGCCTTCGACAATCGCCGCTAATTCGGCCAGGGTTCGCCCCGTCGGCCCGCGCGTATGAGCATGTGTCGACTTCAAGACACGGCTTCCTCGATCGCCCGCGGCGGCATCCATCACCCCCGCCAGGCGTGGTGCGGTGCAGTTGCGCCTATTGTTTCCCCTGGGCCTTGTGGCGCTGATTGAGCGCCTCGACGACCTTGGGGGTGATATCGGCGGCCGGGGCCATATACAGCAGGGCATCCTTGGAAACGATCAGTGTATAATTTTCCTTTTCGCCGATTTCCTTGGCGATCTGGAGGACCTTAAGCCTGAATTGACCGATCCCCTGCCGCTGTTTACCCAGAAAATCCTTCCGGTATTGGGCCTGTTTTTTCTGGAGCCCCGACAGTTTGACGTTGAACTCGATTTGTTTTTCCTCCTTGGCCTTTTCACTCATGACCATCGATTCGCGCTCGAGTTTCTCTTTCAGGGTCTTGAGTTCTTCCTTCCCTTTTTCAATCTCGGCCTCCATCTGCTGACCTTCCGCTTTCATATCGGCCTCGAATTTTTGGCCGGGTTCGGAATCGTTGACGGCCTTTTGAAAATCGACCACACCGATCTTCAGATCGGCCGCGTCGGCATTCAGAGTAAAAACGGCAAGAATGGCGAACGCCAGTGCGCCTATCATCATTCGCTTACGCATTTGACCTCCTTCGTTGGTTGACTACTTGTCGCAACACCGAATAAGGGGCCGAAGACCCCGCTTACCGGCGGCTTGATCGTTTAAGGCGCTTCGCTTGAAGCCGCATTCCCTCCCGAAGCGGCAATCGCTGCGCCAATATCCGGTTTCGGCCGTCATGCCCGTCGGCACGAGACGGCACGCGCCCAAGTGTTTCCTGCTTGGGGGCTAAAATTGGCTGCCCATCGAAAATTCGAATTTGCCGCCCTCGGCATCGGTGTCACCCGAATCATAGACATAGCCGTACTCCAGGCGGAGCGGTCCCATCGGCGAGAGCCAGCGCAACCCGCCGCCGACGGTCTTGACCATGTCGCTGAACGCGAACTCGACGTCGTTGCTTTTGCGCCACAGATCGCCCATATCCATGAAAGCGATGGCCATCAACCCCAGTTCTTCACCGATCGGGTAGCGGAGTTCGTGGTTGAAGGCCACGTACACCTCGCTGCCAACGCGCACCGTATCCCCATCATCGTTGACCTCTTCCGGGCTGACGTCCTTGGACTCGACGCCGCGAACCGTGTCGGCACCGCCGATGAAAAATTTCTCATAGTCCGGGGTGTCGCCGCGGTCGTCGATCCAGCCCCCCTGCCCCCGCCAGTAACCCGTCAATTTACCCCAAATGGGGATATGCCAGGCCGTTTTGACCGTCGTTTTGGTGAATTCAAAATCACCCCCCAGACCGGCATATTCGACGGTCAGCTCATGTTTGGCGCCTCGGGTGGCGATGAAGGGCTTGT
>CAYMAR010000004.1:28995-31353 GCA_964388465.1 uncultured Desulfobacteraceae bacterium
GCGCCGGTCGGTTTTTCGGTAACGTCGATTTTGAGAATCATCTGGTCGTCTGTTTCGCCCTTGAGGGTGTTGACTTTGATGTCCTCGAAAAAATCCAGCGCATGAAGCCGTTGGATGCCCTTTTTCAAACTGGTGCGGCTGTAAATTTCCTGCTCGTAGACTTTCAACTCCCGCCGAATGACCTTGTCGCGCGTCTTGGTGTTGCCGCCGATGATGATCTCTTCGAAAAAAACCAGCTGATTTTTGGTGATGTTGTAATTGACGTCCACGGTCAGGGTTTTGGGATCGGGCGAAGTCCGCGGTGTCACCTGCGCATAGGCATAACCTTCATCGCCGTAAGCGTCCGTCAAACGGATCGTGTCCTTCTGCAGCAGGCCCCGGTTGAAATATTCATCGCCCGTGATCTGCAGCACTTCGATTAATTCTTCGCGGGTGCGAATGAGATCCCCCGACACGTCAACTTTGCCGAGTTTGTAGCGGTCTCCCTCGGCGATCTTGATGGTGATTTCAATTGCTTCTTCCGTGAATATCACCTCAGGGTCGGACACCTTGATATTGATGAATCCGTGGTCCTGGTAAAAACTGGAGATCGCGATGGCGTCCTGGTTGAGTTTTTCCAGATCGAGATCCCCGGCCCCCGTCAGCCAGGAGAGCAGCCACTGCTTTTCCTTGGTGCGCATGACCCCCTTGAGGTCGCCATCGTCGAAGGTGTGGTTGCCCACGAAACGGATGTCCTTGATCTCCAGCTTTTTCCCTTCGGCAATGTCGAATTCGACATTGACCTGATTGTTGGCCAACTCGGTCACGCGGTAGTCGACCTTGATGTTGTGGAAATCCTCTTCTTTGTACAGATCCTCGATAATCTCGACGTTCGTGCGCACACGGGCCAGATTGAGCACCGAACCGGCTTTGAGAGTCAGGTTCTCGCGGATGTCTTCATCGTCGAACTCCTCGTTTCCGGAAATACCGATACCCAGGATGGTCGGTTTTTCCTTCACGTCAAAGATCAGCCGGCGTCCTTCGTCCAAATCCTGAACCGACACCCGCACATCCACAAAGAAACCCATCTGGTAAACGGCCTTAAGATCCTCGTCAACCCTTTTGGGCAGATAGGTTTCGCCCACCTGCGTGCGGATGTTGCTTCGAATGGCATCGGTTTCGATCCGGTCGTTGCCCTGAATGAGAATCTCAATGACCTCGGCCAGATCAAAGAGCCGGATGGTCAAATCCTGGGAAAGCTCACCGATTTTAGCCGACAACGTGGCCAAGCCTTCTCCCTGGACACCCAGCGACTCGATGGCCGATGGCTCAAAGGGTTTGAGCAGGCGCACGTCGAGACTGAACTGCTGGCCGATCAGCGTGAAGCTGCCCCAGATGACGTAGTCGGCCGCATTGTCGACGCCGGCGGCCCGGATGGTATCGATGTCCTGGAGAACGGATGCCACCGGCGATTCGACCAGGATGGCCCCTTCGGCCAGAAGATTGCGGCGGATAATCTTGGGAATTTCCTTTTCGAGGTAGGCCAGATCCTCCTGGGCATTGACTTCGAAAGGCAGCACCAGCACACGCACGCTCTCCTGGGCGCGGCAGGGCCAGGCGGCCGTCATCAGCAGAGCGAGCAGAGGGAGCCAGTGGAGGCTTCGAACCATGTCAAATCCTATGCCAACTCGACCAATCGGCCTTCGGCGATGGTGACCCGGCGATCCATCAGGTCGGCCAATGCGGGATTGTGCGTCACGACGACCAGGGTCATGCCCAACTCGCGGTTGAGCGCCATAAGCAATTGATGAATCCTATCCCCATTGCGTTTATCTAGATTGCCGGTCGGTTCGTCGGCCAAAAGGAGCCGTGGTTTCAAAACGAGGGCCCGGGCCAGGGCGACACGCTGCTGCTCACCGCCCGAGAGTTGCGTGACCCGGTGTGCGAGCCGTTGGGCCAGGTCGACCCGCGCAAGCAGATCCTGGGCCCGCCGTCGCGCGTCCGTATGCGTCAGCCCGCTGATCAAGGCGGGCATCATGACGTTCTCAAGCGTCGTAAACTCGGGAAGCAGGTGATGGAACTGAAAGACAAAGCCGATCGATTGGTTGCGAAAACCCGCCAGCCGGTCGCCGTTCAAAGCAAACACATCCTCGCCACGGAAGAGAATGGTACCGCTATCCGGGCGATCGAGGGTCCCCAGAATGTGGAGCAATGTGGACTTGCCGATACCCGAAGCACCGACGATCGCCAGCGTCTCGCCGACCCTCAAATGCAGCTCGATCCCATGCAGGATATCGATTCGCCCGCCGCCGCTGCTGGAAAAGCTTTTGTGCAGCCGGTTCACTTGTACTAGGGTTTCGGCGTTCATTTCCAATCCAG
>CAYMAR010000004.1:31453-33577 GCA_964388465.1 uncultured Desulfobacteraceae bacterium
GTCCCGGAAATACCGATCATCATGCCTTTGATCACGAAAATCCGCATGATATGCCGATTGGTGGCGCCCATCGCCTTCAGGATGGCGATGTCCTTGGTCTTTTCCATCACCATCATGATGAGGGTGCTGGCGATGTTGAAGGCGGCCACCAGCACAATTAATGTCAGGATGACGAACATGGCGACTTTTTCGAGACGCAGGGCATAGAACAAATTGGCGTTCATCTGCATCCAGTCCTGAATGCGATAGGGAAAACCAAGGCGGGCCGCCAGCCGCTTGGCAATTTGGTCGGCCTGGTAGATATCATCCACCCGGATTTCGATGCCGCTGACCGTATCGCCCAGCTTCAAGATGCGCTGGGCGTCCTTCAGGCGGACAAAGGCGTAGGCTTCGTCAAATTGATACATGCCGGATTCGAAGAATCCGGCCACATGAAACCGCTTCATGGACGGGACATGCCCCATCGGCGATACGACCCCCCGGAACGAGATCACGTAAAGCGTTTCCCCGCGAACCACGCCCAGCTTGCGCCCCAACTCTTTTCCCAGGACCACGGGCGCGGCGCCTCGAGCGCCGTTCGTGGCGGAGGGCTCAGCATATAGGATCTCGAGCGCCGCGCCAATGCCCTGGATGTTGCGTTCGATGTCCGTCGGAGGCGCCACCCCTTTGAGCACCGCGCCGGAAAGCCCGGTGGGGGAGCGTAACATAACCTGGGTAAGGATAAAAGGGCGGGTCGCGACGACATCCGCCTCCCTCTCGAGCTGTTCGATGATCTGCCGATATTCTGCGAATTCTCCGCCGTAGCGCATCAGCACGGCGTGCGACTGCACCCCCAGAATACGCGAACGGAACTCCGACTGAGCGCCGGCCATGACGGCAATGACGACAATCAGCGCCATGACCCCCACGGCAACGCCGGCGGTGGACAGAATCGTAATCAGAGAAATGAAGGCCTGCTTACGCCTCGCCCTGAGATAACGCCCGCCTATAAACCATTCAAATCGCATTGCGTCGCCCCGTCACGCCGGATGAAGCGTTTCTATTGACCCGTTGGCTTCATGTGAGGGAAAAAAATGACCTCGCGGATCGAGGCGGCGTCGGTCAGCAGCATGACCAGACGATCGATGCCGACACCTTCGCCGGCCGTGGGCGGCATGCCGTACTCGAGCGCTTCGATGTAATCCTCGTCCATGCGGTGGGCTTCGGCATCCCCGGCCTCGCGGTCGGCAACCTGCTGCATAAATCGCCCGCGCTGGTCTTCCGGATCGTTCAGCTCGGAGAAGCCATTGGCGATCTCACGCCCTGCGATGAAAAGCTCGAAGCGCTCCGCGAAATCGGAATCGCTGTCGCTGCGCCGGGACAACGGCGAAACCTCCACCGGATAGTGCGTGATGAACGTGGGTTGAATCAACTGCGGTTCCACCAGGGCATCGAAGAGTTTGGTGATGATTTTTCCCCGGCGGCCGTCCTTGGTTATGTTGACCCCCTTGTGCCGCGCGAATGCCAGCAGGCCCTCCCGGTCGGCAAGCAAATCCGACGGCAGGCCGCCGAGCTCCTCGAGCGCTTTGACCAGGGGCAGACGTTTCCAGGGGCCGGCCAGTTCGATTGCTTGGCCCTGGTAAACGATGGCGGTCTGACCACACTTCCCGGGCCACCTGGGCGATCATCTCTTCGGTCAGGGCCATCAGGTCTTCATAGTCGGCATAGGCCTCATAGAACTCCAGCATCGTAAATTCCGGGTTGTGCTGGGTCGAAACCCCTTCGTTACGGAAATTGCGATTGATCTCGAAAACCCTTTCAAACCCCCCGACCACGAGCCGCTTGAGGTAAAGTTCCGGAGCAATGCGCAGATAGAGATCCATATCCAAAGCGTTGTGGTGAGTCACGAAAGGTTCGGCCTCCGCCCCACCGGCCAGCGGCTGCATCATCGGGGTTTCGACTTCCAAATAGTCGCGCGCGAGCATAAATTGGCGAATGCTTTGGACGATCTGGCTGCGACGGGTGAAAAGCCGGCGCACCTCCGGATTCATGATCAGGTCGACGTACCGCTGACGGTAACGCTTTTCCGGGTCTTTGAGGCCGTGAAACTTTTCCGGCAGCGGGCGATGGGCTTTGGCCAGCAAC
>CAYMAR010000004.1:33677-35805 GCA_964388465.1 uncultured Desulfobacteraceae bacterium
GTATGGCAGCCGTCGTATGGGTAACCTGAAATCCGTTGGGATAAAGGGGAACCCCGGCCTGCTTGAGTTCCTCAATTTTTATACGGCGGTTGCGGATCAACTGGTTTGATCGGGATTCATTCATTCGGTATCGGCTCGCCTGTCAGAAGGCCATCATAAGGGGGGCCGCTAGTGGCCCGGAAGCCAGGGCAGCCCCTCGCAGAGCTAAAAAAAACCCATTCTTTCAGCCTGTTAGAACAAAACCAAAGAATGGGACCAACGTTGCAATCTAAACGATTCCACCACGCCTGTCAAGTAACGGCCGGAGGCGGGATGCGCTTGATTTTCATTGTAAAATGGGTGCCTTGCCCGGGCCGGCTTTCCACTTCAAGCCAGCCGTCGTAGGATTCGAGGATGCTGTGGACGATCGACAGGCCCAGTCCGGTGCCATGGGGCTTGCTGGTGTAAAAGGGATCAAAAATGTTTTGCATTTGTGTTTCGGATATCCCGCAACCGTTATCCGAAATCCGGATGGCGACATGACCATCCTTGGTGCGATCCATGGATACACCGACCGCGCCGCCCCCATCAATGGCTTCGACAGCGTTCAGCAGCAGGTTCCAGAGAATCTGGCGGAAGTGATCCGGATCCATGACGATCCACACGCCGCCCGGCCCGCTTTGCTCGATGGTCACCGTATCGCGGAAGCGCCGGTCCTGCTCGACCAGGCGAATGGTCTCCGGTATGGCAATGTCCAACTCGATAGGAACGCTTTTTCCCGACGGCGGCCGGGCAAAGAGGAGAAAATTGCCCACCAGGGCACTCAGGCGATCCGCTTCCCGCAGGATGATTTGCATCAGCTTGTCTCGTCCGGATTCAAATGGAATCTCCTCCCGCAGCAGTTGAATCGATCCCGTGATGGACGCCAGCGGGTTTTTGATCTCATGGGCCAACCCCGCCCCCATTTCACCCACGGCGGCCATCTTTTCGACCCGGCGGACCCGGTCACCCATGGCCTTGAGTTCTCTGCGTGTGCGCCGTGCCTGCTCTGCCAGATGGCTGCTCAGAAGGGCCACCGCAAAACAGGCGAAGACCGTGATCACCGTGCGGTAGGCCACGAAATGCCACTGGAAATTAGCGACCGTCTGCAGATTGGCGGATGCCAGAGGGCGCAAACCATCCGAGTAGTACAAAAGGACAAGCAGAAGGTATTCAAAACTGCACAGCGTGGCAATCAGGAGGCTGCCGCGGCGGTACAATAGCATGCTCGTGTAAATGATGACCACCAAATAGAGAAAAACAAAAATACTTTCAAAATAACCCGTAACGAGGAGAATCAGGGTGACGACAAAACTGTCGATTGCAATCTGAATGTAGGCGAGCAGGTCTTCGCGGCCAAAGTGCCGTTGCAAGCAATAGTAAAACAAACTTAAAAGTAGAAGCAACGCTATCGCGGCATATAGGATAATCAGGGAGGCGTTGAGGGTGCGGTTGGTTCTACTGAGATGAAAGAACAACGTTGAGCCCGTAAGGACCAGCGTAAACAGAAAGCGGTAGCGATTAAGCCATTGAATTTTCTGCCGGAGATCACTATCAGCCGTTTTGCTGGATTGAGCCTTCATCGTGCGGCCTGCGGCGTCAGAATTACTCTTGGGCGTAGGCCGGGCAAGTCTTTTTATGACCCAACCATTGCGGTAAAAAGGAATCTGAGGATGGCATTGCCAGGATTGGAAGTCCCCCCCCCAAAAAAATGAAGGGCACTATGCCTACATTCAGAAAAACCGCTATTGGCGCCGTTTGTCAATCTTTCGTAGGAATAGAAGTTAAGTTATTGCTCCGGCCATCTTGAAAATGGGCAGATACATCGCGATCACGAGACCACCAATGGTGACCCCCAGGAAAACCAGCATGAAGGGCTCAATCAGCGAAGTCAGGTTCTCGACAGCCTGATCGACTTCTTCGTCATAAAAATCGGCAATCTTGCCAAGCATAGCATCCAGTGCACCGGTGGCTTCACCGACCGAAATCATCTGACACACCATTGAGGGGAAAACACCGCTTTCGGTCAGCGGATCGGCCATGGTACGGCCTTCAGCGATACCGGCGCGCACGTTGACGATCGCATCTTCGATGGTCTTGTTGCCGGCCG
>CAYMAR010000005.1:0-4685 GCA_964388465.1 uncultured Desulfobacteraceae bacterium
CGCCACGGATGTCCGGACCTTTCCACATCATCAGGACGGCTCCGCCCTGAAGCAGAGGCAACACCACGCGGACAAGATCGGCGGCGCGTGTCAAAGCGCGGCTGACGACGACATCGAACCGTGTCGCCTGCTCGGGACGTTGCGCAAAAGTCTCGATCCGGCTGTGCCGCGCCGCGATCTTGTCCATTTCGAGCTGCCGGATGACGTGACGCAGAAAATTCACCCGCTTGCGGGCGCTGTCGATCAGGATCATGTGGCAGCCGGGCCGCACAATTTTGAGCGGAATTCCCGGGAACCCGGCACCGCTGCCCACATCCAGGATCCGGGCTTGATCCGGAATCTGTGACGAGGGTGCAATGGCATCCAGAAAGTGTTTAATCGCAATCTCGGCCGGATCGTTTATGGCCGTCAGGTTGATCCGGCGGTTCCAGTGCTGCATTTCGGACATGTACACAAAAAAGCGATGCGATTCGAATGCGCTCAGCCGCAGTCCCAAGGCCGCGGCCCCATTTTCAAGGAATTCCCGCCAATCCTTCTCTTTCAATCGGCATCTCCCGCCTCATCGGTCGCCCAGACAAAAAAGCGGCGGCTGCCGCCACGGGGCGGACAGCGATGCCGCTTATGCCGTCGTATCCGGTATCTTGCTAAAAAGCCGCGGCCGCAAGAAGGGGTCACACCGATCGTCGCCAGCCGCTTAGGTGATACAAACCCGCTTGACCTCGGTGATGTCGGTAAAGCCTTGAATGGATTTATGAATACCATCCTGCTTGAGCGTGTTCATCCCCTCCTTGATGGCCTGATCGAAAAGCTGGTCCGCCGGCGCGGACTGTTTGATCAGTTTCTTGATCGCTTTGGTGCCCTCCATTAGCTCGTGGATCCCCATGCGGCCCTTGTAGCCTGTTCCGGAACACTTCTCGCAGCTCCCGGGTTTGTTGAGCTTCATGGCGTCGCTGTATTCGATTCCGGAACCGGCGAAATACTCGACACCGTAGTCTTCCTCGATGCTGTCGAATTCTTCCCGGTCGGGGTGATACTCTTCGCGGCAGGTGCACAGGCGACGAACCAGCCGTTGGGCCAGCACCGCCAGGAAGGCATCGGAAAAATTGAGGGGGTTCAGGCCCATGTCCAGCAGGCGGGTAACGGTTTCAGGGGCACTGTTGGTATGCAGGGTCGAGAAAACCAGATGCCCCGTCAACGAGGCCTCGACACCGATGGAGGCCGTCTCCTCGTCGCGCATCTCGCCGATCATGATCACGTCCGGGTCGGCGCGCAGGAAAGCGCGCATGATGCGCGGGAAATTCAGCCCGATCTTGGGTTTGGCTTCGACCTGCCGCAAGCCCAGCTGGGTGATTTCCACGGGATCCTCGGCCGTCCAGATTTTGACCCCAGGTTTGTTGATGTAGCCCAGGGCGGCATGCAGCGTGGTGGTTTTGCCGGACCCGGTCGGGCCGACCACCAGGACCAAACCGTACGGTTTGGCCAGGACGTTTTCCATCACACCAAAATTGCGCTCATTGAGCCCCATGTCTTCAAGTTTCATGGCCCCCGCCGTGGCGAGGATTCGCAGGACGGCATCCTCATATCCGCCGGCTGTCGGCAGGGTGGCGACGCGCAGTTCAAAGGGCGGAATGCCCTTGCGTTTGAATTTGATCTTCCCATCCTGCGGCAGGCGCCTTTCCGCGATATCCAGATGGGCCATGATTTTGATACGGGAGATGATACCGCGGGCCAGCGCGTTCGGAACCTTGATGTATTCCTGGCAAACCCCGTCCATGCGAAAGCGGATATTGGTCGATTTGGTCTGAGGCGAGGGTTCGATATGAATATCCGAAGCATTTTTGCGGTAGGCGGCAATCAGGCACTGGTCGACGAGCTTGACCACTTTGCTCGAGCTCTCGTCGGCCTCATCGAAAGCCTCGTCGACATCCTCTTCTTCTTCGAAAGAGACATCCAGAATTTCATCGAAATTATCAATGACCTCACTTCCGCTGCCCATGTCGCTGTACTGATCCGTCGAATAGAAACGGTCGATAAAGGCGAGGATATCCTCCCGCGTAGCCACGCTGAACTTGATTTTGCTGGTCTTCATCAAGGCCTTGATGTTGTCGGTCTTGTTCAGATCGCGGGGATCATCCACAAGGACTTCAACACCGTCCTTGCCCCATGCCATGGGCACCCAGAGTTCGTGTTTCAGGAAAGTCTTTTTGAGATTGCCCAGCAGCTCGTAGGGCGTCGGGATGCCCTCATCATAGGATTTGAAAGGACAGCCGTAAAACTGGCTGAAGGATTTGGCGATATCGTCCCGGGATACGCCAAAATTATCGATGAGGACGGCTTCGACACTTTTGCGTTGTTGCTTGGAGAGATTGGCTGCCTGCTGAAGCTGATCGGTAGAGGCCAGATTCTGACGCAGCAGGTAGTCGTACTTGGAGCCGCTGGACACCCGTGAGCGTACCTGCTCCAGGCGCTGCTGGATTTCCTCGTCCTCCGGCGCGTTCTTCTCGGACTCTTCGTAGAGATCAAGCGATAGATCGCGGTGATCACGTTTTTGCATCTCTTCGCCGAAAAGAAACTGGATCCGGCCGCGCTTTTCCGAAGCGATGCGCTGGTCATCGACGGTCTTCTGAATCTTGGGCAAAAGTTCGTTGGGGGAGTGCAATTTAAGCAGGCAATCGGTCATCTCCGGCACGATCTTCTCGGGTGGATGGTCGACCACCAGAAGTTTTTCGAATTCCGCCAGAGCCTCTTCAAAAAGACCTAAATCTTTAAAGGCCGATGCACTGTCTAAAATCGCCGGGATGTCCTCCTGCCCGGAAAGTGATTTTTTGAGCATCGAGATTTCTTCACTCGAAACGCTGCCGGCTTCGTCTTTTTCCTTCTCTTCGATTTCCTTCTTGAGAGCCACAATTTTCTCTTCGACGGCATGCAGCTTTTCTTTATCGAGATCGGGGAATTCCTTCAGGACCTGTTCATAGATTGTGAGCGCTTCTTCAAAAAGCCCCATCGAGAAGCAGACTTCGGCTTCATTGATTTTGGCATCCGGAGCCGATTTCGTGTTGGGTTGTGCTTTGGCCATAATGGACCCCTTGTTAAATCCTGTTAGCTAATGCGCATCCTGAAATTGTTTTGTGTCACCCGGCCGGCCGATTGTCACGGGACGTATCGCGATGTTAGCGTCTGAATAGCCCCTTCAGTTTTCCACCGGGCTTGTCGATTTTTAGCTGAGGCAAAATGATATCACAGTTGAGCTTGACCATGGCAATGGAAACAAGCGGCCCCATGATGACCAAGAGATAGCCCCGCTCCGTAGCACGAACATAAACCCGGCCGTTTTCGTAGACGAAATCAGCTTCCCGCATCTTTTGCAATAACGGCAGAAGTTTATCCGCGTCGCGAAAACCCTGCGGCAATGATATCCAGTGGGGATCGGTCGATTCGAATAATACCCGTCCCTCGTGTGAGAAGAAGATCAGCCCGTAGACCCCGTCCATCTTGATAATATCTTTGAATAGAGCTTGCATCGCGTGTGTTCCCGATAAGTCGCGTTCGATGGCCGCCGTTAAAACGCTTCGCCCAGAACCTGAATGATTTTGTCCCGCGGGCACTTGGGGTCGACGGTGATAACCGTGGGGGGCATGTCGTTCAAAACGATCGTGTCCGATTTTTTACCGCTGTCGAAATAGACGATTTTCAGCCGGCCGAAGTTGCACGCGGAACCGACCGCCGCCAAGGGCTCAAGCGTTGGCCCCATTTTTTCATCCGGGTAAATGTCCTCAAGCCCGCAGCGGTCGCCGACCTTGGACCGCAAGGTGTTTTTGATATGCGCGATTGCGTTGGTTTCGGCGCCGTCGTTCGGCGCCGCCACTCCCCCGTCGGAAGACGGGGCCTCGTCTTCGTCCGGGTCTGTCTGCGATTCATCTTTGATGCGCATGGCCTCGAGGATGATCGGCTGCAAATCGCTGTTGATGTTGTTGTCGACCGCGGGGCATTCATTCTGGATAGAAAGGGTGACCTCTTCCCATGAAAAAATCAGGTAGGCGGCCTGCAAGCCCTTGCGGTGTTCAACCCGGGCGTCTAGCAACTCGCCTTCACGGAAAAACAATACGCCCCCTTTGGCGGTGGCCTTGTCAACGAGCCGGATGGTACAAGTGCGCTCCTCCATCTCCATCAACTGTAAAAACATGCCCGAAGATACACTATGCAAGGTGCCGCCATCGGACTCCCTGCGAAGGGTTTTCATTATCTGTCGGGCCAAATCTTCAATCAGAAAGGGTTTGCTGATGTATCCAACCGCCCCACCCTCCTGCGCCAATCGCTTCATTTCAGGTGTGCTGTATCCGGTAATAATGATGACGGGGATATCCGGATAGTGTTCCATTACCTTGGCCAGCAGGCTGAACCCGTCCATCCGCGGCATTTTTAGATCAGTGACCACCAGAGAAATGGGCTGGCGCTTCAATTCTTCGACCGCGTCGACGCCGTCTTTGGACAAAACAACGGAAAACGTTTCACGATATTTTTCAAGCCCCTCCTGCAACGCCTGGAGCATCTCGAGATCATCGTCCACAAAAAGTACTTTTCGGATCATGCGCTGTCCTTATCTCCGTTCCGCTATGACGCCTTGTCGATGTCGACGATCTTTACCCCGGCGACATAGTCCACGGCTTCATATTTTTTTATGTTGC
>CAYMAR010000005.1:4785-14243 GCA_964388465.1 uncultured Desulfobacteraceae bacterium
AACATGAAAAAAAGGGGTTTGTCTTCCGTGATCAAAAACGCTGTTAGCGTTTTTCCCGGCAAACCTTCCGAGTCCTGCCCCAGGATGCGGGCGGCGAGCCCATTGACCTCCAGGATGTCGCCTTGCATGTCTAAAACCAGGGCGGGCCGTTTGATATTTTCAAGCGCCTCCAAAGGGTTATCGTCACCGCCCGAGTCTTCGATTTCGCCGCTGATGTCCCGGACAGACCCATCCATAAAGACCACGACGCCGTCATCGTCAAAAATCGCCTTCGTCGTCACCGCCGCCCAGATGGGGCTCCCGTCAACACGTGTCAGAGCCAGCGGAATATCGTTGATGCAGCCACGGCGCAGCACCGTCTGGATCAGGACGCCACGGTCTTTCTTATTCCGGTAAAGTTTGATGATCGGAAAACCGATAGCCTCCCGAATCGATTCAAAACCGAAGATCCGTGCGAAGGGTTCATTGCAGAATACGATTTTCCCCTCGACGGTTACACGGTAGAGCGCAACCGGAAGGTTTCGGACAAATTCCGCATAATTCCGCAATGAGGCGTCGGAACTGGCTTTTGCGAACTGGTTCATTTCGTATTGGGCGGCACGCGTCATGGAATGTGCTTGGTCGCCCTGCCGCATTCCGGCGACCAAGAAAAAGCCCTAACAGAATCCGGCGAACGACGGCGCTTACCGCCGGACCGGCTGAAGGTGGCGCTGCCTTTGAGCCCCAAGTACCGCTTCAACGCAGCGCCTCCGTCCCATGTACGAATGCTAGAAGTGAATTTGGAGGTTTTTAACATCGGCTTGGTATTTTTTGGCCCACGTGTCCAAATTGCCTTTAAACTGGCGTTGCACTCCGATCTCTTCGGCAATCTCCGCAATCGACTCCAACACGCCTTGAAGCATTTCCGCATCGGTCGTATCGCCGATAAATGAAATTTTTTTATCGGCGTATTTAAATTCGGCTGCAAATGGATCCAGAAAGGGATATTTTTCAGCTTTTTCCACAAATTTACGGTTCAACAGGGTCGCGAAATCACTGTCCAGTTTTTTTTCTTTCCGCGTCGTTCGCTCGAATATGACCATCAACTCCTCGACGGCCGTTAGTACTCTCAGGGACGGCGTCGGTTCGATATCTTCGACCTCAAGTTCCGGCTCGATCTTGTTGTTCGACCGCTCCACCGGTTGCATGCGGCTGACGTGAAAAAGCCCGCCCTGCGCCTTGGTCATTTTTATCAGCTTGGCCAGATCCTGATCATCGCGCAGGCTGTCACCCGTCCCCCATGAATAGGACCCGCCGCAAACCTGACCGTTGTTCAGCATGATCAGACCGCCGTCCCGGCTCTGACCAATCGACACCTCAATGAACCCGGTGAGTTCCTCTGTGCCCATTTTCTTGACCAAGCCCTCCAAATCGGTAAACTCGGTGCTCAGATCCTGATAGATGCGTTTGGCGTTTGGAATGGCCGACCAGAAATAAATATCTTCGGTACGGATCTGATAGACGCTCAGGGTATAATTGGTCGATTCCGTCGATCGGATGAGTTGGTCGATGACATCCCGACCGGTCGCCTCACCGTTGCGGCCCGTAACGAAACCGTTGAGAATTTCATCCTTGTCAAAGAACAAAATGCCTTCGGATGCAGACGACTTGAAATACAGCGCACCGCCCCCCACCTCACCCTGGAAATGCTCGATCAGGCGTGGAATCTGAACATAGTAGCTGTTCATATTGCCAAGGGTCGGTTTTTCTCTCGGAATAACAAGCATTCATTCAATCCTGCGAATCGGCACGGACGTCTGGTGCGATAAGCGCAACCCATGGCCGGTGATCGATCCCCGAGGCTTGGCGGCTATCATCCGGCGTCAGCGCCGGCGACGGCGCAGGCGTTCGATAGAAAGCCGGATGCTGTCCTGCATGCGGGTAATCGCCTCGGCCAAATCGCCGATTTCATCTTTTGACTTGCTTTGAATTTCCACTCCGAGTTCGCCAACACTGATACGATTGGCGGCATCGGTCAGGGTTCGAATCGGATTCACAATGGCTCGGCTGGCCAGCAGGGCGATGACGACGACCACGACGAACGTCGCTCCCAACAGCATGAGGGCAAAGGTCTGGGTCTCCTTAAGCGACTCAAAGGCTTCATCGCGAGACTGCTGAATGGCGATGACCCATCCCAGATCGGTTTTCGTGGCAAAACCGATCTCAGGCTTGCCGCCGGTGCCTTTGAATTCGACCATCCCGACCTTTTGGGTGTTGGCCGCTTTCACAAGTGGATTGCGGCTTAGATCTTTTTCCTTCTGGACAAAAGCCGGGATCTGGTGGGCAACAACTTTGCCGTTTTCGTCCACTAAAAAAGCATAACCGGTTTTTCCCTGGCGCCAGGTAGCGATCCGTTTGGAGATCGCATCGCGGGTCATGGCGGCCGCCAAGACACCCACCACTTGCTCATTCTTGGTAATCGGTACGGCCAATACGAGGGCCGGTTTCTTGGACGTTTTGCCAATCAAGTTCTGCCAGGCAATGGCTTTGCCGGCCATGACATCCTGCACGTACTGGCGGTCCGAATAGTCTTTGAGGTCCTTGCCGTCGTTGCGCGCCACGTTCATGCCGAAGCTATCCGTTGTGAAAACCAGGTACATCCATGGATACTGCTCCTGGACGATCTTCAGTAAAACTTCCTGCTCATAGCGGTTCATCGATCGTATGGCCGGCATTTCGGCTACGGCTTTGAGCACGCGGATGTTTTTATCAATCCACCCTTCGACGTCGGTGGCCAGGGCGTCGACGATCTGTTTGCCGAAATTTTCATTGTCCGCGAAAATCCGATCACTGGTCTGCTTGAAAGAGAGAGCAAAATAAATACCGCCCGGTATTAGGCTGACGATCAACATCAGCAGAATCACCTTGGCGGTGAGGCCCATCCCCGACCTTTTGTTGCGCTTTCCGCCACCCTTCGTTGGGGGCGGGGTCGCCGCCGTCCTCTCGGGGGCCGCTTCGGCCGGCGCGGTGGCTGCAGAGGGCTCGGGTTCCGTAGCCGATTTTACTTCCGCCGCAGGTGGCGGTGTCGATTCGGCCGCAGGAGAAACAGTGGGTTGGCCTGCTTGCGCCTGCTTGTCGACCGTTATGAGGTGCGAACAGGAACGGCATTTGAAACGCGCTTTATCACCTTTAATCTTATCAGGATCGATTCGGTACTTTTTGCCGCATTCCTCACAGATGACGATCATTGTTTCACTCCTTGAAGGGAACCATTCTCAGGTTGCGAATGAGCCGTTTTAACATCATGGGTGCGAACGCCGCGCTCGATTGACAGGGCCGTAGACACGACGGGCCTCCTGTCCTTTGCGGCTGAAAGGAACATCAATACCCTTTTTCTTTTATCTTTTGGACCATATTCTGCTTGAATTCGGATTTTTTCTGATCACGTTGAATTTCCTGCGCCAGCAAGTTAATCAATTCCGCCGCCGATTGGGTGGGGCAATTCTGCAGCGTGTAGCCAAGGTCCTCAACACCGTCTTCGACAATCACTTCGGCCAGGGGGCCGAGGGCCAGCGAAAGCTCGGCGATTAAAAAACTAAAGAAGTCTTGATCGATCGTGTTGCCCGCGCGGTCAACGGATTCGATCAGTTTCAGCTTGTGAAGCTTTGAGGCCGCCTCGCGCAGATTGGCCATGTTCAGCCCGGTGCGCTGAGCCACTTGGCCAAGCGTCATTTGGCCGTCCAGCGCCATCAAAACGTTCAGCATATGACCATCAAGGGAAAAATTGCCGAGATCATCCTTCACGACAGGCTTGAAAACCAGAGCGGTAATATCGCCGGACGTAAGATCCATTACGAACCTCCCGAGAAAAAAAACGCAAACCCCGATGCGCATGCCGAATCAGCTGTTTTCCGCATCGAGCAGCGCTTCCCGCAATTTTTGAAATTCATCCCGTATGAGCCGTTTTAGATCCTGGATCGCCGCCTCAAACTGTTGCGGCGTGACGCCTCCCACCGATTGGGCCGGCGCCTCGTCGAAAAAGTCGCCATGGTCTTCCGTCGTTGCGTTCGATGGGTCTTGCTTGGCAACGGCCTCCGTCGCGGGAGATTTGGCGGCCAGCGGTGCTTCCTTGCCCGCGTTGCGCGAAAAGCCGATTTGTTCCTTCAACTCCTTGTATTTATTCAATTCGACGTAAAGCAGTTTTTTCTTCTCGGACGAACTGATTTTTCCCGGCATGGCGGCTTTGGCAAAACTGGCGTATACCGAATTCAGCAAGCCGAACGCTGACGGATGCGCTTTGCCTTTGTTGGACTTCACGTAAAGCCCCAAAGAGCCCAGCAGTTGTAGAAACATCACGAGGAGACGATCATCTTTGTAGCGGCTTTTAAGGGTCTCCACTTGGGCCACGAAACGTTCCATCAAATCGTCGGTAATTTCCCACTCAATCGACATGACGAGCGACTTGAGCTCGTCGAGGGGATCGTCGGTTTCACCGGACTGAACGGCGGGTTCCTCGGCATCCTCATCGAACAACGTATCAAGGCGGTCGGCCAGTTCATTGTCAACCTTTCCACCGCTTGCTTCTTCGCTCAAGGCACACCTCCTATTTCAGCTCGTCTTTGATCGAACTCATGGTCATCGTGATAATTTTTTTCAGCGTCGGCACAATATTCGTCCCGGTAACGGCGCTGGCCTCGAAAGCCGGCCGCTTCAATTGGCTGTTCAGATCCTTTTCCATGGTGGCAAACGGTAAAATGGGAATGCCCTGTTCGGCCAAATCGACTTTATTGTATTGAAAGACCAATGGAATCGAGAATATACTTTTCTTGTAGTTCTTCAAGTTCTCGTGGAGGTTTTTCAGCGACAGAATATTCTTCTCCCGACGAACGGCCATTGAATCGGCGACAAAGACGATGCCGTCGACGCCGCGCAGCACCAGTCGACGGGTGGCATTGTATTTGACCTGACCTGGAACGGTATAAAGCTGCATTTTGGCGGTGTACCCGTTAATCTTGCCGATATCGATGGGGAGAAAGTCAAAAAAAAGCGTTCGGTCGCCATGCGTCTTGACGGTGACCATTTCAGTCTGGATGCGGTCGTTGAACTTTCCGTAGATGTACTCCAGATTGGTGGTTTTGCCCCCGCGGCCGGGGCCGTAATAAACAATTTTTACCTGAACTTCACGCTTTTTCAAATTTACAAAGGCCATGTGGTTTTATCCGAACTTTCCGCGTGGTGGTGGTTGGGCGGCCCATCCGCTCTGCTTAAGGTGAGTGGATCGGCTCCAGGATTTTCTTAATTTTTTCAACCGATTCAGCGACTTTGAGCCTCAGGAAGCCCAAAGAGAGATCGTTGCCGAACAAGGTGATGAGAAGAAATTCGGTCAGTACCTTGCTGAAATGGATGTTCTCCTTTTTGCCTTTATGGAACAACAAGGAAAACTCGCCCTCCCCGACAATTTTCGCCATGGCGCTGACCGCGCCGAAATTTCCAGCCGCCAGAGCGGCCAACGAATAGATGTCGTGCTTGTTATCGCCGTCATCGAGGCTAGCGATGATATTGCCGGACATGTCGATCAGGAAAACACAGTGGACACCGATATCAATCAAATCCGTTTGCAATATCTCGTCGATATTGTCTAACTGTTGTTGACCGAGCGTATAGGACAATGGGTGCTCCTTCCTCTGAATATTATAGGAAGCGAACCGCTTCGCAATTTTGTTGCCGCCTGGCGTCGGCCGGCCGTCGGCGCTCCAGCCGCCGGCACACCGCCGAAGGGCCCGGCCGTCGCGGTGGCTGGAAGCCGGGCCGTGCATAGCGCCCCCATAACATGTCATAATTACACAAAAAAGCCTGTTTTATCAAGCAAAATTTCGATTTTTCCCTCCCTGGTGAAGCGGGGCGAGACCAATTGAGGTTGAGGATCAATTGGGCGTTTTCCCGTCCGCTTCGTCCCCATCCCCATCCATCTCGTGTGCTTCTCCGTCAAATGGCATGACCACACGCACTTCATTGCCACCCGTACGTGCGAAGGTGGCCTTTGGATAGCGCCGACGAAAAATAGCGAGCATGGCCTGGTTTTCCGGCAACACGGTTGCCACGAAGCCGCTGTAATCGTTTTCCTTGGCGATGTCTTCAAGATGGCCCAGCAGATAGGTGGCGACCCCCATACCCTGGAAATCCTCCCGCACGACGAACGCGACCTCAGCCTGTTCGTCGCTCTCCTGGGCGTAAGTGCCGATCGCCACGATTTCCTGATGCCCGTATCGCTGCACGAAGCCGACCATGGACATGTTCTTGCGATAGTCGACGGCCGACCATTGCTTCTGGATGATTTCGTGGGAAAATAGTTTCATCTGGTAAAAAAACCGATAGTAGATGGTCTTGGCATGCAGCGCGTAAAAAAAATTGCGGTAGGCAAATTCATCCGAAGGCAGCAAAGGTCTGAAGTGAACCGCGCGGCCGTTGGACAGTTCCAGTGTGCTTTTATAGCCTTCCAGAAAAAGAAGATCTTCCTGGGCGGGGGGCAATTGATCAGCGAATATATAATGGCGCCGCTTGGCGTCCTGGATCAAGGCGTCGCGAAACTTGGGGTGGGCGATCTGGGCCAGCTCCATGACGCGCTGATAAATGCTCTTGCCCTGGAGTTCGGCAATGCCATACTCGGTGACCACGAAATTGACGTCCGCCCGTGTCGTGGCGACACCGGCACCTTGGCTGAGGTGAGGCACGATGCGCGAAACGGCGTCGTTGCGCGCCGTGGACGGCAGAGCAATGATTGAAAAGCCTCCCTTGGACATGGCACTGCCGCGCAGGAAATCGACCTGATCGCCGATTCCGCTGTAGAAAAGGTGCCCCATGGAGTCGGAGCAGACCTGACCGGTCAGATCAACCTCCAGGGCGGAACTGATGGAAATGAGATTGTCGTTACGGGCGATGACGGTAGGATCGTTGACAAACTCCGATGAGCGGAAATAGAAAGCCGGATTGTTATCGACAAATCGGTAGAGGCGCTCGCTGCCCATGCACAGGGAAGCGACAACCCGATCGGGCAGCAACGTCTTCTTGCGGTTGTTGACGACGCCTTTTTCAAACAGGGGCATCAACCCGTCGGTGATCAACTGGGTATGAACACCCAGGTCGTGTTTCTGGTCCAGGTAGCGCAGAACCATATTGGGCAGATAGCCGAAACCAATTTGGAGCGTGGCGCCGTCCTCAACCAATTGGGATACGAAATGGCCGATCCGCTTGGTGATCTGATTCTCCTCGACGCCCATCGTCGTTTCCACCAGCGGCTCCTCATGCCAGACGAAATAGTCAATCTGATCGACATGCACGAAACTGTCACCCCAGGTGCGCGGCATTCGCGGGTTGACCTGGGCGATAACCAGGGAGGCATGCTCCATGGCGGAACGCGTAATGTCCACGGAGACCCCGAGACTGCAATAACCGAATTTGTCCGGCGGGCTGACCTGGACCAGGGCCACATCCAGACCGATGCGATGACTCGAAAAAAGCTTTGGGATCTGTGACAGATAGGCGGGAAGGTAGTCGATCCGGCCATCGAAGGCGGCTTTGCGCATGGCTTTGCTGATGAAAAAGAGCTTCAACCCAAAGCGCTCCAGAAAATCGGGATTATCGACGTAGTCTGCCAATGTCGACGAGAGCATCTGGTAGAGCATGATGTCCTGCATGCTTTGGTCTTCTACCAGCGCCCGAATGAGGTACTGGGGCTCACCGCAGCCCGTGCCGATAAAAACCCGGCTGCCGCGTTTGATATTCGATACGGCCGCTTCCGCGGTCAGCATTTTGGGCTTACAGCAATCGTTGATATCCATTCAGGGTGCTCCTGAAGCTGGCCAAATCGGGGCTCACAGGCGGCGGCGTGGCACGTGGGACCTGGCCACGCGACGCGATACCGGCATAAGCGCTTGACGATTCTATTCCAACTCAAATCAAACAGTTAGTCAAGGTGGTTCGTCAATCCAATCTTGATCGGCAGATCATCGACGCACACGGTGGAATGGTTTTTACCCTTGAAAACACCAGACCATTTCCATATCCGCCCATCCTGCTATATATTGTTCCTATTCATCGGATTTTGACAGGAAACCTTGAACGATGAAAACCGACGGCGCATTTAAACCTTTTAGGCATCTAAAGCAGATGCTGCGGCAAAAAGCGATCCCTGTGGAATCATTGCCGGCGGAGCGTTTTCCGCTGTCGGTGCCGGAAGGCATCGAGGGCGATCGAGACGAAAGCCTATTCGCACTGGCCATGGCCGACGTCACCCCCCTGAAGCAAACCACGGCGCCTCCCGACGAGCGCCCCGCAACGCGCGCGCCGCGTCGAATGCCGGATCCGGACGGCACCCTGGAAGCCCTGCGGGACCTGGTTCGCAACGGGCGCGGCTACCGGGTGGCCGACACGCCCGAATACATCGAGGGCACGGGGCATCAAGTGCCGCCGGGCATCGCCCGTGAACTCCACAACGGGACGTTCGCCATCCAGGCCTATATCGATCTTCACGGCATGACGGCCCGCACCGCTCGCGAAGCGGTCGACGCCTTCCTTACCGACGCCGTACAGCGGGGCCATTCCGCGGTACTTATCGTGCACGGCCGCGGCCTTTCCTCCACGTCGGAGCCCGTATTGAAGTCCAAAATGCCGCACTGGCTCACCACCGGCATCTGGCGCAAATGGGTCCTGGCCTACGCCAGCGCCCAACCTTTTGATGGCGGCGCCGGGGCCACCTATGTGCTTTTGAGTCCCCGTCCGCTGGCCAAGGGGCGTCGACGCCCCAAACGCGTTTGAGCGCTGGCCCACCCTCCCGGCTGTCTTTTTCTGTTGACACATAAATTTTTTATGTTATTATTGCCCTTTTATTAATTTTGTCTACTATCCTTCACTCAGACGCGTGCGAGTGAAGGTTTTTTTTTAAGGCAATCACCAGCGCCTCGCGCCGGCATGCCCTAAAACGGGCAGCATCGCGCAACATTTCACCTTCTGAGGTCAGAGCAATGAAAAAGGACATCGACAAAGTCAGAAACATCGGCATCAGTGCGCATATTGATTCCGGCAAAACCACCTTGACCGAGCGCATCCTGTTCTACACCCAACGCATCCACGCCATTCACGACGTGAAAGGCAAAGACGGCGTGGGGGCGACCATGGACTCGATGGAACTGGAAAAAGAACGCGGCATCACGATTGCGTCGGCGGCGACGTATTGCGAGTGGAAGGGGCATGAAATCAACATCATCGACACCCCGGGTCACGTCGATTTCACCATCGAAGTCGAGCGTTCCCTGCGCGTGCTGGACGGGGGGATCCTCGTGCTGTGTTCGGTCGGCGGCGTGCAGTCGCAGTCGATCACCGTCGACCAGCAGATGAAGCGCTACAAAGTGCCCTCGATTGCCTTTATCAACAAATGCGATCGCAGCGGCGCCAACCCTTTCCGGGTTGTGGACCAATTGCGC
>CAYMAR010000005.1:14343-15545 GCA_964388465.1 uncultured Desulfobacteraceae bacterium
TCGGCCTATAAAAACAAGGGCGTCCAACTGCTGCTCGATGCCGTCAACCATTATCTGCCCTGCCCGCAAGAAGTCGAGAACGTGGCGCTGGACACGGAAAATGACGAAGCCCCGGTCATTCTGACGGGTCAGAACGATGCACCGCTCGTGGCCCTGGCCTTCAAGCTCGAAGACGGCCAGTATGGTCAGCTGACCTACATCCGGGTCTACCAGGGCCGTCTGGCCAAGGGCGACACCGTGGTCAATGTGCGCACCGGCAAAAAAGTCAAAATCGGGCGCGTGGTCCGCATGCATGCCGACCAGATGGAAGACATCGAGGCCATTCCGGCGGGTTATATCGGCGCACTTTTTGGGATCGACTGTGCGTCGGGCGACACCTTCGTGGCCCCCGGCCTGGACCTCACCATGACGTCGATGTTCGTCCCCGAACCGGTCATCTCGCTGGCGGTCAAACCCTTGGATCACAAGGCGGAAATCAACATGTCCAAGGCTTTGAACCGTTTCACCAAGGAAGACCCCACCTTCAAGACCCATGTCAGTGAGGAAACCGGTGATACGATCATTTCGGGTATGGGCGAATTGCACCTGGAAGTCTATATCGAGCGCATGAAACGCGAATACAGCGCCGTGGTTGAAACCGGGCAGCCGCGGGTCGCCTATCGTGAGACCATCACCGCCCAGGCCGAGTTCGACTATATCCACAAGAAGCAGACCGGTGGCGCGGGGCAATACGGCCGCGTGGCCGGGTACCTCGAGCCCCTGGCGGACGATGAGTTCGTTTTTGAAAGCCGGATCGTGGGTGGGGCCATCCCGACCCAGTTTATTCCCTCGTGCGAAAAGGGCTTTCGCCTGTGCCTGGCCAAAGGTCCGAAAATGGCGTTTCCGGTCACGGGCGTCAAGGCCGTTATCACCGACGGCGCCTCCCACGCCGTGGACTCTTCGGACAAAGCCTTCCAGGCGGCCGCCCGCGGGGCCTTTTTGCAGGCCTACGCCAAGGCCAAAGCGGTGATCCAGGAGCCGATCATGAAGGTGGTGGTGGAGACGCCCACCGAGTTTCAAGGCGCGGTGATGGGCTCCTTGAACCAGCGCCGGGGGATGATTGTCGGCTCCCAGGACGAGGGCGTGATGACGGTGATCGATTCGCAGGTCCCGCTCGCCGAGATGTTCGGCTACGCGACGGTTCTGCGCTCCCTGACCCAGGG
>CAYMAR010000005.1:15645-30658 GCA_964388465.1 uncultured Desulfobacteraceae bacterium
CGCCCAACGTCATCGCCATTCGCCAAAGGAGCCTGACCATGATGAAAAAAGATCTGTTAATGCGCAACCCTTTGCGCCAGCTGGGCTATAGCCGCGAGGACAATCTCGAAGACGGCGCCTTCGGTGCCATTCTGGCGCGAGCCGGTCTGGGCAAAACCGCCTTTCTGGTCCAGATCGCTCTGCATACGATGCTGCGTGACCGCAATGTTTTGCACATCAGTCTCGATGACCCGGTGGACAAGGTCACGCTCTGGTACCAGGAAGTGTTCAACCTGATGGCTCAAAGCCGCCAGGCTATTCCGACGCCCGAACTATGGGACGGCCTGCTGCCCCATCGCTTCATTATGACGTTTAAAGTGGAAGGGTTCAGCGTGCCCAAGCTACGCGAACGCATGACCGATCTCTCCGAGCAGGGCATTTTTCACCCGCAGACCCTGATCATCGACGGTCTGCCGTTTGAAAGCGGTATGGGACCTCTGCTCGAAGACCTCAAGCAACTGTGCCGCGCAACCGGCGTTCGCAGCTGGTTTACGGTGCGGACCCATCGGCACGAAGATCCAGGCCCGGACGGCATGCCGCCGCAGTTGGGCGACGTACAGAACCTGTTTGACATCGTCTTGCAGCTTTTGCCCGACGGCAAGGACATCCACATTCGTCAGCTCAAGGGGGTTGCCGGCGGCGAGCAGGACACCCACCTGCGTTTCGATCCGGCCACCATGCTGATCAAGGCGGACTAGACCCACATCGATCAGCGCCGCCTCAGGGCCTCGTAGGCGGACTGGATGTTTTTGAACTTTGCATCTGCCAGGCGTCGGAATTCTTCGCCCAGATGAGCTACTTTGTCCGGATGATACTGGGCGGCCAGCCGGCGATAGGCTTGCCGGATCTCGTTCTGGTTTGCGTCCGGTCCAACACCCAGCACCGCGCGCGGATCATCCCCGTGGGCATCCGGTTCAGCGGGCGGTGGTTCCTTCTCGGTTCGAGGGTTCTGGTCACCGCCAAAGGGAAACCCGCGGTAGCCCATACGATAAAGCCAATAGCCCACCACGCCGATGACGGCCAAGTCGTCCAGCCACCCAGCGCCGATCGCGAAGTCCGGCAGCAGGTCGAAAGGGTTGATCAGGTAAACCAGGCCCAGTATGATCAGCAGCCATTTCATATCAGATTCACACCGTCGTGCTCACGTTTCCGCGCGCTCGGCCAAACGGTCGAGAAGATCCTGGATGCGGTGCCGGTCCACGAGGGCCTCGCGCCAACGTCCGGGAATTCCGTCCATGCCGGCGGCGGCGCCCAGAACGGTGCCGGCCAGCAGCCCGCGTGCGGCCGAATCGCCGCCGGCCATGACATTGGCGACCAGGGCGTCTTCGAAGCGGTCTTCATAGGAGGCGATCAAATGAACGACCCCGGGAAATCCCGCCGCGACATCGCACATCTGACCAAAACGCCGGATTGCCGATCGGGTGGACTCGCCGGCACTGCTTAGCCCCGCATCCAGCCAGGCGGTGAAAGGGGGGCGGTCGAAATGCTCGCGCCGCACGGCATTCAATGCTTCCAGCGGCGTTCGGCCCGCCATAACCGCAACCAGCGTGCGGGCGAAGAATTCGGCCGCGTCCACCACGTCGGGCGCGTTATGGGTCATTGCCGCCTGGGATCTGGCCGCCGTCACCAGCGCCGAAAGATCATCCGCATGACAGCAGATCAGCGGGGCGATGCGCGCTGCGCCGCTTAAGTCGGTGGACCTCGACCCGGCCTCACGGGCCGGCTTGCCCGCATCGAAATGATTGAGGGTCTCCTTGGTGGCGTGATCGAAATAGCCGTTGTAGCCGGCAAAATGCGCCCGCCATGCGTCGGCAAAGGCTTCTAAACGGAATTCGCCGGATTCCGCCAGAGATTGCAGAAGCACCATGGTCTGATCGCCGTAATGCGTAAACTCGCCCTTTTTCTTGGTCGGGTGAAACGAATTGGGCGGCGGATCCATGAGGCGGTCGACTTTCCCGATCTGGGAATCGATCTGGCCCGTGTCGTAAATCCAATGAGCTCCGAGGGCCAGTGAATCAGCGACCAACCCCCCCCAAACGGCAGCGGCAGCGTTTGTCTTCATTGCATTCTCCCTTGGCAACGGTTCGGTAGCTCCCCGCAGCCACGAGCGGGCGGCGCTGTATAGTGCAGATCGATGCACAGCCGGGGATCCAGTTGTTTACCATCACAAAGGATAACGATATACACCGGCCGATTGCTTGACAAGCCGCCAATGATGGACGCCTCGCGTTCAAAGCGCAGGCCCGACAATCCAATGGGGTGGGTACCGCGGATCTTGCGGGGATCGATTGCGATGCGGCCTCGGTCACTGGACCGGCCGATCGAATGGACCCATGATGGGCTGGGGGGAGCGAAGTCTTTCCGTCAGCCGCCGAGGTAGGCTTTCTGGACTTCGGGATTTTCAAGCAGCGCCTGGCTCGGTCCTTCCAGGACCAGGTTGCCGTTTTCAAGAACGTAGCCGCGGTTTGAAAACTGGAGCGCCAAGCGGGCGTTCTGCTCCACCAGCAAGATCGCCGTACCCTCCTGCTGGTTGATTTCTTTGAGGGCCTCGAAAACGTTCATCATCAGCAGCGGCGCCAATCCCATGGACGGTTCGTCCAACAGCATGACCCGGCGGCCGCTCATGAACGCGCGGGCAATCGCCAGCATCTGCTGCTCCCCGCCGCTCAACGTGCCGGACTTCTGGTTTTCGCGCTCTTTGAGGCGCGGAAAAATACCGAACATCCGTTCCAGGTCGTTGCGGATGCGGCCCTTGTCCTTGCGGGCAAACGTGGCCAGGTGCAGGTTTTCCATGACGGTCAGGTTGCCGAACAGGCGTCGCCCCTCGGGCACATGCGTGATCCCCAGTTCGCTGACGACCTTGTCGGCCGGATAGTTGAGAAGGTTCTTGTCGCCGTAGGTCATGCGACAGCCCTCCTCCACCGGCACCAATCGGGAGATGGCGCGCAGGGTGGTACTTTTGCCGGCACCGTTGGCGCCGATGATGCAGATGATCTCCCCCTCCTCGATCGTGAAGTCGACCCCGTGCAGGGCCTTGATGTTTCCATAGGAAACTTTGAGATTCGCAACCGTCAGCATTAATGCACCGTCTCCTTGCCCAGGTAGGCTTCGATGACCTTGGGGTTCTGCTGGATTTCCGCCGGGGTCCCTTCGGCGATCACCTCGCCGAAGACCAACGTCTGAATGCGCTCACAGAGTTCCATCACCATCTTCAGGCGGTGTTCGATGAGGTATATGGCCAGGCCCAATTCTTCATGCACCTTGCGGATGATGCCCATCATCTGGTCCAGTTCTTCAGGGGTCATTCCCACGGTGGGCTCGTCCAGAAAGAGAATCTGGGGTTCACTGGCCAGCGCCCGGGCCATTTCCACCCGGCGCTGGGCCCCGTAGGGCAGGTTGATCACCACCTGGTCGGCCAGCGACCCGATGTCCATGAGCGCGAGCAGTTCCCGCGCCTTGGCTTCACTGGCCGCTTCCTCCCGGTTACGCCGCGGAGTACCGAAAAAAGCGCCCGTCAATCCGTAGGTCAAACGCGAGTAGCGGGCCATCATGACATGTTCCAGCACCGTCATGTGCCGCCAGAGGCAAAGGTTCTGAAAGGTGCGACCGAGGCCGCGCGAGGCGACCTGGTGGGGCTGCAGCCCTTTAATGCTTTCACCGCTCAAAGCAATACGGCCTTCGGTTGGGGTGTAAATCCCGGTGATCAAGTTGAAAATGGTGGTTTTGCCGGCACCGTTGGGACCGATCAGGGCCCGGATCTGCCCCGGTTCGATTTCCAGATTGAAATTGTGAACCGCCCGCAGCCCGCCGAAAAAATGCGTCATGTTCTCCACTTGCAACAACGGCATGCTAGACCTCTTCTTCGGGTTTGCGCTTGGGTTGGACCAGTTTGCGAACGTCGAACTCCTTGAAGGCCACCAGACCGGTGGGCCGGTAGATCATGACCAGGATCAGGAGCAGCGGGATGACGATCCATTTGTAGAGGGCCAGCGGCCGCAGCATCTCGCCCAGCAAATTGATGCTGACCGCCCCGACGATGGAGCCATAAACGGAATTGAGCCCGCCGAAATAGACCATGGCCAGCAGTTCGGCCAGACGCTTGAGGTCGAAGGTGCCGGGATTGATGAAGCGGACCGTGTGCGCAAACAGCCCGCCGGCGATCCCGGCCCAGAAGGCAGCGAAAAGGAAGGCCACCATCTTGGTGAACCGCGTGTTGACCGTCATGGCCTCGGCCGCCATCTCGTCATCGCGAACCGCATTCAATGCCTTGCCCAGCGTCGAGCGAACGAAATTGTTGATGATCCAGATGCACAGCACCGTCCAGCAGAAGACGGTGGGCAGGTCGGCGTAGTCCGGCTGCCCCTTGATGCCCCGCGCGCCCCCCAGAAACTGCAGGTTCTCAAACAAGCTTTTGACGATAAACAAAAACGCCAGCGAAATGATCGCCAGATAATCGCCACGGGTCTTGAAGGAAGGGATGGCGATCAGGAGCGCCCCCAGCGCTGCCACGAAGCCGCCCAGCACCAACGCGATCGGAAACACAAAAGGCCCCAGGAATTCGGGAAGCAGTGCCTCACCGAAGAGCCGGTCGTTGACAAAAAAGACGACCATCAGCGTGGATGCGGCATAGGCCCCCAGGGCCATGAAACCCGGGTGCGAGCAGGAAAACTCTCCCATATAGCCGTTGATCAGATTCAAACTCAGGGTCAGCATGATGGCGATCAGGGTCAGCCGCAGGGTGAGGGTGCGGTAAAGGCTCACATCGGACCAGAAATACATGATCGCATAGACAAGGACGAGGTGTAGAATGACCGGGATCGCAATCGGCCATGACATCATGCGGGCCGCGAACCAGTTACCGGGCCGGGCCAGGACTTTGCCCAGCAGCAATATGGGCGCACCATAAACCAGGGCCACAAAGATCAGGGCGCTGGGGATTAGGGTTGGTTCTTTGAGCATGATCATGCAGCCGAAAAGTACCGGCACCTTGGGCAAACCCAGCAGAGCGGCCAGGACATCACCGACCGTCTGTTCCAGCAGCACCGCCGCCAGCGCGCCCAGGAGCCAGGCCAAAAGCGGTATGCCGGCCGCATAAGCCCGGAACCATCCGAAACGCGTGTTCGCGCGCTGCACCGAAGCGCTTTTTTCATTGGCCATCACAAACCTCGTTCCACCTCTTTAGCTCGAAATCAAAAACCACCATGGTTGGCCCCATGGCATCGAATTAAAGCCGCAGTTTGGCGCTGTGCGGCTCGCCGAAAAAACCGTGGGGGCGGAATACCAGAATGAGCAGAATGATCGAATAGGCGATCAGATCCCTGAGGCTGGAGGACAGATAAGCGCCTACGAAAATTTCAATGAAGCCCAGAAGAAATCCGGCCAGGCAGGCCCCCTTGACCGAGCCGCGCCCTCCCAGGATGGCGGCCACGAAGGCTTTCCAACCGTAGGTGATACCGATGTAGGGGTCCAACACCGGGTAGGCCACCGCAAAGAGAATGCCCGCCGCCGCGGCCAGAGCCGATCCCAGGGCGAAGGTCAGACTGGCGATCGTGTTCAGTGGCACGCCCATCAGCGGGATAACCACATAGTCGAAGGCCATGGCCCGCATGGCCATCCCCCAGCGGGTGCGGCGGATGAATTCGTTCAGGGCCAGCATCAGCACCAGGGACACCACGACGATCATGATCTTCTTGTTGGTGACGACCACCCCGCCGATGTCATAGACCGAGGTCTTGATCAGCGATGGAAACCGGATCCGTTGGGCCCCCAGGATGGCCAGGTTGCCGGTTTCCAGAATAATCCCGATCATGAGGCCGGTGATGGCCGCCGAAGCCCGCGGCGCCTCGCGCAGCGGGCGGTAGCCGATGCGCTCCACCAGCATGCCCACGAACGAGGTCAGATACATGGCGATCAGGATGGTAAGCACCAGAATGAGCCAGTTGGGCAGGGACAAGGCGCTCACGGCCGCCAGTGCCGCCAGCGCGGTGGCGACACCAAAACCGATATAGGCGCCCACCATGAAAATATCGCCGTGGGCGAAATTGAACAGCATCAGGATGCCGTAGACCATCGAGTACCCCAGCGCGATCAGGGCATAAAAACTGCCCCACTGAAGCGCATTGATCAGGTGCTGAAAAAATAACTGCATCGCGCACTCCTCGCTGTCTCAAGCAGGCGGGCGCAGGTGATGTTCGACCTGCGCCCGCCTTTTGCATTCTCGGCTTGAACGCGTGCTTCAATTGAAACCGCGGCGGTAACGGCCAACCGGCAGCGCGCCGCGGACATTTCGGATGATCAGGGGCAGGCCGACTTGTAGAATTCGAACTCGCCCTTCTCGCTGATACGCACGATAACGGCGCATTTGATCGGATCGCCGTCGGGCGTGAAGGTCATCTTGCCGGTGATACCGTCGAACTCCTTGATCTCGGCCAGGGCATCCTTCACGGCCACACGGTCTTTTTCGAGGTCACCGGTCAGCTTCCCGGTGTTTTCAATGGCGGTCTGCACAATGCGCAGGGCATCCCAGGTGAGCGCGCCCACGTCGTCCGGGGTGTAGCCGTATTTCTTTTCGTAGCGCTCTATGAATTCCTTGGTGGCACCGGTGGCACCGGCCGCAGCGTAATGCGTGCTGAAGAACAGGCCGTAGCAGGCTTCACCGCAGAGTTTCACGGTTTCCGCCGACCCCCAACTGTCGCTGCCCACGATGGGCCCTTTGAAACCGAGTTCCTGGGCCTGCTGCACGATGAGAGCCACTTCGTTGTAGTACTGGGGGGTGAAAAGGAACTGCGCCCCGGAGTTGATGATATTGGTCAGCTGTGAGCTGAAGTCGGCATCCTTGGTGGTGAAGCTCTCGAAGGCCACCACCGAACCGGCACCGTTGAGCTTTTCCCAGGCCTCTTTGAACACTTCGGCCAGGCCCTTGGGGTAGTCGCTGGCGATGTCATACAGAACGGCCGCTTTTTGGAAACCGAATTCGTCCTTGATGAAGTTGGCCACGACCGGCCCCTGGAAGGGGTCGAGAAAACAGCCGCGGAATACAAACGGACGGTCTTTGGTGGTGTCCGGGTTGGTGGACCAGGGGCTGATCATCGGGGTGCCGTAGTTGTTGGCCATCTCACCGGCGGGAATGGCCTGCGAAGACGCCTGCGGGCCGACGATGGCCAGAACTTCGTCTTCGGTAATCAACTTGGTGGCCGCCTTGGCGGCGGATTCGGGTTTGGACTCATTGTCCTCGATCACAATTTCCACCATCACCTTCTCCCCGCCGACATCAAGACCGCCGGCGGCCTTGATGTCCTCCAGCCACATCTCCGCGGCGTACTTGGAGCCTTCACCCACCTTGGGGATATCGCCGGTAATCGGGGCATTGATACCGACTTTGATGGTTTTGGCTTTCGCCCAGGCGCAGGGCGACAGGGCCAAGCCCACCACCAGGATTGCAACCACAAGTAACAAACCTTTCCGCATTACGACCTCCTTTGTCTCTGCCTCGATGATGAAGCGTTGGTTGGATAGAGCGAACTTGGGATATATCAGCTTAAGCTTGCCTGATTAGCATGCTGCCGATCAGTTTTCAATCACTAAAGTCGGCTTCAGTCGCTGAAGATTGGACGTCGGAAAAGCGTTCACGGCAGCGGTGCTTGACGGCCGGAGGCCCAAAATCTGCGAAGTCCGTACCAATTTGATTGATTAATGTTGAAACGCATCAGGTGCCCGCTAATTAAGCGCCAGGACGAACAAGAACGGATCGATGGGGCCGTGCCGTGGTTACGTATTTGTAATTCCCATGGCGATCTCATTTCATTTCTGTCTTTTCTAAGGGCGCGGGTTCCCTGCTCAGCGCCGCAGGTCTTCGACCAGTTCCTTGATGATCACCACGACGTTCTGTCCGCGTTTTTTGGCCACCTGGTGGGCCTTGGAGACGAGGTCCGACGCCATGCGCGCGAGGTTCTCGCCTTCCGGTTCTTTCTCGCCTTGCCGTTGGAAATGCCACTGCAGCAGTCGTGCCGCCATTTTCTCCTCTTGTTGCCGCCAAAAACCCATGGTCTTGATCCTTTGGCCGTCGTGCGGTGGGTGTTGCCGGAGTGCACCGGGCGGTTATCCCGCCGCGGCGAACGATCCGCAAGCCGCCGGGCGATAGACCAATTAGCCGCTGGTCGCTTGCTCCCGCCGGCAGATGCCGATGATGACCTGCTCCACAAGCAGCTTTCCGCCGGGGCCGCCGCGTTTGATTTGACGATCGGCGCGGCTGGCGGCAGCCAGGGCCGCTTGCAGTTCGCGCCGCGTGAATCGATCGGCCTTGGCCAAGATGCGGAACACCGGGTAAGGGCTGCGCGCGCGGCCCATCAGGGGCAGATCCGATGTGATCCCGGCTTGGGATCCGCGCTTTTTGTTTCCCTTGGGGCTTTTCCCCGGTGCCAACATGTGCTGCCACGCGGCCAGACGTTCGCCCAAATGTTCGTCGTAGGCCTTGATCGCCGGAACGACCTGCTGCTGAAACTGGGGATAGGAGCAGCCGGGATGCCAGGGCCCCCCGAATTTGCTGCGAGTAAAGTCCTTGGCCACGATCAGCTTGCGCACCTGGTTGGTGATGGCCGCCAGCAGCGGCAGGGGGTGATCGAAATCCCCGCTGTCCATAAGGGACTGGAGAAAAAATAAAGATGGGTCGAGACGACGGTCGGTTACTGCATTGGTGAATTCGTAGAGCGGGTCGCGTCGGGTGCGTTCAAGGCAGCGGCGCACATCCTCGCTGACAATCTCGGGCCGCTCGCCCGCGAAATTCGCCAGTTTCTCGGCGCTGGTCGCCACGGTGCGCAGATCGAAGCCGGTCAGGGCATACAGGGCCTGGCGGGCTGCCCGTCCCATATTTTTTTGGTAGGTCTTCAGAATATCGTCCACCGTCCGGTCCATGACCATGGCCTGCGCGGCGCGGTCGGCCTTGCGGTCCCCGCCGGGTACGGTGCAGTCGATGACGACGCCCGCTTGCTTGCAGACTTGAAACAACCGTCGGCGTTTGTCGACCAGCGATGCGGTGATAATCAGGTGATGGCCTTCAGGGAAACCGCTGGCGATCGCCTCCTCCAGGGCCTGTGATGGATCGACCGCCTGGGGGACCTTGAGGCCGTTTTGCCGGGCGTATTGGACCACGGGTGCCGCCCACGACCAATCCCCCCCGCCGGGCGACGCGCCCAGAAGCGCCTGCCAATCGGCGCGTCCATCCAAATCCGCCCATTCCAGCCCGCGCAGACCAAGACCATCGCCGAAAAACCGGGCCGCCCGGGCCGGTTTTTCGCCCCGGACGGCGTCGTAGGCCTGCTGCCAGTTGCGCTCCTCGTTCCGGCGCGAAAGAAAAATCCGTGCGTCGGTCAGCGACACGACTTTGGGCTCCGCCATGAGCGAATAGGTGTTGACGGCGGCCAGGGCGGCCGGGACATTATCGTTCAAGCCTTCGAAGGGCTCGTAGTTTACCGTGCGTGAAGTCCCGCCCAACAGGCGGTCGAGGAGCCGGCCCAAAACCTGCTTGTACAGGACCTCTTCCCCGAAGAGCAGAAAGAACGGGGGCCAGGGCGGCTTTCCGGTCTTAAGATAACGATGGACATCCTTGAAGCTGACGACGGCCATGGCGTGCGCGTTGAGCGGAGCGGCGGTTCTCTGCCGGCATCCGGTTCAGTCCGGAATCCGCCCCCAGATGACGTGAATAATGAATATGGTGATCCCCACGGTGATGGCGCTGTCAGCGACGTTGAACGCGGGCCAGTGCCAATCGCGGATGAAAAAGTCCAAAAAATCGATGACCTTGCCGAAGCGCACCCGGTCGATCAGGTTGCCGACGGCACCGCCGATGATGAGCGCGAAACCGGTGGCCAACCAACGGTGGGTGGGTGGGGTTCGATGATAGAACCACAACACCAGTCCGACCGCCAGCGTCGAAACGGCCAGGAAAAGAACCCCGCGCACCAGGGGACCCTGATTGGCCAGAAAACCAAAGGCGCCCCCCGGGTTTTGAACGTGGGTGATATGAAAGAACCCGGGGATCACCGGAATGGTGGCGTGCAGGCCCACCTCGCGGAGGATGATGTGTTTGGTCACCTGGTCGGCGATGACGATGCTGCCGGCGATCAACGTCAGCCAAAGGTATTTTCGACGCGCGTTGGCCTCACCAGCCCTGACGGGACTTTGCATTTTTAACATCTCAGTGCTCAGTTCGAATTCCCGATTCCACTATATGGCCCAGTTCCCGGCTGCAGCGGGCGCACACCGTAGGATGATCCGCGTCGCCGCCTACCGTGGTGGCGTGAATCCAGCAGCGCTCGCATTTCGTTCCCGGGGCCTTGCCTACCGCGATGGCCAGTCCCTCGATTTCCGGGCTGCGGTAGACCGCTTCCGCCCCCTCGACCGCAGCGATCAGATCGACCCGCGAGACAATAAAAAGCTTGTCGAGGATCGCGCTGTAGCCCGCAAGGATTTCGTCGTAGGGCGACGGTGCGGCCAGCGTCACGGCGGCATCCAGAGGGTGCCCGATGAGCTTGCCGACACGCGCCGCCTCCAGCGCTTTGGTCACTTCGCCGCGCACGGTCAGCAGTTTTTCCCACTTTCCGGCCAGTTCGTCATCCTGCCACGCGGCCCGCACCTGCGGCATGGGGGCGGCATGCACACTCGCGGGCTTGTCCGGCACGTCCGGCAGATGCTGCCAGACCTCTTCGGCCGTAAAGGCCAGAATGGGCGCCATCAGGCGCGCCATCGTCTCGAGCACGATGTGAATCACGGTCTGGGCGCCGCGCCGGCTGGCGGAACCCGGCGCCGAGGCGTACAGCCGGTCTTTCAGGACATCCAGATAAAAGGCCGAAAGATCGAGCACGCAGAAATTGTGCAGGGCGTGGTAGATCAGATGGAATTCGTAGCTAGCGTAGGCTTGTTCGGCGCGCCCGACCAGCCGCTGGAGACGATGCAGGGTGAAGCGGTCCAGATCGGTGAGCCGGTCGTAGGCGAGCGCGTCCCGGGACGGGTCGAAGTCGTAGAGATTGCCCAGCATGAAACGACTGGTGTTTCGAATCCGGCGGTAGGCGTCGCTCAACTGTTGGAGGATGGTATCCGAAATCCGAATATCGTCGCGGTAGTCGGCGGCCGCAACCCAGAGTCGCAGAATTTCCGCCCCGTATTTATCGATCACCTTTTTGGGGGCCATCACGTTGCCCAGCGACTTGGACATCTTGCGCCCCTCGGCGTCCACCACGAAGCCATGGGTGAGAACCGATTTGTAGGGGGCCTGCTGGCGCGTGCCCACGGCGGTCAGCAGTGAACTGTGAAACCAGCCGCGATGCTGATCACTGCCTTCCAGGTAAAGATCGGCCGGCCAGTTCAGGTTGTCGCGCTTTTCCAGCACCGCGGCATGACTGACGCCCGAGTCGAACCATACGTCGAGAATGTCGGTTTCCTTGGAAAAGGACGAACCGCCGCACTGCGCGCACGCGGCGTCCGCGGGCAGCAGTTGGTCACCCTCCGGGCCGAACCAGACATCGGCCCCCTTGGCGGCAAACAAATCGTAGAGACGCGGCGCCATGGCTTCATCGCGATAAAGGGCGCCGCAGCCGTCGCAGTAGAAGATGGCGATCGGCACCCCCCAGGCCCGTTGCCGCGATACACACCAGTCCGGGCGGTTTTCGATCATTCCGTAAATGCGCTCCCGGCCCCAGTGGGGAACCCATTGGACGCGGTCGATCGCCTCAAGGGCTTTCTGGCGCAGACCGGTTTTCTCCATGGAGATGAACCACTGGGGCGTGGCCCGGAAAATGACGGGTTGCTTGCAGCGCCAGCAATGCGGATAACTGTGATGGATGCCCTCCCGGGCCAGCAGCATGCCGGTTTGATCGAGGTGTTCGATGATGGCTTCATTGGCTTTGAACACGAACTGGCCGGCGAAATGTTCGACCTCGTCCGTAAAAATACCGCGGTCGTCGACCGGGGAGTAGGGTTCGATCCCGTAAACCAGCCCGACCTCGTGGTCTTCGCGGCCGTGCCCCGGAGCGGTATGCACGCAGCCCGTGCCGGCCTCCAGGGTGACATGGTCCCCCAGAACGATGAGGGCGTCGCGTTCATAAAAAGGATGGCGGCACTTGCGCCGCTCGAGGGCCTGGGCCTTGATCGGGCCCAGGTTTTCAAAGGACGACGCACCGAAGCGGGCCATGCATTCATCGGCCAGATCACGGGCCAGGATATAGACCTCGTCGGCTGGGCCGGCCACGGCCACGTAGTCGAATTCAGGATGCAAGGCCACGGCCAGATTGGCCGGCAGCGTCCACGGGGTGGTGGTCCAGATCACGACCGCCACCTGGCGCCCGGCCAGTTTCGGGTGGACGTCACCCAGGTCTTCCGCAAAGGGAAATTTGACGTAGATGCTCGGTGAGGCTTCATCGGCGTATTCGATCTCCGCCTCGGCCAGCGCCGTCTGGCAGCTGCAGCACCAGTGGATCGGCTTCTTGCTGCGGAACAGGCTCCCCTCGCGGGCGAACCGGAAGCATTCCGCCGCGATGGTGGCTTCGTATTCGTAGCTCATGGTGAGATAGGGATTCTCCCACTCGCCCTGAACCCCCAGACGCTTGAATTCGCCGCGCTGGATATCGATAAATTTCTCCGCATAGCGCCGACACCGCCGGCGGATATCTGTGAGGCTCAGGTCGTGTTTCTGCCCCCCCAGTTCCTTGTCGACATTGTGCTCGATGGGCAGGCCGTGGCAGTCCCAGCCCGGCACGTAGACCGCGTCGTAGCCCATCATCTGCCGCGACCGCACGATGATGTCCTTGAGTATCTTGTTGAGGGCCGTGCCGATATGAATGTGTCCGTTGGCGTAAGGAGGTCCGTCGTGGAGGATGAAACGCGGCCGTTCCCGGGATTCCCGGCGCAGGGTTGCGTAGAGTCCGCTTTGCTCCCACTGTTTGAGACGCTCCGGTTCACGTTGGGCCAGGTTGGCCTTCATTGGAAATTTGGTTTGGGGCAGGTTCAGCGTCTTTTTGTAGTTCATGTTCCCTCCGGTGATCGGGCGCCAGCGGTGGTGTGTCCACAGTCCAGCCGGTGCGTGCGTGACGCAAGACCGTCGCCTGGCAATCGCCATAAACGCTGTTAAATAGCGGCAATCCCTAAGAGTGTCAAGATTTGTACCGGCCAACCCCAAGCGGGTTACAATGGGAGCGAAAGAGAATGGCCGATCGGTCCGGCTGGACGGATCGACCCGGGAGCATTAAAATAATTCCACAAGTACGATCTGCGGCGGTCGCGCCGTGGCCCAAGGGGGCGCCTAACCATGCCCGCACGAGCGTCTCGCGGGCGTAGGAGCGTGATACCCGATACCCATTCAGGACGCATGCGTCTATGACAACGGCTGCAGCAACCATGAAACCGGCGGAGCGCCGATGATCTCGTTTTTGCCAACCACGAAGGAAGACGTCCACGACCGCGGGTGGTCCCGATTGGATGTCATCCTGGTGACGGGCGATAGCTACATCGACAGCCCCCACATCGGCGTGGCCGTCATCGGTCGCGTTCTGGAGGATGCCGGCTACCGGGTGGGGGTCATCGCCCAGCCCGATCCGCACACACCGCAGGATATCCTGCGACTGGGTCACCCCACCCTTTTCTGGGGCGTCACCGGGGGAAGTGTGGATTCCATGGTGGCCAACTACACGGCCCTGAAGAAAAAGCGCCGTTCCGACGATTTCACGCCGGGCGGCGTCAACGACCGCCGTCCGGACCGGGCCGTCATCGTCTACACCAATCTGATCCGCCGCTACGGACGTCCGGGCGTTCCCATCGTTCTGGGCGGGATTGAGGCCAGCCTGCGGCGTGTTTCCCACTATGACTTCTGGTCGGACCGCATCCGGCGATCGATCCTGTTCGACGCCAAAGCGGACATCCTGGTCTACGGCATGGGTGAAAAAACGATTACGGCGCTGGCAGAGGCGTTGCAGAACAACGAAGACTACCGGCCGATTCGGGGGCTGTGCTTCAAAGCCGGACAGCCGCCGCCGGAGGCCCTCATTCTGCCGGATCACGAAACAGTGGCGCGCGATGCCGATGCCTTTCGTGCCATGTTCAAGCAGTTCTACCATAACAATGACCCCGTGACCGGCCGCGTCCTGTGCCAACGCCAGGACACCCGCTATCTGGTGCAAAATCCACCGCCGACACCCCATAGCGTCGCAGAATTGGACGCTGTCTACGCGCTGAAATATACCTACGACCAGCACCCTTTTTACGAAAACCAGGGCCCCGTACGGGCCCTGGAGACCATCCGCTTTTCACTGGCGACGCATCGTGGCTGCTATGGCGAATGCCGTTTCTGTGCCATCGCCGTGCACCAGGGACGTACCGTCCAGTGGCGCAGCCCGGAATCGCTGCTCAATGAAGCGCGCCGTCTCGGCAACCACCCCGGTTTTAAGGGGGTGCTTCAGGACGTGGGCGGTCCGACAGCCAACATGTACGGCTTCGAATGCGCGCGCAAGCAGCGGCGCGGCGCCTGTCGCCACCGGCGCTGTCTGTTTCCCGAGGTCTGCGAACACCTGCCCGTGAATCATGCCCGCCAGATGGCTTTATTGAAAGCGCTGCGGCGACTGCCGGGAATGCGCCGCGTGTTTGTCGCCTCGGGACTGCGCTGCGATCTGGCGATGGCCGACCGGCGCGCCGGCCAGGCCTATGTCGACGCACTGGCAGGCGCGCATGTTTCCGGGCAACTGAAAATCGCGCCCGAGCATACCGCGCCCGAGGTCCTGGCGCTGATGGGCAAATCGGGCCGGGATCTGCTGCCTTTTCGGAAGCGTTTCCTGCAGGCCAGCCGCGCTGCCGGAAAACGCCAGTACCTGACCTATTATTTCATGGCCGCCTATCCGGGTACGACGGACGAACATATGCGCCAATTGAAATCCTTCTGCCGCACCCGCCTCAAGATCGCCCCCGAGCAGGTCCAGATCTTTACGCCGACGCC
>CAYMAR010000005.1:30758-34487 GCA_964388465.1 uncultured Desulfobacteraceae bacterium
CTGCGGGACAGCATGGCTAACTCCTTAATGCTATTGAAAATCTGAAAGAATTGTGTATTATGTCCCCATCGGCCAGCGTATCGGGGAAAAGGTGATGGAAACCGCTAACAGTGAAGGACGCAAATACAATGTGACGCTGGCCCGACTGATCAAGATGGTCGTCGGCATGAGCGAGAAGCAGCAGTTGATCATGCTGCGGCTGGCGGAAGAGCTTCTCTACCGTCAGAAAAGACCCGTCTTGACCGAAGAGGCCCCCAGCGCCATCACGCGTAATCGCCCCAAACACCCCCGCAAGCCGTCATCCATCATCGTCAATTATGCCATCGGTAATCGTTTTTACACCGACTACATCGAAGACATCCACACCGACGGCGTCTTCATTGCCACCGACGAAGACTTTACGGTGGGCGAGGAACTGGCGCTCGCGTTCTCCCATCCCAAGTTCCCCGATATATTCCGGGTCTACGGCGACATTATCTATACGACCAACGATGGCATCGGGGTCCAGTTCAAAAATCTCAGCAACCCCCAGCGCGACCGTATCAAGGCCCTGGTCAAATGGATGAAGGGCTTGCAAACCGGCTAACCCTGCCCGCGGCCGCAGCGTCGCTGTTCGGACCGCTGCCGAAACCGGCCGGGCGAGCGGCATGGCGCCTGGGACTTGCCGGATCGGACGCGCCGTATTATTAGTCAGGTGCTTGCTCAAATCCGCGATTAGCAACAGGAGACCGATATGAGCCTAACGGTCGATCATCTTAGAAAAGTCCATCTTCAGATCGAAGCCGGGAGTTCGCCCGGAGAACGGGATCTGACCCCGACCCCGCGGTCATTAACCTTTATCTGCGGGGCCGCCAGTGCCGGCATGTGCCCCTTCGAGTACCAGCTGGTCGGCAAAGCCGCCGGCGAGCAACTGGATGTCTCGATTCCTGCCGCGCGCCTGTCGGAAACCATGGCCCACCTGCTGATGCCGCTGCGCAAGCTACTGGATGGCGCCGCCATCCCGCCCGTTCTGTCCCTGGCCGTCACCATTGACCGGGTCAGCGAGCCCGCCCCGCGTGAAGTCATACGGGCCATGGCGGAAGCCACCAATGCCGAGGGCTGCGGCGGGGACTGCAGCTGCGGTTGCGGCGGCCATTGATCGGACGGCATGCGGCGAATGACCGCAGCGGCCCCCGTCGACATATTTCTGGTGCAGCCCCCTATCCGTGACTACTACCTCACCGCCAAACGCACCCTGCCGGCGGGATTGCTCTCGATCGCCGCGGCCCTGCGTCGTGAAGGCTTCTCGGTCGGTCTGTTCGACGCGCTGGCCAGGAGCAAATCGAAGCCGATTGCCCCCCCTTCCGGCTGGAGCGATCTGACCACCATCTATGGCCCCGAGGATCTGTCCCCCTTCGCCCTCTTCAATCGTTACCGTCATTTTGGTTACGGTCTGCCGACGATTGGCACGGCCATCCGCCGCTCCAAGGCTTTTCTGATCGGCATCTCCTCGTTGTTTTCACCCTACGAGGATATGGCTCTGGCCACCGCCGAAATCGCCAGAACCTATCGCCCTGAGGCCACGATCGTTCTGGGCGGGCATCACGCCACGGCTCTTCCTGAGCGGCTGCTGGCGCATCCGGCCGTGGATTGCGTTCTGCGGGGCGATGGTGAAGCCGCGCTGCCGGCGTTGGCGCACGCCCTTGTCAACCAAAGGCCTTGGGAGACCGTACCGGGGATCGGCTTCCGGCGCGAAGACGGTCGCTTTTTCCTGGCCCCCCCGGCATTCGTTGATGACCTCGATGAACTCCCGCCCCCCGCATATGACCTCGCCGATACCGCCTATTACGGCCGCCGGCACGAGTCTTCCGTCACCATCGCCACCAGCCGGGGTTGCCCGCTGCAGTGCTCTTATTGCTGCACGGGGGCCGCATCGGCGATTCCCTACCGCCGCCGTTCCATCGCACATGTCATGCGGGAAATCAGGCAGGCGGCCGACCGCGTTTCGCTCGGATTCATCGATTTCGAAGATGAAAACATCAGCCTGAACCGCCAATGGTTCCTGTGCCTTCTGGACGCCCTGCAGTCCTTTTTCGGAAAGGCGCGACCGGAGCTGCGGGCCATGAACGGCCTCCATCCGGCCACCCTCGAAGACCGGGTCATCGGTCGCATGCAACAAGCCGGCTTTCAGACCTTGAACCTGTCGCTGGGGACGACCGATGCGGATCAGCAGAAACGCTTCGGCCGGCCGGACCTGCGGGTCGATTTCGACCGGGCGCTGGAGGCCGCCCGCCGGCACGATTTGTCGGCTGTCGGCTATCTGATTGCCGGCAGCCCCGGACAAGAACCGCGAACCGTCATCGACGATCTCTTGTTCCTGGCCGAACGGCGTGTCCTGGCGGCCCTGTCGATATTCTATCCGGCTCCGGGGAGCAGCGACTACGAGTGGTGCCGGCGGCACGGTCAACTGCCCGAAGATATTGCCCGCTGGCGATCCACCGCGCTCCCGCTGGGCAATCAACAGCAGCGCCTCGCATCCGTGACCCTGCTGCGCCTGACTCGCATTCTCAATTTCATGAAAGCCTGCATTGACCGTGAGGGGGACATCCCCCATCCGGCGCCCATCCGGACGAAGCATATCGCCGCGCCGGTCAATCGCTGGTCAGACGGCCTTAAACTCCTTCAAGCGTTTCTCCACGACGGACAAATACGGGGAATCGACCGGGAGGGGCAAATCTATCGGCACCGCATGGATGAGGGTCTAACGCAAGCATTTCATCAAGGACTGGAAGGTGCCGTCCTGAAAGGTGTCCAGCAGAGGTAATCGGCATGGCGGTCGGTTGGAAGCAGGCCTCGAAGATTCAGGTCCGGACGTGCGGCATCAGGTGCGTCGGCGCTCGATGCCGGCGGACTGTTCAAATGCCCTGATCAACGCCAACGCGTCCGCATCGGCGCCGGGAAGGGCCACCACCGGATGGATGCGGTTGCGCCGCCGCCGTCCGCCCGATGCGGTCGCCTGATTTTGATAAATGCCGAAAAGGGTGTAGCGCGCCGCAGCGGCTTCGAGTACGTCCATCACGTCTACCTGGCAGCGCAGGCGGATCAGGAAAATATCCAAAGGGCTCCGCGTCCAGCGGGGATTGAAAATGAGCCGGCTGATTTTCTCCCGGTAGCCGGCCAGCCGCCATTGAGCGACGCGCCGATTATTGATGACGGCCGCCAGCGAAAATCGCCGTACGCTGTCACCTTCGACCACTTGTTGCTGATTGTAACTTAGATAGCGAAGATTCTGGGTATCCTCGGGCATGCCATTGAAGATCAGAAGGTCCCGTAATGGCTCACGGTCAGGTTCAATGATGCGTTTCAGGGCCTCCAGCAGATCATCGATAAAATCATGATGCATACGGACGTTCCTTGCCGTGCCGGGATCAAGTAATGGTGCGAATATGACAACTGTTATAAAATAAATGATTTTCAGTCAATTGATTTTGCCTCGCCTCCCAATTTCATGCGGAGCCGGCCTTCAGAATGATACGGGCTTTGCCGATAAGGATATAGTGACAAGGTGTTCGATGAATGGCCCATGGGGCACTGCGTCGGCCATGGCATTCCAGAAGATCGTATTCGAAATTTTTCCAATGAGTTGCCTTTATACCCCTGGCTGGCGCACACGCTTGTAAAGGATTGCCGGCGATCCCGGCCCGGCCCTTCCGGGTACCCTGAGCCAATCCCCGTGACACCACTTCCGGC
>CAYMAR010000006.1:0-2987 GCA_964388465.1 uncultured Desulfobacteraceae bacterium
AATTTGTCAACGTTGTTGATATATCCCGGGCAATACTGTAAATGAAGTAGGCAAATCATCATCCGCAAACTCAAGATTCGTTCGCGTCCGGTAGCGGCTGCCCGCGGCCTTTCGCCATGCCGTCAGGTTTCCCGCCGATCGGGACGCAGCCTTGCCGATTCGGGTTTTTGCTTAACCGCCAGGGAGTCCGCCTTGCAGGATTTTGCGTTTTCAAACCGTGAACTGACCCTGCTTCACGATGTCTCCGCATCGATTCAGGCATTCACCGATGTCAACGAACTGCTGCGATTTATCCTCAGGAAAGTCAAAGGCGCGTTCAACATCGAGGGGGCCTCCATCGCGCTGCACGACCCTTCACGCCGGGAGTTCTATTTTATCCGCACGGTGGAGGAAGAGGAACAGCGCGATCCCGAAGCGGCGCCCCAGATGCGTTTCCCGGATGATTACGGTGTGGCCGGTTGGGTTTTCCGGGAGAATCAGACCGTGGTCATCCCGGACGTCGCCGAAGACGACCGTTTCTCCAATCAGCTGAATCTTCAGCAGCATTTCACCACCCGCTCCATGATCTGCGTACCGCTGGCCACACGCAAGGATCGCATCGGCGTTCTCTACGTGCTCAACAAGATCGAGGGGCGGTTCAGCGAACGCGAGGCGCGCCTGCTGGAAATTCTGGCCGGTCCCATCGCGATTTCAATCGAAAATGCACGCCTCTACGGCGAGTTGCGCCAGCATGCCGATGCCCTCGAGATCGAAAATCGGCGTCTCAAATCCGAGGTGCAGAACCGGTTCGATCTCCACGGCGTCGTCGGCTCCAGCCCGTCCATGCAAAAAGTCTTCGGGCTCGTGGAAAAGGTCATCAACACCACCACCTCGGTCTTGATCCAGGGGGAGACCGGCACCGGAAAGGAGTTGATCGCCCGTGTGATCCACTATGGCGGTCCCCTCAAAGATAAACCGTTTGTGGCCGAGAATTGCGGCGCTCTGTCGGAGAATCTGCTGGAAAGCGAACTCTTCGGCCATGTCAAGGGGGCTTTCACGGGGGCGGTGACGGATAAAAAGGGGTTGTTCGAGATGGCCGCCGGGGGCACCGTATTCCTGGACGAAATCGCCGACATGCCCCCCGCCATGCAAATCAAGCTGCTGCGTGTGCTCCAGGAGGGTCAGATTCGGCCTGTGGGCAGTTCCGAAATCATCGACGTCGACTTTCGTCTGATCGCCTCCTCCAACCGCGATCTTTATCAGGAAGTAAAAAAAGGCCGCTTTCGGGACGATCTTTACTACCGCATTCAGGTTTTTCCCATCATTCTGCCGCCGCTGCGCGAGCGCACCGAGGATATCCCGGCCCTGGCCGCCCACTTCCTGGAGAACTGCGCCCGCAAATTCAAGGCCCCCGTGAGCCGTTTCAGCCCCACCACCCTGGACATGTTCACCCGCTTCAGTTGGCCCGGCAATATTCGCGAACTGCAGAATGAAGTCGAAAGGGCGGTCTGTCTGGCCGGCCCCGACAAGGAGATCGGGATCGACTGCCTTTCCGAAAAAATAACGGCGGTGGCCCACGAGGAAACCTTCGAGAGCGGCCCGGATCTCACCCTTCAAAAAACGGTCCAGCGCATCGAAAAGAAAATGATTGTCGACGCCCTGCGCAAGTCGCGCGGCAACCGCTCCCAGGCCGCGCGCACCCTGGGACTCACGCGGCAGGGACTGCTCAACAAAATCGGCCGCTACGAGATCGACGTCTGAACATCGCAACCGTTCGGCCGCCGCCCCGGACAGCCCCACGGCGGGCGCCGGATGAACGCGGCGACCGACAGGCCGGGATAAGGCCCATGGGAACGGAATTTAAAATCGGGGACGTGACCGCGGCGCCGGGTGAGATTCGATACGGGCGCTGGGATGCGCTGGTGCATCCCACCGGGCATGTCGAGTTTTTTCCGTTGATCGTGGCCCAGGGACATCGCGAAGGCCCCTGCTTCTGGTTGACGGCCGGTGTGCACGGTTCCGAGCAGGCAGGGCCTCTCGTGCTCTACGAGTTGCTGACCCCCGATCTGGTGGCGCGCCTTAGGGGCACCATCGTGGCGATCCCGGCCTTGAACCCGGCGGGGCTCAGGACACGAACCCGCGACCCCTACCACGCCAAGGTCGACCCCAATCGGTTGTGGCCGGAGGCGAAGGCCGATCGTTCGGACCACCCGGATTTCGACCCGCCGACCTCGCTGGAGCGCGCTTATCAGCGGCTTTACAAGAAGATGACCCACAGCGCGGACTACCTGATCGACTACCACAACGCCTGGATTGGATCGCTGTCCTTCGCCCTGCGGGATCGCATTCTCTACCGCGGCGACGACCCTGAGGACCGGGACCGGGCCCAAGCGCTTTCCGATCAACTCGACGACATGCTCAAGGCCTACGGGCATACGGTGGTAACCGAATATCCGGCCGAGACTTATATCAAAGAAAATCTGCACCGGACGACTTCCGGCGCCGTACTGCAAAGGGGCCGCATCCTGGCCTTTACGGCGGAATTGGGCACCGGGATGGCGCCGGACCCGAAAATCATCAAGGCGGCCTGTGCCGGCACCCGCAATGTCCTGCGCTGGACCGGCATGCTGGACGATCAGGCCGAAGCGATCGAAGACGTGCGCGTCATCCGCACGGGCTACCCCGTGCGACGCATGCGCACCCCGCGGGTGTCCGAGGCCTGCGTGGTCCGCCACCTCGTCCAGGCCGGCGACCGGGTGGGCAAAGGGGATGTCGTGGCCGAACTGCGGGACGTCTGGGGCCGCGCCACGGGCAACGGGGTGATTCGGTCCGGCCACGAGGGGATCGTGCTGGGCCGCTCCCACGGTGTTTTCTTCTATCCCGGCCAACCCATCCTGGTGATGGCTGTCCGGGACGATGATGCCAGCATCGCGCCTTATCCCCGTCACTACCGCGAGAGCATGGGGCCTTCCCCGTAGTTCTGATTTAAGTTCTCCTCCTTGGTGGAG
>CAYMAR010000006.1:3087-9017 GCA_964388465.1 uncultured Desulfobacteraceae bacterium
TCTGTCACGTGACAGAAAACGAAGCAAAAGAACACGCCCGTGCCCCACTTCATCCTGCGCGTCACAGTATCGAACGGGCCTCGCGGGAACTCGCTTCGCTCAGACAGGCCCGCGAGCCTGATCCGTTCGATACTGCGATGCTTGGCGCGGGGCAATGGGAAAGAAGAAAACCAAAAGTGAATAAGCTCTTTTCAAGCCACTTTTAGGAGGGTACTTGGGGTTCCCTGCGCTGCAGAGCAGACGCGCTACGGTAGTATGGCCTTCAGCAAGCGATTACAGGCATCAGGCGGGCACGATCCGGGTGCCGGCCCGTCCGGCGGCGGCGGGCTCGATGTCCTCCAGGGCGCAGACCACCGCCTGTGGCCCGCCGCCGCGAACAAAGGCTTTGAGGGCCTCGACCTTGGGCCCTACGGTGCCCGGCGGGAAATGCCCGGCCCGGGCCAGGTCTTCGAGTGCCCCGACCGTAACGGTGTCCAGAAATCGCTCCCGGTCCGTACCGAAGTCGACGGCCAGACCGGGTACATCGGTGGCGATAACGAAGGTGTCGACGCCGATATCCCGGGCCAGACGGGCGCTGACCAGATCCTTGTCGATGACGGCGTCGACCCCGTGAAAGCGCCGGCCCTCCCGGATGACCGGAATGCCCCCGCCCCCGCAGCAAATCACGATGAAACCCATGTCGATCAGCTTTTTGATTTCGCGTTGTTCGACCACGGTGATCGGCCGGGGTGACGCCACCACCCGTCGCAGTCCCTTGGCGGTGAGCCGTGTCGGGAAGGCATAGGCGGCCGGCGCGCCGCCCAGCACCGGCCCGATCGGCTTGGTGGGCGCGCCGAAGGCCGGGTCGTTCTCATCGACGACGACATAGCTGATCAGGGTGATAAAGGGCTGTTTGAAATGAATGCCCATCTCCATGAGGGCGGTGTCCAGGGTCGATTCGATCATGTAGCCGATCTGTCCCTGGGTCTGGGCGACCAGTATTTCCAGGGGCAGCTTGGGCACGGCATCGCAGCACTCCTGCTGGAGGAGGAGGTTGCCGACCTGGGGGCCGTTGCCGTGGGTGATGATGACCCGGTAGTGCTGCGACAGCCGTGCGATCTGCCGCACGGGGATTTTAAGATTGGCAAACTGCTCGGGGATGGTGCCGCGCTGGTGCTTGCGAATCAGGGCGTTGCCGCCCAGGGCGATCAGCAGGGTCTTGCGGCGCTTCGGCCGGGCGATGCATTCGTTCTCAACCATCGTCGCGCATTTTACCCTTCAGGCGTTTCCGCAGGACCTCTTCCAGCCGGGGACTGTCGGGTCGATCCTTGTATTCGTAACGCACCCGCAGGGTGGGCTTGTCGATGCGCACCAGCTTGGGCAGATCGATGGGTGTCGCGCACAGCACGAGTTCGCAATCGGATCGGTTGATGGTTGTTTCAAGGTCGGCGATTTGCTCGCGGCTGTAGCCCATGGCCGGCAGAACCTCGCGGACATGGGGATAGCGCGTGTACGTCTCGCGGATGCTGCCGGTCGCCGAGGCCGAGGCGTCCACCAGCCGGGCCGCACCGAAGCGCCGGGCGGCAATGGCCCCGGCCCCGAACGCCATGTCGCCGTGGGTCAGGGTGGGGCCGTCTTCCACCACCAGCACGTTCTTGCCGCGGATGGCCTCGGGATCGTCTACCCGGATGGCGGACTCGGCCATGACAATGTCGGCCCCCGGGGCGTAAGTGGCAATATTGTGGCGGACCGTTTCGATACCCTCGGCCGCCGCGCTGTCCACCTTGTTGATGACGGCGATATCGGCCATTATCATGTTCGTCTCTCCGGGGTAATACAGCCGTTCGTGGCCGGGGCGGTGGGGATCGAAAACGACGATGTGCACATCGGGATAGTAAAACGGGGTGTCGTTGTTGCCGCCGTCCCAGACGATGACATCGGCTTCGCGTTCGGCGGCCTCCAGGATTTTCTTGTAATCGATGCCGGCGTAGACCACGATACCCTGCGCCACCAGCGGTTCGTATTCCTCGCGCTCCTCGATGGTGCACTGGTGCCGGTCGAAGTCTTCATAGGCGGCAAACCGTTGGACCGCCTGCTGGGTCAGGTCGCCATAGGGCATGGGATGGCGAACGGCCACCACGCGCCGGTCCTCCTCGCGCATGATCCCGCAGACCTTGCGGGTGGTCTGGGATTTGCCGCAGCCGGTGCGCACCGCGCATACGGCCACCACCGGTTTGCGGGCGCGCAGCATGGTGTAGGTGGCCCCGATCAATGTGAAGTCCGCGCCCTCGGCCATGGCCAGCGAGGCCTTGTGCATCACCTCCGTGTGGGGGACATCGCTGTAGGCGAAGGCCACCAGATCGATCCGGTGCTCCCGGATCAAGGCCGGGAGCTCGTCTTCGTGGAAGATGGGGATGCCCTCGGGATAGAGGCTGCCGGCCAGTGCGGCCGGATAACGGCGGCCTTCGATAGCGGGGATCTGGGTGGCGGTGAAGGCCTTGACGCGATAGCGGCCGTTGTCTCGAAAGTAGATATTGAAATTGTGAAAATCTCTTCCGGCCGCCCCCATGATGATGACGTTTTCGATCATAACGCGTTCCTTCCGGTTTATTCGGCTTGTGAATGGTTAGGGTGTGGGGGGCTGTCACGCATGACGGGCGTTGATCGCGACAGCCCCGTGCCGATGCCGCGGGCGGGTTTCCTCCGGGTTAGACCAGACCCGCCAGAAACAGCATGATGGCATTCTGAACGTGCATGCGGTTTTCGGCCTGGGTGAATACGATCGACGCGGTCGACTCCATGACCTCATCGGTCACCTCCAGCCCGCGCTGGGCCGGAAGACAGTGCATGAACAGGGCGTCGGGGCGGGCGGCGGCCATCAGGCGCCCGTCCACCTGGAAGGCATTGAAGTGCTGCTTGCGTTCTTCCAGCTCGTGTTTCTGCCCCATCGAGGCCCATACATCGGTGTAGACCACCGCGGCGTCCCGCACGGCCGCCAGGGGGTCGTGGATGATTTCGATCCTGGAGAGACCGGCCGCGAGCGCCAGCTGCAGCGTTGCGGCCTCGGGCTGATAGGCCGCGGGGCAGGCGCAGACAAAATGCAGTGGCAGGCGGGCCGCCAGGCGCAGCCAGGAGTGCACGATGTTGTTGCCGTCGCCGACGTAGACGATCTTGAGGTCCTGCAGATGACCGCGCGCTTCCTTGACGGTGAAAATATCGGCCATGATCTGACAGGGGTGGTTGTAGTCGGTCAGGGCGTTGATCACCGGGACGGTGGCACTGGCGGCCAGCTCGCGGATGTGCTCGTGGGCGAACAGGCGGGCCATGATCAGATCGTTGTAGCGGCTGATGACCCGGGCCACGTCCTTGACGGCCTCGCGCTTGCCGATTTCGATATCCTGGGGGTTGAGATAGACGGCATGACCGCCCATGCGGGTGAAGCCGGTTTCAAAGGAAATCCGGGTGCGCGCGGAAGGCTTGGCAAAAATCATGGCCAGGGTCTGGTTGGCGAAGGGATGAAAGGCCTCGCGGCGCCGGAATTTGGCTTTGACTTCTCCGGCCAGATCGAGAACCTGGTGGATTTCTTCGGGGGTCAAATCGTCCACATGGATAAAATCACGTTTCACGGGATACCTCACTGTTTAATGGTGCGGGCCACGACCCTCGGAAGCGGTGCGCCGCTGCCGCACGGCCTGATCGGCGGTGCCGGGGCGGCCGCTGTTTTTATCCGGCCGCGAATACCTTGGCCATTTTTTCCAGGGCCCAGTCGATGTCCGTTTTCCCGATGACCAGCGGGGGGGCGATGCGCACGATGTGATCGTGGGTTTCCTTGCAAAGCAGGCCTTCCGTCATGAGCCGCTGGCAGTAGGCACGCGCCCCGCCGGCATCGGTATGCAACTCGATGCCGATCATGAGTCCCCGTCCACGAATTTCCCGGACCGGCGGGGCGTCGAGATTGCGGAGCCCGCTCAGGAAATAGTCCCCCATGGCCGCCGCGTTGGCGACGAGGTCTTCCTCCACCAGCACCCGCAGCGCCGTACGGGCCACTGCGCAGGCCAGCGGGTTGCCGCCGAACGTGCTGCCGTGCTCGCCCGGACGCAGGACATCCATGACCTCCTTGTTGGAGAGCACGGCGGACACCGGGTAGAATCCACCGGAAAGCGCCTTGCCCACCAGGGTCAGGTCCGCCTCGATGCCTTCATGCTCTTCGGCCAGCAGCTTGCCGGTGCGTCCCAGGCCCGTCTGTATCTCATCCAGGATCAGCACGATGTCGTTCTCCTCGCAGAGTCGCTTGGCCCGGCGCAGATAGCCGTCCGGCGGGATGATCACCCCGGCTTCACCCTGGATCGGCTCGACCAGAAATCCGACCGTATGGGGGGTGATCGCCCGTTGGAAAGCCTCGGCATCGCCGTAGGGAATGATTTTGAATCCGGGTGAAAAGGGGCCGAATCCCCGGCGGGATCCCTCGTCGGTGCTGAATCCCACGATCGTGATCGTGCGACCGTGGAAATTATTGGCGCACACGATGATTTCGGCCTGGTCTTCGGGAACGCCCTTGACCGTGTAGCCCCATTTGCGCACGGCTTTGATGACCGTTTCGACCGCTTCGGCGCCGCTGTTCATCGGCAAAACCTTGTGGGAGTTGGTCAATTCGCAGAGTTCCTGGTAGAAGAGGGCCAGTTGGTCATTGCGAAACGCCCGCGAGGTAAGGGTCAACTTCCCGGCCTGCTCGACGAGCGTCTTGTGGATGGCCGGGTGGCAGTGGCCCTGATTGACGGCGGAATAAGCCGAAAGGCAGTCCATGTACCGGCGGCCGTCCACGTCCCAGACCCAGATGCCCTCGCCGCGGGTTAAAACCACGTCCAGCGGCTTGTAGTTATGGGCGCCGAGACGGTTTTCGAGTTCGATAAAGTCCTTGGTTTGCATACCTACCTCCCGACCGGTATTGGTCTTGATCGTTGGGTCCGGGCCTCGTTTTCAGCCGCCGGTTTGCCCGCCTCGATCCCTGCCGTGCGAATCCCGCCGTCGGAGCGCCTTGGGCGGTAACGGCACGGCGGCGACTTCAGCCTCCATGTGTCGGTTGAAACGGCGCACGTGATCGCGGGCTAGGCGGCGCGCCTCTTCGGGGTCCCCCTGTTCAACGGCCGCCACGATGGCGCACAGGTCCCGATAGTTCTCCTCGAGGACGGCCGGGCGGCGGAGCGTAAAGCGGTCGCAATAGCCCAGAATCGTTTCGTGCACCATTTTGACCACGGCCGCGAAGACGGGGTTGCCGCTGATTTCGGCCAGGGCGATGTGGAGTTCGATATCCACCTCGACGAAAGCCTTGGCATCCGGCCGGTCACTGTGCAGACAGACCCGCGCCCGGCCCAGAATGCGCCGCAGGCGTGCGATGGCTTCGGGCCCGGCCGAGCGGGCGGCCAGGGCCGTCACCTCACCCTCGACGCAGAGACGGAACGCTTCCAGGTGTGCCAGCGACACCTGGTTCTGGTGCATCAGGAGGGTCAGGACTTCGGTGGCCGGGTCGATGTTGGTCTGGCGAACGATGGCACCGCCCTGAACGCCGAGTTTGACCTCGATCAACCCCTTTTGCTCCAATACGCGCAGGGCTTCCCGGACAGACGCCCGGCTGGTGGCGAACATCTCCATCAAGGCCCGCTGGGGGGGCAGCTTGTCCCCCGGTTGGAGGCGGCCATCCAGGATGGCCTTTTGAATCTGGTCGACCAGATCCTGGAATACGCGGCTGTGAGACGTTTTTTTGAACATTCGGTCGCTTCGGTGACGCGGCAGGCCATAAATGAATATAATGGATCACCCATTACGATGATTTATTCGGCAAGTCAATGGGTATCGTTCTTTGAGGTTCAACCGTTTGATGACACCGTTCGGCGGGAAGGGGCGAAGGGTCGAGGGATTTCAATCCAGGGGCAACCGGCGGGGCCGCGGGTATG
>CAYMAR010000006.1:9117-30440 GCA_964388465.1 uncultured Desulfobacteraceae bacterium
CTGCGCGCCTGGGCATGTCCTGATGGAAAACTCAGGTGATGATCAGGATTTCGGGAAAGTCGTGCAGCTTCTGCCACACCCGCCGCAAAATGATCATGGCCGGATCGGTGGCATGCGCTTTTTCGGTTACCGCGTGCATGCAGGACGCGAGCAATTCGTCATTTCCGGTCCAGATTTTGAACTCGTCCAGGACGTAATTGGCGACAGAGTCGTACAGACGGACAAAATCGTTTTCGGTCATCCCCGACAAGGTTGCCATCTCTTGCGGCGGCAAATCGGCTATCAACAGATCGGCCACTTCATCGACCGTTCGCGGCAGGCTGTGATCGTAAGGCTTTTCGTACATGGGTCATCCTGTCTCTGAATCCAAGAATTCGTGATCGCTGGTTTTTACCTGCCAGTAGGTATGGTTCAATAATGATGCCAACATTTACATTGTTTTGGGTCATATTTAAAAATATAACGATTACAATGATTTAATTTAAAACGACAAATCCTGAAGATTTTAGAGCATAACAAAAATGGCGATTGCTTTGACAATTTTGTCGTATTTTTGCCAAACGTTTGACGCACCGCAAAATGCGATTTCATCCGCCCGGCCATCCTGTCTTCCGATCCGATCGATCGAAAAACGGCTATTTGCGGCAATGAAAAACGATGACCCGGCCACCCGATGCGATGACGGCCCATCGCCATGGCCGGCGCGAACGGCATTCGGGGAGCGAGCGATCCAACGGCCGGCGTTGAGGTTGGGGGGTGTCCGCGGGACTCGAGGACCCGTCGTGGCCTGGGGCCGAGACGATGGGCCCGGGGAAGGGTGCCCGGCGGCGTCATCCGGGTCGACGGCCACGCCGCGCCGGGTTTTAAGGTTTGCGCGAAGGGCCCCTCAAGTTGGCCCTGTTGATGGTGTCGCGGCCATATTTGATGTTGATGGCATCGAGGGCCTGGTCGACGCTGTCCCAATCGTTTCCGGGGCCGGAAGCGGCGGAGGCGAACAGCTCCATTTGGGCCGGTGTCCGGGAGGCGACCAGGTTGGAGGCACCGACCCCGATGAGGCGGATTTTATGCTTCAGCAGTTCGTCATCCAAAAGCCGGCAGGCTGCGCTGAACAGATCGGCAGAGGACTGGAAGGGTTTCGCCGAGGTGGTGCTGCGCGTAATCTGCCGGAAATCGTGATATTTGATTTTAAGCGTCACGGTGCGGGCTTTCGCGCCGTGTCGACGGAGCTGCCGGCCGACGTCCTCGGCGTGGTGCAGGAGTTGCTGCCGCAACCGGTCGCGATCGGATAGATCGCGGGCCAGGGTCGCCTCCGAGCTGAATGATTTGGCCTTCCCCGCAGGATTGACCGGTGTTTCGTCCTGGCCATGGGCCAGCGCCCTGAGGCGGGCACCAAACTTGCCCATCCGCCGGTCAAGGCTTTCCGGGCGTTGACGCCGGATTTGGCCCAGCGTGTGGATACCCATCTTGTTCAGCGTTGCAAGCGCCCGGGGACCCACGCCCGGCACCTTCTGGATGGGGAGACGATCGATAAAGGGCATGACCTCTTTCGGCGTGATGATCGTCATGCCGTCCGGTTTGTGGATGTCGGAGGCGATTTTGGCCAGGAAGCGCACCGGCGCGATCCCGATCGAGCAGGTCAGCTGAACTTCATCCCGGATGGCCTTTTTGATGGCCGTGCCCATCGCGGCAGGAGGACCGTGCAAGCGCTCGCAGCCGCTGATGTCCATGTAGGCCTCGTCGATGGAAACTTTCTCGACCAGGGGCGTGAAGGCCTTCAGCCGCGCCATCACCCGCTGCGAGATTTCCTTGTAGCGGTGCATGCGACCGGGAACGACGATGCCGTGGGGGCAGCGGCGGCGCGCTTCGAACATGGGCATGGCCGAACGCACACCGAAACGGCGGGCTTCGTAGCTGGCGGTCGTCACGACCCCGCGCTGGCTCGAGCCCCCCACGATGACGCATTTGCCGCGCAGCTCCGGGCGGTCGTGCTGTTCGACGGATGCGAAGAAAGCATCCATGTCCAGGTGCAGGATCATTGAGGCCAAAATGCGTTTCCGTCCGGGCGATCGATCAGGGGGTAGACGTTTGATCCAGCCCAAGGCGCTGCAGGCGCGCCACGATGGGCCGGTCCGCCGGTGCGAACCGGTATTGATGCATCTGCTCCGGCGTCACCCACCGGACGGCATCATGTGCGGTGGGTTTTAAATCCCCTTGCGCGAGTTCGGCCCGGTAGACCAGCAGGCTGACGGTCATATGGTCGTAACGGTGCTCGTTTCGGTCGAAGAAGGGGCCGATGCGGGTGTGGATCCCAAATTCCTCGTACAGTTCGCGTCGAAGGCCTTCCCGGGGGGTTTCGCCCGATTCGAGTTTGCCGCCGGGAAATTCCCACGCGCCCGCGAGACGATCGCCGACCGGGCGCCGTGCGATTAGAATGCGCCCGGCGTGCATCAAAATGGCGGCGGTTACACAGATAATTTTGCGCTCGGCGCTCATCCGTGGGAGTCGATGGTGGAAACGATCAGAATCACCTGAATCCGAACCGGTTTATTGCGTGTTTACGGTAAATGATGGCACCCCTTGTGCTCAGGTGGTTTTAAACGCCATCTGCGGCTGTAAAGCAATCCCAAAATAAAGCCCGTCGGAATTGGTTGCGGCCCCAGCCGGCCCGCACCGGCGAGAATAAGGCCGGGCGCGTCGGTGCCGGTGCCTTCCGCATGCGGTGGATGCGCTCATGGCTCCTGCCCAAGGGCGCAAAACGGCCTTGCCCTGCGGGCTCGGGCGTTCCGCATCGACCCCTTCCCGCCGGTTTCAGGATTTGCAACCGGCCGTGGTTCGCAACAGGCGCTCGAAATACCGATGGTTGCGGTCCTGGTCGTGATGGGCGCACACATGCCGTCGGGCGGCCGCGCCCAGGCGGCGGCGCAGGCCGTCATCCTGAATCAATGGTTCCAACGCTTCCAGGAGGGCCTGAGGCCGCGCGGCCGAACACAAAAGGCCGGTGTGGCCGTCCCTGACGAGTTCCGAGGCGCCCCAGCGGTCGAACGCGACCACCGGAAGGCCGCATGCTTGCGCTTCCAGGTAAACCATGCCCAGGCCTTCGCGAATGCCGGGGAAGACGAATATATCGGCGGCGCTATAGTAGCGATACATCTCCTCCCGCGGAATTTTTCCCGGGAAAAGGGCGCCGTCGCCCAAACAACGGCGGGCCAGCGCCCGCAGGGGCGGGCCGCTGGCACCCTCCCCGCAGACGACCAGCCGGAAAACCCGTCCTTTGCGCCGCAGCGCCTGGCAGGCCAGGATCGTCTGTTGGAGGCCCTCGGTTTTGACGCCCGGTCGAAACATGGCGACGGTCAGGATAACGGGGAGATCTTGACAGCTCCAGGCACGACGCAGTTGTTGGCGGGCGTCGGCATCATGCCGGAAGCGCGCCGTGTCGACCCCCGGGGCGATGTAGTGAACACGATCCGGTGCCAGCACCCGCCTCAGGTTGATTTCATCACGGCGCTTGTTGGTAAAGACCGCCGCGGCCCGGCTCAGCACCCAACGGTTGATCAGAAAACCCGGCCCGGTCTTCCAGTGCCGCCGGCGCTTGGTCGAATAGACCCCTTGGAAGATAAAATAGGGTGTGGGGCAGAAAAGGGTGCACAATGCCCCTAATGCATCCGGTGCCTTGTAGTACGAATGGTAGGTCAGCCAGATGTCGGGGGGTGCCCGGCGCAACTGCCGAACGATTCTGGCCGCCTCTGCCAGCAAGCGCAGCCACAGCCAGGGCTTCCAGTACAACCAGCGGGCGCGCAGCCTGCTGGCCAGAGTGACCTGATGGCCGCATCGGCGCAAATAGGCGAAAAGCCCGCTTCCGATGATGAGGTCGCCGGAGGGGTTGGGATGCCCGAGGGGCTTGAACGGCATGTAATAGTAAATTCTCATGGTGCGATTCGCCGAGTCTTAACCCAGACACCAAAGGAAAAATCACATACAGACGCTTGGGAAGATAGCAGATAATCGGCGCCAGTAAAATATCCTTCCCGACCGTTTCGACCCGGGCCGCGGCAGGTCCGTGTCCGTCCGTCCGAGGCGGGAGGCTGTACCGACGGCACCGCCGATCGCAACACCTGGTCCCGGCGCCAGCGAAGCGACGGTGACCCGGTTTCAGTTTGAGGTACCCACCGTTTTGGGATATGCTTGCCCATTCTCTATCAAATCCTAAGCCGGGCTTTTAGCATTATGGGGGGGCGGGTGCGAACTGCCGCCCGCACCCCAAGGCGATACAAGGGGAGACGAAATGGCGCTCAAAACGATTTTGTTGATAGCTCAGACGCTGGATGGCAAGATCGCCAAGGATTCGGACCATTTCCCGGATTGGACCGGCCGGGCGGACAAGCGCCTTTTCGTGGAAATCACCAAGGCGGCCGGCGCGCTGATCATGGGATCCAAAACGTTCGATACCATCGGCAAGCCGCTGCCGGGACGCAAAAATATCGTCATGACCCGGGATCCCCGAAGAATATCCACCTGGGACAACCTGGTGTATACGAGTTTGCAGCCGCAAGACCTGCTCGCCCAACTGGCATCCGAGGGCTACCGCGAGGTCGTTCTCGCCGGAGGGACGCGCATCAATTCGCTTTTCATGCGGGCCGGTCTGATCGACGAGCTGATCGTAACGGTCACGCCAATGATTTTCGGGACCGGTATCGGCCTTTTCGAAGAGGGGATCGAAGTCGATTTGGTATTGACGGATTTACGGCGGCTGGATGACGCGCGTGTCTGTCTGCATTACCGGATCGCGTGATCGGCGGCGGCATGCGGCCGCCGGCGAGAAGGTCGCCAAGCGCTCCGGGCGATCCGCCGGTTTCAGTCTGAGATCGTCTTTTTCAGATTGGGAAGGGTTTCCGGGCGGTCGCGGTGAACAAACTTGCTGTCACCGTCCCGGGCCGTCACATTCTCGTACACCCCGTCATCGCGTTTGACCAGTTTGGTAAAGCCCAAATCCTTGAGTTCGGTGTTGGTCCTGGGGGTGCTGATGTTGGGGCGTGAAATGAGTTTGCGCACCGGCGCCCGGCATTGCGGGCATGCTTTTAGAATGGGATCGCTGATGGACTGGCGGACCTCGAAGATTTGCCCCAGGCCGCATCCCTTGTTTTCGTGTTCGTATTCGTATATCGGCATCGGTTCGCTTGGATCTCCCGGAAAATGCTTGGTACCAACCCGTGACGGACTGTTTGCGGCCGCCACGTCGCGACGGATGTCAGGCGTCAGGCCGCCATGGCCTTATCCATGTGCCAAATTCGGCCGCCACCGTCAACCGCCAACACGAACGAAGTGAAAAAGCGCGGTCGCAACGCGGCAATTCCCGGACAATCGAACGGTAAGACGGCGTGTCGCCGTCAATCCAGCCGGGGGAATCGCGGGGCGATGCTGGACCGATGGGTCTCAGCCATCATGTTCATTCCGGTTTGAGGTCGCGGGAATCCCACCACGCTTTTCCGTAGTCGATGAACAATTGCTCCCCTTGGTCGACGCGGCGCGTGGTGTAGAAGATGATCAGGTCCCGCTCCTGATCGTGCCAATAGGCCGTATTGCTGTTTTCCGAATGATTGTAAATGGATCCCCACCCCAGGGGCAGCGAGTAGTATTCCTCGTCCTCCGGCTGACCGTCGTACGGTTCAAGTCCGAACACGTAATCGTCCAGAATGCCGCTGCATTCTTCGCTGCTGAGGCGCAGGTGATGGCATTCTTCGAGCGTCGTCTCGGCCGGTATCGCGGCGCCGGCGAATACGCCGTGACCCATGTCGCAGGGCGCCACCACAAGATCCGGATGTTTGTACAGCGGTTTCAAGTCGTTGGACGGCATTATCAGTTCCCTGTTCGTGCAGAGATCGAGCGCCAAGGCAGCGCCTCGTCGGAAGGTCCCGCTTGTTTTCCGAAAAAATCCGCCTCGGATATGTCGGATGGAAACCGGGCCGACCGGCAAAGCCATTGGCCGAGAGCAACCCATACAGGCGGTCGAAAACAAAGTCAAATCGGGAAGCTTGCCGGCGGGTGGCGCGGGGAAGAACCGCAGCTGCAAGACCCGCAGGAATTATAACGATATGTGGGGCCAGATAATTGTTGACATACAAGATATTGTGTGCTTTGGGCGCTATAGATTTCGAGCGTCGTGTTAGCGACGCCCAAACCGCTTACCGGCGCCTTCCGGTTCGAATGCCTTCTTCACACCGAATGGCCTGAGGCCCGCATGTGAACCCGGACCCTGAACCTGTATCGGGCTTATGAGACCGGTGCTTTCCGAGCAGGGCGCACACGTGCAAAGGAGAGGGTATGGACATGTCATCGCCCACCGCCATCCGACCCCAGGACACGATGCTTGACGGCCTGGTGCGTTCACTGGGCAAATCCGATTTCACCCACGTCAAAGCGCGGCTGGACGGATTGACGCCGCCGGATCCCATTTACGGCTCCTGGCCCGATGTCACCGCTTGGAAGGATCGCGAGTATATATTCGATCTGGAAACGGATGTATCCGTCAAGGGCGCCCACTGCGGAATCAAATGGCGGGATTTCGGTCGTTACGCCCGCGATTTCGATGCGCGTTTTTTCGTGGTGGTCCCGGAAGCCTCGGCCCTGATCGCCCGCATCCGGCTGGCGCTTCTGGACATCGAGGCCGAGGTGCTCACGATCTGAAGGCTGCTTCGAAATTCATCGGATCCCCTCACATCGCCCTTCTGGCAGATATTTAGGCCTTTTGCCTGTTGTCGCCCGTCATTGACCATGGACGGCGAAATTCATGACATGGAACACGTAGTGCTGCTCGACCGTCCCGTCGAACAGGTGGGCCCAGGGACCCCGTGCGTAGATGGCGACGTCTGCGCCGGAATGGGTTGCGAATCTCAGCGGTATCAAGGCTTGCTGGCGATAATCGGGGGCCAGGGCTTGGTCGGCGGTAAGGGAGGGTCGTGTGCCGCCGGAATCTTCGTCGGCCTTTTTGCGCAACACCGAACCGGGACCGTTTAGATAGCCGATGACCGTGTAAGGTTTGCCGTCGTCGGCGCGGTTCGGTTCGTCCAGGTGCTTCTCGCCTTGTGGGTCGATCCTGTAGCATAAACCAGTGATATCGGATCCGCGGCCGCAATAGCCGTTGAAGGCTAGAGCGTGCCCATGGTCGGCCGTGACGATAATGAGGGTGTCCGATTCGGAAGTCATCTCGACGGCTCTGGTCACCGCATTGGCGAGGGCGGCGTTTTCAGTCACCATACGGTAGGCGTTGCCATCGTGGTTGGCGTGGTCGACCCGTCCCGATTCCACCAGCAGATAATAGCCGCTCCTCTGCCTGGATAGATGCTTGATGGCGGCTGCGGTCATTTCAGGGAGAGACGGTTGCCCGTCACGATCGTGCTCGAATGTCATGTGGGATTTCGCGAACAATCCCAGTATGGGGGTCTTGCCGTCCAGCTTAAGTTGGGCAAATGTGGCTTCGTTCCAGGCATACTGCACACCTCTGGCCTGGGCATCCTTGATGAGATTGCGGCCGTCGCGACGCCGGCCTTCCACGCCGAGGCGGTCCACCCCATTGGCGGGGATGAAGTGACGCCGCCCGCCGCCCATGGCGAAGTCGATTTCGCCCTCGACGAGTTTGTCGTACAGTTGCCGGGCAATGTCCTTTTGGCGGCAGCCTTCGGGAATCCGGGTGTCGTCTTCCCAGAGTCGGTCCGCCGAGTGGGCATAGCCCGCGGCCGGCGTGGCATGGGTGATGCGGGCCGTCGTGACGATGCCGACGGCTTTGCCCTCGGCGTGCATCAATTCGGCAAACGATCGGGCCATCGTCGATTCGACGTCGGCACATTCGCCTCGGAGGGCTTTTGCGGACAGACCGATGACGCCCATCCGGGTCTTGATGCCGGTATTCAGGGCGGTGGAAGTTCCCGCACTGTCCGGCGTTTGGGCATTGGTGTTGTAGGTTTTACTCAGCGCCAGGCTGGGGAATGCTTCCCAGGGCAGAATATATTCCTCTCCGTATCCCCCGGCCTTCTGGCCCATATAAAGGCGGGTGGCATAATTGGTGCCGATCCCGTTGCCGTCGGAGATGAAGAGAATGACGCTCCTGGCCTTTTGGGTAATGGGTTTTCGGGCCTTCTTGGCCCGGATGACCCTCTGAGCCTCCTTAAACCAGGGGTTGTCTTTCTGCGGCATATCCGCCGCGGCCAGCGTGGCGATTACAACAATGGCCGCTGTCGTCAGAATTGCGGTCTGCATTGAACGTTTTCCTCCGATTCCCGACTGTCCCCGACCGAATATTCTATAATGCCGATATTGAAACACAGGATGCGCGGCACCCATCCCGGCCAGTTTAAACGACGATCTCGCCGGAAATTGAAATTGTCCATGATCGCGGGGTTTTGTCACGGCGAGCGATACGCTAGGTTTGAAAAACTCTGGATTGCAGATGAACTTTGATTGTTATATCCCACTAATATATTGATTACCCTACCTTGATCGTCTATCGGTTTCAATCATCGTTCGTAAACCCAAAGATGTGAAAGGAGGCGTGCGATGGAAAAAATCGCAGGGGTCGGTTGCGGCGCCTACATGGACAGCGGCTACGGGTGCCCCGGGGAATGGCGATGCCTCAAAGCGGCCGCCGCAGGTGACGGCAACGACGCAAGCCCTTCCCGGGTGGTCTCCTTCGTTAAATGCGAGTGCCCGGGCCGGGCCTTGATACCCACCGTGGGCATGGCCATGAAACTCTCGGAAATCAAGCCGGAGAGAATCTATCTGAGCGACTGCCTGGTGAATGCCAAACCGGGCTGTCCATACGCCAGTGCCGACGAAATGGCCGCCATCATCGAGGGCCAGACCGGTATACCCGTGGTCAAGGGAACCCACGACGACCATTAAAACCGGCCCGTCCCGCCGTCGCCCGATCCCATCCCCGATCCCATCATTGACCATGAGCCCCCGGTCTTGACGGTCGGGGGCCGAAACCTATCTTCTACCATAACCGGTCAATCATGACGACCATCAGTATTGACGAGGAGGATGGATGCCCACCGACATCTTTTCAGGCTTTAATCTCAATGGTTACCATTTGCGCAACCGCCTGGGCGTGGCCCCCATGACCCGCATGTCTTCGGTGACCGACAGTATTCCGCGGCCGGACGTGCTCGATTTTCTGGTGCGGCGGGCCGAAAACGGCGCCGCCCTGGTGTTTACCGAAGCCATCGTCACCGATTACGAGAGCGCCCAGGGATACCCCGGTCAGGCCCGGATGCTCACGCAGCGGCAGATCGACGCCTGGAAGCCGGTCACCGAGGCCATCCACCACCACGGCGCCGTGTCGGTGCTGCAAATGTTTCACTGCGGTCGCATGGCCTGGCCCGAGATCAACCCGGCCGGCCGCAGCATCGCCCCCAGCCCGCTGACCCCGCGCCAGGACAACCCGCTGACCGGGAAACCTTACCCCGTCCCGGATCAGGCCAGTCGGTTCGACATCGATCATGTTGTCCAGGGCTTCGTGGAAACCGCCAAGGGCGCCATGGCGGCCGGATTCGACGGGGTCGAGATCCATGGGGCTCACGGCTATCTGATCAACCAGTTTCTTTCCGCCCATTCCAACCAGCGCACGGACGCTTACGGGGGGACGCTCGAAAACCGATTCCGTCTGGCCCACGAAATCATCGCCGCGGTTCGTCCAGTGGTGCCCCGCAAGCGCCTGCTGACGTTCAGGATCTCCAACTGGGGCGTGGCCGATCCCGAGGTGTCGCTGTTCAAGACGCAGGCGGAATGGCAGGGGCTGATCCAGCTGCTGGCGGCCGAGCCCATCGATGCGATCTCGCTGTCGACCTATGATTTCCGGGCGCCTGGTTTCGACAGCGATCAAACGGTGGCCGAACTCACCCGGGCCGAGACCGACCTGCCGCTCATGATCTGCGGCAAGATCCACGACCGGGATAGCGCCCAGGCCGCGCTCGAGCATGCGGATATCGTCTTGTCGGCCAAGTCGTTTCTGCTCAACCCGAATTTCGTCGCGGACGTGCGGGCGGGCAAAGCTTTGCCGCTCCACGCGTCGCGTGAGGCCAACGTGGCCTACACCGAAGAGCCGCTGCCCTGACGGGCGCAACGAAATCCCGCCACGGCCGGATGCCGCCGGGACCAAGTGAAGGGAGGTCCGGCATGAACATCCTCTTTCAGCCGCCCATCGGTATCGGACTGTCTGTTTTGCTGGCCGGCGCGGCCATAATGGCCGCCGTCCTCTGCATCCAGCGCTTCCGGACCGCCTATCGCCTGGCCGGCCAATACGCCTGTGCGATCTGGTTCGTTCGGGGCATCCGCTGTCTGATCATCGCGCTCACCGCCATGGCCTGGGCGGCCGGATTCTACTATCAGCAGCGCTGGCTCCTGGTTATCGGTTTGGTCATTCTGGCGCAGGAACTCTACGAGGGCTTCGTACTGAGTTCGGCTTTGCGCGACGGCATGCGGTTCGAGTCCCGCAGGCCCAAAGGTATGGTATAAACGATGCGGTTTTCACCGGACACTATCCAAACAGTCAACACCTAGAAGGAAGCGATGATGGAAATCACCCTGGCGGCTCAGATCGCGCTGTGGATCCTTGCGGTCCTCTTTATCCTGGTGGGCATCTCCGGCCTCGTCTTCCCGGCCCTGCCGGGAGCGCCCCTGCTGTTTGCCGGCCTTTTCATGGCCGCCTGGGCGGACGGTTTTGCCCACGTGGGCACCTGGCCGCTGGTGCTGCTGGGGGCGATGGCGCTTCTGACCTACGTGGCCGATTTCGTCGCCAGCGCCTTTGGCGCCAAGCGATTCGGTGCTTCGCGCCGCGCCGTGATCGGTGCCGTCATCGGTGCGGTGTCGGGTCTTTTTTTCGGGCTGGTGGGGGTCGTGATCGGGCCCTTCATCGGTGCGGTGATCGGCGAGCTTTCCATGCGCCTGGATTTCGAGGCAGCCAGCCGGGCCGGCATCGGGGCCACCATCGGGCTGGCGCTGGGGGTGGCCGCCAAGCTGGCCCTGGCTTTTGCCATGCTGGGCATGTTTCTCATCTTCCGTTTCTTCTAAAACCGGTTCGTCATCAGCGCGATAGAGGCGTTTTGCGCAGTTTTCATCACCGCGGCCTGCCGCCGTAAGTCCCTTTCCCCGGTAGCCGCAGGCCGTGATCCCGACCGGCATGCGAAATCGTTCGGAACGCGGCGGATCAGCCGCAAAATCATGACCACGCGTTGGAAGTCTTCACCAATGCTGCCGACGCATGGATTTCCCGCCGGCGACCGCTTCCGTTCCGGCCTTGACAGGCCGCTGCGATCAACCTTATTCTCTTACTATTGAATTGATGGTGCCACCTGTTTCTACACCGCCGTAATTTTACTTGCCGCCATCTCATCCGCTTCGATCTGCCCGGCAAAACTGTCTGTGCGCGATGCATCGGTCGATGGAAAACCGCATGTCGTTCGACCCGCAGCATATCCTCAGTGCTGTCGATTTTTCCCCTCCATCGGAGGCGGTTGTGCACGTCGGGCATCTGCTGGCCCAGGCTTTCGATGCGCGTCTTTCCGTTTTCCATGCCGTCACGGCCTCGCATGACCCGTATCCCGGAACCGCCATCTTCGAACGCGGCGGGGCGCAGAGTGACTTTATGGCTGCGGCCCGCCGGAATTTGAACGAACTCACGGCGCCGTTCCATCAGGTCGCGGCGATCGTCGCGGCGGGCGATCCCGTGGATGGCCTATCCGACTGCATCCGTGCAACCGGCGCCGGTCTGGTGGTCGCGGCCCGCCACGGCTGGACCGGGATCCAACGGGTATTGCTCGGCAGCGTGGTGGAACGCATGGCCCGCCGGCTGACGACGCCGTTGCTGGTGGTCGGTCGGACCCGAAAGCATTCCAGCGACAAGCCGCCATTCCAAAAAGTTGTCATGGCCTGCAAGACGCTCGCACCGCGCGACCCGGTGTTGACCGTGGCTGCGGCCATTGCCCGACGCTTCGATGCCGAGCTGTATCTGCTGCACGCCATGGAACGGCCGGTAAGACCTGACATCCTGGAACCCACCAATGGTCCCTACGGCCAAGTCCAGGCCAGTCTGCAGGATCGCCTGCGCCAGGAAATGGAAGGCAAGCTGCGGGCGACGGTCGGGGATCTCGGGGTGTCGGTCGATCTGACGCCGGGGCCGGCCGCCGAGGCGCTGCCGGGCTATATCGCCCGGCGCCAGGCCGACTTGCTGGTTGTGGGGGTGCGGCACCACCATCGTCTCGCCCAACTGCTGGTGGGGTCGACCACGGAAGCGGCCCTGCGGCATGCGGCCTGCGCCGTGCTGACGGTGCCCACCGGCATGACCCGGGAAGAAACGCCTGGAAAGCGATGGCCGCGATGACGACGAATCTGGCCCGAACCGGCGTGGTTCTGGATACGCACTATCTGCAGCACGATACCGGTGGCCACCATCCGGAGAACGCCGAACGCCTTCACGCCGTCTACGCCATGCTCGCGCAATGTGAATGCCGGCCTCATTGGCGCCGGATTGCGCCCCAACCCTGCACGACCGACGACCTGGCCCTGATCCATGCCGAGGGTTACATCGCCAAGATCGCCGCGACGGCCCGGCGGCCCTTTGCGTCCCCGGCCGGAGATACGCCGGTTTGCGAGCGCTCGTACATGGCCGCACGGATGGCCGTGGGCGGCACCCTGCAGGCCATCCGCGAGGTCTGGGAGGGTCGTCTGAGCAATGCCCTCGCCCTGGTCCGACCGCCGGGACATCATGCCGAGACCGCCCGTGCCATGGGGTTTTGTCTGTTCAACAACGTGGCGGTCGGCGCCGCATTTGCCCGCCGGACCCTGGGGGCCCGACGGGTCCTGATCGTGGACTGGGACGTGCATCACGGCAACGGCACGCAGCACGCTTTCGAGCGTGATGCCAGTGTGCTCTTTTTCTCTTCGCATCAGCATCCCCATTATCCGGGCACAGGGCTTTTCACCGAGACCGGCCTCGGGCCGGGTGAAGGCTTCACCGTCAATCTGCCGCTGGCCCGGGGCTACGGGGACGACGAGTTCAACGCCCTTTACCGGCAGCTGCTTTACCCGCTGGCACTGGAATTCGCCCCCGACCTGATTCTGGTTTCGGCAGGATTCGATATTCATGCCCGGGACCCCCTCGGCCGCATGCGCGTGACCGCAACCGGCTTTGCCGCCCTGACCCGTCTGTTGATGGATATTGCAGCGCGCAGCTGCGGGGGCCGACTGGTTCTGGTACTGGAGGGCGGTTATCGCCAAGAGGCGCTGGCCGCCTCGATCCGGGCCGTGCTGGGGGAGCTGACCGACCAAACCCAAACCGATTACCAGGCCTTGGCGAATCAGGCCGACACCCGTAAAGTCGATTACATCCACCACCGCTGCGCCATGGTGCACCGGCGTTTCTGGAACTGTTTCGCACGCTGAGCGACCTGTTCGATCCGCCTCGCTGGCAGGGCCTTCCCATCGGGAGGTGACGATGAACAACATTCGCATCATGGAGGCTTCGGTGGTCAAGTGGAACCGGATCATTGCCGGTCGGCAGTCCGATGGTGGTGTCCTGGACTGCCCTCCATGCCGGATCTACTACATGCTGGTGTGCACGGGCTGCCCGATCGCGGCCTATACCGGCCGCAAATTCTGCCGGGGGTCGCCCTATCCGGCCTGGTATCACCATCAGAACGAGGCGCACGGCTATATGCGGCGTAAGGTCTACTGCGATGAATGCCTGCGGTTGGCAACCGCGATGCGCGACTATATGATCGAAATCGTCGAACACCTGAAGACGCAGAAAGCGGATCGGCAGCGGGAAGCCAAGACGGTCTAAGATGGCGGGGACCCGGGGATGGGCGGAACGGCGCTATGGCAGGCGAGGTGACGGAGATTCTGGCGATGGGGACGGGGATCGCCGAGCTGGCGGTCTACAGCCTGGCCGCGCTGGGCCTGTATCGGCACTGGGGCCATACGCTGGCCGAAGCCGCCGCCGGGGCTGCGCTCCTGCCGGCCATGCTGATTTTGTTTCTGCTGCAGTGCGTCGAACTGACCGGCGGGTTCCCGCTGGTCGCCGGCATGCGGGCGGTGGCCCTGGCGGCGGCCTGCGTGCTTCTGGTACGCCACCGCGGAAGGATCCTCGGCCTCTGGCGGCCTTGGGTGAATTTTTCCCGGGCGCATCCCCTGGCGGCGGCGGCTCTCGGCGCGGCCTTGGCGGGTCTGGCCGGGGCGGCTTTCTTTTCGGCCTGGCCCGATGGGTATCGCATACCGGCACCGCTTTCGATGCCCATATCCGCATCTTTAATATTGCCGCCCGCATCCGAAGGGACGGTGCCCTGGCGGGCCCTCCTGCTCCAGCCGGTTTTCCCCGGCGCCTTTCTGCTGCCCTGGATGGCGTATTTATCCATTTGCCTGGCGACCTACGCCCTCGCACGCCGGTACGCCTGGCCGCCCACGGCCATTACGGCGACGTTGCTGGTGGCCAGCATGCCGCGGCTGGTATTTCTCTCCGTTTCCCGAGGGGGTGAAATTATCCCGGCGGCCGCAACCCTCCTCTTCATTCTCTGGCTGTACCGCACGGTCGAGCGGCCGTCCGCCCGGGATCTCCAACTGCTGGCGATTGGCTGGGCCTTCAGCGTCACGGGCGGACGGATCGGGTTGGTCTTCCCGCTCCTCGGTCTGCTCCTGACCGTGCTCGTCCTTTTCCGACGGCACGGCGGCCGCATCTGGTGGGATCTGCTGCGCCCGGTCCCGCTGTCGTGTGCAGCGGTGGCGCTTCCCGCATGGGTCTACATCTGGGGTGCCCTCCGGGCGGACGGCGGCCTGTCGCCCAGCGGGTTTTACAATGCCGACGGCATCCGGGGGGCGGCGGCCAATCTGTTGCGTTACGGGCTTATGATGCTGGACCTGACCCCGCCCGTCGAGAAAGTCCTGACCACGACTTTCGGTTTCGACTGGCACGGTGTGCGCCTGTGGTGCCACGACCATCTGCTGGCCGCCCTGGTCAATCCGGTGGGTCGGGGCACAGCCTTCGGTGCGCCGCCGCCGGGCGACATCGCTTGGGCCTGGTTTGGTCCGCTGGCCGGATTGCTTTTTTTGCCGGCCCAGGGCTGGGCCTTGATGCGCGGCCCCCGGCGACTCAAGAGCGTGGCTTCGTGCCTAATAGCCTATTTCGTGCTGGTGGCGCTCATTCCGGCCTGGAGGCCGGAAAACGTTCAATATTTCACGGTCTTCTTCGTGTGCGCCGGCTTTGCCACCGCCTTCATGCTTCCGCCCTGGCGCATGACCCGTCCGCGCCGCCGGGTGCTCCAGGCCTGCGCCACGGCCTTGATGGCCTATGCCCTGGGCGCCGTCTACGGGGGATTGTAGGTCGATTATTCAGGGCGTCCACATTCCGCTCCCGTTTCGGCGGCGCTTCCCTGCCGGTCGGCGCGGGATGCGATGGATCGCAAAAAAGCGTTGACAGCCTTTCGAAATTGTGAACTATCTTGGCCAGCAGCAACCTGCGGGAGCCACAATGCTTAATCTGAAGACCAGCCATTTCTTTTTTACCGGGCGCTTCTACTTTAGCTTTAGAAGCGTCCATCCGGCTGATTGATTAGCGCGCGCTAAGCCGACCCCGGGTGGACATTCACGATCCACTCGGGGTTTTCTACTGCGATTCAAGCCTCGAGAGCGATCTCGGGGCTTTTTGCGTTAGCGACGGGTGCCGCCCCCTCAACCCATGTCGATTTGGAAAAGGAAAACCGCATGAAAAACCTCAAACTGGCATCACGCGACAAGGCACGGCAGACCGTCATCGAAGTCGGGGAGGTCGCTTTTGGCCGCGATTTTGTCGTCATCGCCGGTCCCTGCAGTGTGGAGAGTGAGCATCAGACCATCGAAACCGCACGCGCCGTCAAAGCCTCGGGCGCCGACATGATGCGGGGCGGGGCCTTTAAACCGCGAACCTCGCCGTACTCGTTTCAGGGACTCGGTTTGCGGGGGCTCAAGATCCTGGCCAAGGCCCGTGCGGAAACCGGGCTGCCCATCGTCACGGAAGTTCTCGACCCGCGCGACGTCTCCTGGGTGGCCGAGTTTGCCGATATTCTGCAGATCGGCACCCGCAACATGCAGAATTTTGCCCTGCTCAAGGAGGTCGGGAAGGTCAAGCGGCCGGTGCTGCTCAAACGGGGCATGTTCTCCACGCTGGAGGAATGGCTCAACTGCGCCGAATACATCCTGAGTGAGGGCAACCCGGATGTGATCCTGTGTGAACGCGGTATCCGTACGTTTGAAAACTATACCCGCAACACGCTGGATTTGAGTGCGGTGCCGGCGATCAAGGAATTGACCCATCTGCCTATCGTGATCGACCCCACCCACAGTACGGGAAGGCTCAGCCTGATCGGGCCCATGAGCCTGGCAGCGGTGCCGGCGGGCGCCGATGGTCTGCTGATCGAAGTCCACCACAATCCCTCGGAAGCCCTGTGTGACGCCGATCAGGCCATGACGCCGGATCGATTCGATGCGCTCATGCAGCAGATTCGTCCGCTGCGGGCCTTCATGGAGCGGACCCCGGCCCCAACCGGGGGGAGGAAATGACCTAACCAAGGGCCGCCTGCGGCTTAACCTTTCAAATGGGGAGTCACAATGAAACTTGACGAAATTCGCAGCAAAATCGATAAAATCGACCGGGAACTGCTGGTACTCCTGCAAGAGCGCATGGGGCTGGCGCTGCGATCCAAGAAGTTCAAGACCAATATCAACGATCCGGCCCGCGAAAAAGACCTGTTGGCCCGGGCGGAAAGACTGAACCTGGATCTGGTGGAGCGCTCGTTCACGCGCCAGCTCCTGGAAACCATTATTCAGGAGAGTAAACGCCTGCAGGAGGAGGAACGCAAGCTCGTGGCTTTTCAGGGGGAACATGGGGCATACGGCGAAGTGGCCTCACGCCAGCTCGTGCCGGCGGGGGCCTACATCCCCTGCATGGAATTCGTCGATGTCTTCCGGGGTGTGGAAGAGGGGTCTCTCGATCTGGGCGTGGTGCCGGTGGAAAACTCCCTGGAAGGCGCCGTAACGCAGGTCAACGATCTTTTGACCACCACCAATCTCAGCGTGATCGGTGAAATCAAGGTGCCGGTCAACCATTGTCTCCTGGCCACCCGGGGAACGGACTACCGCGAAATCCGCATGGTCTATTCGCACCCCCAGGCCCTGGCCCAGTGCCGGGGTTTTTTACTGCGCAACCACCTCGAACCGCATCCGTTCTACGATACGGCCGGTGCGGCCAAAATGCTGGCCCGCGAGCACCCCAAGGCCGCCGCCGCCATCGCCAGCGACCTGTGTGCGGAGCTCTACGATCTCGATGTGATCAAAGCGGGTATCGAGGACGGGGCATCGAACTCCACCCGTTTTTTGCTGCTCTCGCGAGAACCTTACACCGGCCAAGGCGACAAGACCTCGATCATTTTCGCCGTGCCGCACGAGGCCGGCAAACTCTACGATGTCCTGCGTCTGTTTGCCGAGGCCCAAATCAACCTGACACGCATCGCTTCGATGCCCCTGCGGACCGATCCCAGCAATTACAGTTTCTTTCTCGATTTCGAAGGCGCGCACCAGGACGATAACATTGCCCCGGTCTTGGAGCAGATGGAAAAACTCGCCATCGATATGAAATGTCTGGGCAGCTATCCCGCCGATTCGGCTGGCGTTTGATATCCCGGATGGCGGGTGCGGCAGTTGGCGGCGGGACGGCGTCCTGGCCGCGAGGAGGAGAGGGCCTGTCGTGGATCGTGGGTTGTTTTACGTTTTAGCCTGTGCCCGTCATGACCGGATCAGGCCGACGGGTCGGGTGGCGCCGGCTTATCGGTCACGGCCGTCTCGGTGGCGCCGTCGCCGGGGGAAGGAGGGGACAGCATGGCGCGGAATGCCCTCGGGTCCTGCCGGTAAAGATCGATAAAGGCCTCTATGCCCAGCGCTTCCACGATGCGCACCCCCTGATTCAGGTAGCGGTATTTGTCAAAAGACCGGCGGGCCTGAAAGGTGGCGTCGAGATTTGCCTGGGGCCAGTCCGGGAGGAAACGCGACATGACTTCGGGCATCAGCTGGCGTACCAGCCCGCCCACGGCGGCCTCTTCGACGGCCAGCCATTCTTCGACGACCTGATCGATGAACGGGCGGGATCTGTCACGGCAGGTTGCCAGACGGTGTTTGATGGCGGCTTCGGTGAAATGGCGCAGAGCGATGTGGAGGGTTTCCTCCACGGGCACGATCAACACGTTCAGAGGGTCCTCGGCGCTGCTGCGCCAGAGGCTGTATGGGCTGTGGACAAATTCCAGTTTCTGGTCTTCGTCGTAGAACAAATAGGAAGAGTAGGAGCCGACCTCGCCGGTATAGTTGCGGTTGCTCAATTCGATCGTGACCTGCGCTCCGCTGTCTTCCGCTGCGAAAAAGACGTATTCCTCGGTATAAACGTCAGCGATATGATGCACCAGATAAGCCGTGACGCCCCCCTCGGCGGCAGGCGCGGCACCCCGCCGGTCCTCACCATTGAAAGTGGCAATGGCCAGATCGGGACTGGGCAGGCGTGTCCGGGCCAGCACGAAATCCACTGCCGACTGACAGTAGCGCTCGAACAGGGCCGCATAGCGCGGCCGCTGCTCAGGTACGATCATCCGTTGCGTCGAGGCCTGGGCCAGCCGCCACCGCAGTACATCGCTCGCCAGTTCCGCGCGAATTTTTTCCATCAAGATTGTGTTGTCGCTGAGATAGGCACGGTTGTCCTGGCTGAGGGACGGTTCGACCTGATGTCGGATTTTGCCGAAGGCCAGCAGGGGTTCGCGCTGTTTTCCCTCCAGGATGAAGGCGCGAAACAGCTCGGCATCCAAACGGTTGTCGGGTGGATTGCCCCGCGACGTTCCGGGCAGATGCAGACAGACGGCCAGAAGCACCACGATGACGTGCAGGCCTTGCCGTTTGATTACGGCTTCCAGATACGGCGTGTATCGGCAGAAACGCATGTTGGGGTCCTCGCCGGTGTTCGAAGGCTTGTTCGATGGCGTCTGTTGCGGAATTTAAGATTTAAGGAAAGCAATATCCACGCCATGAAAGCAATCGCCAGGCCGGAATGCGGGGTGCAACAAAATAAATCAATTATTTTGAATGCTTAAAGGAGAAATTCGGGGGTGGTTGGGGAAGGTCCGTATCCCATGATCGGCCGGCCGGCAGGTTTTCCGGCGGCCACGCGCCGAATATTGTCAAAAAAATGTCGGAAAATGTCAGATCGACCGCCCTTCACGCCGTCGCTGGACGGCACGTCGAGAAGCGCCTTTCGAGCGCAGCTGGATATTCAGCGGCCGGGGGCTTGCCAACCCCCGCGCGCCTCGCTAGTATGAACAATGCACAGAATATTTCTGGTCATCATTGCCGTCCTTCTGCTCACGGCCTGCGGCCCCCGGTGGACCTATACCAATCTGGACTGGATCATTCCCTGGTACGTCGAGGATTATATCGAGCTGGATGCGCACCAGGACGACGAGCTCTCCGTGCGGCTCGCCTACCAGCTCGACTGGCACTGCCGCACCCAGTTGACCCGCTATGCGTATTTCCTGCGCGAGCTGCGGCGTGATCTGAGCGTTCCGGGGCAGCCTGTGCGCGCCGAGCGCTGGGCCGATCATTTCGACCGGCTCAAACAGTACTGGATCGATCTGATCGACCAGATCGGCCCGGATGCGGTGGCCATTGTGGTGACCGCCAGCGACGAGCAGATCGACACCCTCTTTGCGAATATCGAGAAGACCAATCTCGACCTGGAGCGCGAATACGTTGAGCCGTCGGTCGAAACGCGCCGCCGCAACCGGCAGAAACGCATGCAGAAACGCATTGAATACTGGACGGGGTCACTGCGTGGTCCTCAAAAAGCGCTCGTATCCCAATGGTCTCAGGGGCTGGCGGAAACCGCCGAAGACTGGCTGGCGCACCGCCGGCGCTTTCAGGCGGCGCTGCAACGCGAACTTGAAGGGCGTCGCCCCGGACCGGATTACGCGCGCCGTTTTCTCGATCTGCTCGCCGCGCCGGAAAAGCTCCGCGACCCTTCCTACCAGGAAAAAATCGACTTCAACAAGCGCTTGACCTTTTCTCTTCTGGAAAACATCTCAAGGTCATTGACGCCCAAACAGCGCCGACATGTCGTGAAACGCCTCGAGGAGCTGGCCGACGATTTCGAGCGGCTGGCCTGCGACCCCCTGCCTGGCGGGGAGCAGACCGGTACTCGCATGTTTTCCGACGGGCGCGGCTAACGCGGACCGATCGGCGAGGGGAGACGACGCAGCCGATGCGATTGCTGGCATTGACATTTGAGGAGCTTGCCGCCCATTTTGCGGCGCGCTACGGCAAAGGCCCGTTCATGGCTGCGGCCCTTTACCGCGAATGTTTCCGCGGCCTCAATCCAAAGGCCTGGGAGGCGCCGCCCCTCGACAATGCACCCGGCCTGGTGGATCGGCTGGCGGCCGACCTGGTCTTTGAGCCCGGAGAGGTGGCGGAGGAAGCCGAGCAGGAGGGCGTGGTCAAATTTGTCACCGTGCTCAAAGACGGTCATCGCATCGAATCGGTGATTCTGCCGATGGAGACCCACCAGACGGTCTGCGTTTCCAGTCAGGTCGGCTGCCGGATGGGATGCCGCTTCTGCGCCACGGCCCGCTTGGGGTTTGTGCGGCAGCTCACGGCAGAGGAAATCGTGGGGCAGGTCTACAACGCTCGTCGACGCTACGGCCGGGCGGTGCGCAACGTGGTCTTCATGGGCATGGGCGAGCCCTTCGACAATTTTGCGAATGTGATTCAGGCCGTGCGCGTGATGAACGATCAGCGGGGTCTGGACATTGCCCTGCGCTACATCACGGTGTCCACGGCCGGGCGTATCGACGGGATTGAAAAGCTGGCCCGGTTGGAAATGCCGCACCTCAAACTGGCGGTGTCGCTCAACGCCCCCGAAGACCGGCTCAGGACCTGGCTGATGCCGTTGAACCGTAAGGCCCCGCTCGAGCGCCTCCAGCAGGCCCTGATAGCCTACCCGCTCAAAAAAGATTATGCCCTCATGGTGGCCTATGTGCTGATCCCGGGGGTCAACGACAGCGACGCCTGTGTCGTCCGATTGGCCGAATGGCTCGCCCCCCTGTCTGCCAAAATCAACCTGATCCCGTTCAATCCAGGGCCAGACGGACCCTATCGTCCACCGACGGCGGCGGAGCTGGACGGCTTCCGCCAGAAACTCATCCGGATCGGGATCAACGTGCAAAAACGGGCGCCCCGCGGACGCGATTTGATGGCGGCCTGCGGCCAGCTGGGCAGCC
>CAYMAR010000006.1:30540-34166 GCA_964388465.1 uncultured Desulfobacteraceae bacterium
AAATTCTGATATAGGTGGCATTCAACCTCCGGGCTGGCGATGACCGTTCGGTGCCAATCGATTGCGATCCGCTCGAAACGAGCGGTTTTTTTTAGTCCGGCCGTATGCCCTGCTTATCGGGTGCCACCCGATGGGGCGACGGATCGGCATTTCGAACAACCCCAAATGAAGTGAAAGTCAATGGACGAAAACAAAATCAAGAAAATTGAAGCCCAATTGCGTCAGTTGCTCAAATCCGCCGACGCCGCCCCGCAGGAGAAAGAAGCCACGCGACGCAGCAGCAGCGGCCACCGCGTGATCCGTCGCCGCAAAGGGCAGCCCGACCTGAAGATTGCCTAGCGCCAGCCCGCACCCGGACATGTTTTCCCGAAGACGGCCGCAGTTCTTGCATGGCCGTCCACCAGCGCCCCGAAAAATGACCATCTAAGCGAGGCCAGCCACCCGATGGCCCGCCGGCAAGGCTGTGCCTGCAGCGATCCGCGTCAAGGCGGCGGCCGAGCGGTGATGAATCGACGCCAGCCGGGGGCTGTCGCGCCACTTGACTGCGGTGGGTACGTGACGGCAGCGATCAAACGCGGCGCATCCGGCAAGGGAAGCCAAGGAGATATGGAACATTACCATCGCAAAGAAATCGACCGCCGGCGGACTTTCGGCATCATCAGCCACCCGGACGCCGGCAAAACCACGCTGACGGAGAAACTGCTGCTGTTCGGCGGAGCCATTCAGCAAGCCGGCGCCGTGCGGGCTCGCAAAGCGGCCCGCCATGCCACCAGTGATTGGATGGCCATCGAAAAGGAGCGCGGCATCTCGGTAACTTCTTCGGTCATGAAGTTCAACTACCGGGCATACGACATCAATCTGCTGGACACCCCGGGCCACCAGGATTTTTCGGAGGACACCTATCGCGTCCTGACGGCGGTGGACAGCGCCCTGATGGTGATCGACAGCGCCAAGGGGGTGGAGCCGCAGACCGAAAAACTGATGGAAGTCTGCCGGATGCGCAACACCCCCATCATCACGTTCATCAACAAACTCGACCGCGAGGGACGGCCGCCGCTCGATCTCCTGGCCGAAATCGAGGACAAGCTCCAGGTCGAATGCACGCCCCTTTCCTGGCCCATCGGCATGGGCAAACGCTTCAAGGGCGTTTACAGCCTCTACCGGAAGCAGCTTCATCTGTTCACCCCCGGCCGGGAGACTCGCAGCGAAGCGGGCATCGTCATTTCCGAACTCGGCGATGCGGCGCTGGACGACTTGCTCGGCGGCCAGGCCGACGAATTGCGTGAGGACATCGAATTGCTCGAGGGCGCCGCCAACCCCTTTGAACGCGACCACTATCTCAAGGGCAGCCAGACGCCGGTCTTTTTCGGCAGCGCCATCAACAATTTCGGCGTCCAGGAGATGTTGGATGCCTTTGTCGAACTGGCACCGGCCCCCGGCGAGCGCGAGGCCGTATCGCGCGCGGTGTCGCCCTACGAAGAGAAATTTACCGGCTTCGCCTTCAAGATACAGGCCAACATGAATCCGGCCCACCGCGACCGGATTGCCTTCGTGCGGATCTGCTCCGGCAAGTTCCAACGGGGCATGAAGGTCGTCCATCACCGCATTGGCAAGGAAGTGAGCCTGGCCAACGCCACCATCTTCATGGCCCAGGACCGCGAGAACGTGGAAGAGGCCTTTCCCGGTGACATCATTGGGATCCACAACCACGGCACCATCAAGATCGGCGACACCTTCAGCGAGAAGGAGCCGCTCAAGTTCACCGGCATTCCCAATTTCGCCCCCGAGCATTTCCGCCGCGTGCGCTTGAAAAATCCCCTCAAGGCCAAACAGCTTCAAAAAGGGCTGGTTCAGCTGTCCGAGGAGGGTGCTGTTCAGGTTTTCCGGCCGGTTGCCGGCAGCGACTTTATCCTCGGCGCCGTCGGCGTTCTGCAGTTCGATGTCACCATGGCCCGGCTCAAGTCCGAATACGGTGTCGAGGCGGTTTACGAACCGGCGGAATACCACGTGGCACGCTGGGTCGACTGTGAAGATGCCGCCCGGCTGGCGGCCTTCGAGAAGGACAACCGGCTCAACCTGGCCCGGGACGCCGAGGGATGCCTGTCTTACCTGACCACCAGCGAATGGCAGCTGGGCTACTGCATGGAGCAGTGGCCCGACATCGTTTTTCACAAGACGCGCGACGTCCACTGAATCACGGCCGCCGCCGGACGCCTACGCCAAGCCTGGGAATACCCGGCATCGGCCCTTCGTCGTCGATACCCGCTCCGCTCACCGGCCCGGTGGCGCCCCCGCAGCGCTGCGGCGTCTATGTGGTGAAACTTGCCATTGGCGCGGAGACGTTTACCTTACCTCCTAATCGGGGATAGGTTCGATGCCAAGGAGAACGCCATGTCGGACGAAGACAACGCAACAAATCGACGGATAATCACCACCATCGCAGAACGGGTGCGCCCCGGGTCTGATCCCAACGTCGCCGGCTGGCAGGCCATGCTGGCCGATTTGTTGGGCCGGATGAGCCCCTACATGCCGGCCGGTCAGCTGGTAACCTTTCAAACGCTCGAGTCCCATGAAAAATCGTTCTTCCATGAGCTGCACGCCAGCGTGCGGGTGCCCGAAGCCGCGTGTGCCCTCTACCTGCCGCCCAGTGTGCGACACCAGATGCTCTACCGGGACAGGGCCAACAAGGCGGCTCTGCTCGGCAACGACGATCCCGACCATCCCCCGGATGCGGGCATTTTCCTGAGCAGCCGGGCCAACGACTTCGGGGTGATCGTCAACGCCCTTTTCGCGCACCCGCCGTTCACGCCGGCCGTAGATGTCTACGATCGCGGCCAACTCATCGCCGGCTATACATATTACCAAATCGAGGAGTGCATTCAGGCCCTGAGTGAACTGCTTCCGGTTCATCTGCCGCCGGTTTGAGAATTTCGCCGGGCCCGCGTGGCTTCGGAGTGCTTGTGGTTTTTGTTATCGGCCGTTTGACAGCGGGCCGGCATCGCCGCTTGAGGTCGCCATTCGGCCTAACGTTCACCCGGAAATGATCCTCGGCGGCGCTTGATCGCCTGGTGCGCAGGCCGCCGGCACAAAGTGGCCAAAGGAGAAGACTAATGATCAAACTCGAAACCAACGTAGGCGACATCCTGATCGAACTCGACGAAACCAAAGCCCCCGAGACGACCGCCAACTTCAAGCGCTATGTCAACGAGGGCCATTACGACGGCACCATCTTCCATCGGGTCATCGATGGCTTCATGATCCAGGGCGGCGGAATGACGGCGGACATGAAGGAAAAGTCCACCCATGCGCCAATCGAAAACGAGGCCGACAATGGCCTTGCGAACGACGCCTACACGATTGCCATGGCCCGCACGATGGATCCGCACAGCGCTTCGGCCCAGTTTTTCATCAACGTCAAGCAAAACGACTTCTTGAACCACTCCGCCAAGACCGCTCAGGGCTGGGGGTATGCCGTCTTCGGCAAGGTGGCCCAGGGCCATAAGGTGGTCAACCAGATCAAAGCCGTGGCCACCGGCCGCAAAGGCATGCACGACGATGTGCCCCTCGAGCCGGTCGTGATCAACAAGGCTTCGGAAGTTGCTTCGGAAGCGGATCGAAACGAATAG
>CAYMAR010000007.1:0-1255 GCA_964388465.1 uncultured Desulfobacteraceae bacterium
ATAGAAACCGTAGGTCCGTGGGAAGTTGCTCCACAGCAGCAACTTGCCGATATCATGCAACTGGCCGGCCAAAAAGGCTTCCTGCGGATGCGCGTAGCCCATGCCCACGGCAATCTTGTGAGCGAGTGCGCCGCAGCGCTGGGCATGCTGCCAGAACCGGTTAAACCGGAGGTGGTTGCGGCTCTCATCGGGTCGGGTCGCCTGCAGCATGGCCGCACGCAGGGCCATGTGCCGGATCGTCTCCACATCGATCCGGTCCAGGATGGAGGCCATATTTTGGGGGTCAACGGTCCTGCAGCCTTGAGCAGATTGAAGCCTGAAGAGGCGGACGCAGAAGGCCGGGTCCATCCGAACGATATGGATCAACTCCCGCCGAACCGATTTTTTTCTGGTTATTTCAATTAATTTGAGAAGATAATGGGGCTGACTGGGCAGCGGGACAGAGGTGTTGACGTGACTGAATATGGAAGATCGATTGGCCAATCGAAATCACGATTCGTGGATGGTTGCAAGGGATGCAGAGCCGCGCTGCATGCGGCCGATAAGGCTTTGGCTTCCATTTGACACCTTCCGTATATTGGACTTCACGGCCACCTCCTTCTCTGGCATCGTCGGTCGAGGATAAGGAATAGGAGAAGCGCTCACGATCGAAAAGGATTTTCTCGCCACAATCTGCAATAGTCATGCACAGAGTCATTTTTAGACTAGATCATGGATTTTTACAGCATGTTATGAAATTTCTCTAATTGTGTGGATGGTGAGCTTGGGAAAAGGATTGCCCTGCTACTCATCGGCACGCGGCCCGAAAGGAAATATATTACTCACTGGGGATGCAACCGTATTGTCGCCTTCGCGAGGAGGACCGTCCGCGCGTCTGGCGTCGCGTGCAGGCGGTTTTATGGCCCGGCATCATCCGGGCGACCTGTTCGCCGCCCTTGACGCCAAGCGCATCGGCCCCCATTTATTTCTGTTTAAATTATTTTTGGCGTAGATGCCTGGCACCGCCTGAATGCAGTGCCCTTATCGTCGTCGGTCAAGGCCACAGACGTTGAAAGCGGTGCTTGCGACACGCTGAATCCAATCCTGCCAGCGAGGTTCAAATGGAAAATAAACGCATATTTGATTTAGGCCATAAATTGAAAACCATCTATCAGGATCAGATTGGCCGTGATCCGGCCGAACTGGTCCGCATTTGGGATGATGGCATCTGGTACTATGTCATACGCAACGACGATACCCAGGCGGTGATCCCTGT
>CAYMAR010000007.1:1355-9292 GCA_964388465.1 uncultured Desulfobacteraceae bacterium
GATATTTCCGCATAGTCTGGCTTCTGCTCTTCCTCGGTTTTACAGTCCATGCAAATCGGCTTATGGGTGTAGGAGGAGAGAATGCGGAGATCCTGGGAGGACAAGGCCTTCTGGCAGCCTGAACAGGCCATGGCACAGGTCAATAGTTCTTTCCAGTCGTCTTTCATGCCTCACTCCTTTTTGAGTCCGCCAGCGCTTCGCGCAATTGGAGCAATTCGGCTGTGGTCATTCGCAGTCTGTTGGCCAGTATTTGGGCAAAACCCCTGAAAACCGTGTAGCGAAAGGCAAATTTGCTGTCACCATAGAGCGCTTCAATCTGCGACATGTCCGTACACAGGCACACGGTTTTATCCACGGCGAAAACCGATGCCGAACGCGCCGAACCATCGATAACCCCCATCTCGCCAAACACGTCGCCCGTGCGGCGAATAATCGCCAGCTCTTTGTGATCTTTGACGATTTTGGCTTTGCCCGATATGAGGTAATAAATCAAATGGTCGAAACGGCCCTCTTCAAGAATCTGCTCGCCAGGGCTGAACTCGCGGATTTCGCTTAAATCCAGCAGTTTCTGCAGATGCTCTTTCTCCATTGAACGCAACACCGGTATCTGCTGAAGTTTTCTAATGATGGCTTCGTTGTCTTTCAGGAAGGCATCATCAATCATTGCCGTGCTTCTCCTTATACGTGCCGGAGAACCGTTTCCGTTTGATCCGCCCCCGAGACCGACTGCTTTCGCGGACGGCCTTCGGCCGATCGCAATGCTTCGGTTCATGATTGGAAGGGCATTTCCCAGCGAGGAATATCGGTGCGGACGTCCCAAGCCCCATCCGGTCGGCTGCATGGCACGCCCGGTGGTCCTGTGCGGTTTACGCCGAGCACTCGGCTTCGCCCTGTGCGTCAGGTCGATAGTTTGGTAATAGTATAAGTATTACAAGGTGTTGCATGGCTATTGCCTCGTAGTATATGTTGTCCCCCGACAACTGTCAACCGAAGGAGGCTCTGGGCGTCCGCCCGAGGGTTCATCTTGACACCCCCCAGGGATTTCTATATGTTGCGCGATTGAAAAGGTTAAATGGGGCAGACGCCGCGCCGCAAAGGGGTGATCAATGGCTGAACCTGTAGATATCCAACTGTATTTAGATCCTGTCAGAGAAGTCGAAATCCTCTATCACCTCAAGGAAGAAGAACTTCAACGCTTTCTCCCCGTATCCGAAGCGGTGCTCTACAGCAAAAGCGAAAAAATTGTCTCGCAGGGCGACAGCGGCAATTTTCTTTATGCCATCGTGACCGGCAAAGCCGACGTGAGCTTCCGCGATCTCAACGACGACGAAATGTTTGTATCGTCCGTCGAGCCGGGCGACATGTTCGGCGAAGCGGCGTTTTTTACATCCGAAACCCGCACGGCCAGCGTTACCTGCGCCGACGAAACCATTGTGTTGCGCATTCACAAAAGCGATCTTCTGCGCTTTATCAAAGATTATCCCAAATCCGGAAACAAAGTGTTGATGATGATCATTCTCAGTCTGCTGAAAAAATTGAAGAAGGCCAATCAGGAGCTGGCCTATGAAAAGCAGGCCGAGATCGATTTCAACTACGCCGACACTTTGATCCAAGACTTCCTCAACGATATTTAAAACGCTTTTTCCAACGGGGTCAGGTCAGCTGATCCTCGGTTGTGGCAGAGCACGTCCCATCCAGCACATCCCTTATGATGGCTGAAAGCTGTTCCAGTTTGAAGGGCTTCTGAATGAAGCCTTTGCAGCCTTCGTTCAATATTTCCCGTGCCTGGCCATCTTCGCTGTATCCGGTTGCCAGCAGGACTTTGACGGACGGGTTAATCGCTTTGAGACGCCGGTAGGTATCGGCACCGCTTAACCCGGGCATGATCATATCCAGAATAACGAGATCGAAACGGTAGGGGCGCTCGGCGTAGAGCCCAATCCCCTCTTCCCCGCTCTGGGCCGTTACCACGACGTAGCCCAGGCGTTTGAGGTTTTCTCGGCAAATCTGCAAGACGGCCATTTCATCATCGATCATCAGGATTTGTTCGCTGCCGCGCACGAGACCCCGGGGTTTGAGCGGGTTGCGCGGGCGTACCTTTCTATTTTTGGCCGGCAGCAGAATCGAAAAACGGCTACCGTGTCCTTCATGGCTATCGGCGCTGATGTGCCCCCCGTGGTTTTTGAGGATTGCATACGCGGTAGCCAGCCCCAGACCCGTTCCCCGGCCCTTGGGCTTGGTTGTAAAAAAAGGATCGAAGATTTTTTGCAGGGTTTGGCGGTCCATCCCGCATCCGGTGTCGGTCACGGTAATGGCCACATAACGTCCCGAGGGCAATTGCGACGACCGCTGCAGAGCGTCGCCCTCGGTGAGGGTGACGTTTTCGGTGGTGATCTTCAAACGACCGCCCCGCGGCATGGCATGCCAGGCATTGATGTAAAGATTGAGCAGGACTTGCTCGATCTGGACGGTGTCCGCCTTGATGGCCCAGACATTGTCCGTCAGGACGGTCTCAATCGTGATTTCCCTGTGCGTGCGGCCGAACATGCGGTTTTGTTTGTGAATGATCGCATTGATATCCAGACGTCTGATTTCGACGGCCCCTCCATTGACAAATCCCAGAAGCTGTCGAGTCAGGCCCGCGCCGGCCTGGACATGCTGCTCGATTTGCCGGAGACGGTCCAGGAGGGGATGATCCGCGGGTAGATCTGTTTGCATCAAAGAGACATTACCCTGGATGCCCATCAATAGGTTGTTGAAATCGTGAGCAATCCCCCCGGAAAGATTGCCGATCGCCTCCATTTTACGTGCGTGCAGCAGCTGGGTTTCCAACATTTTACGGTAGCTTATGTCGCGCACGACGCCATAGGTGCCGACAAAGGCCGGACTGGTCTTGGAGCGGGCGTATATGCCGGTAGCATTCAATTCGACCGGGATGATGTCCGTGGCGCTTGCTTGCGCCGGCTTTTGCGGACCGGCCTTGAAACGGGTTTCGTAGCCGGCTGTGGAGCGCAGGCCGGTACGGCGCTCGTGAATATGCCAGCGGATATTGTCCCGGTCTTCGTCGAACAGAATGGTCTGGTAGGGCCGACCGATCAGATCGGCCGTGCGATAGCCGAAAACGGTTTCGGCGGCCTGGTTGACAAATGTGAAGTGGCCATTCGAATCGAGGGTATAGATCAAATCCGGTGATTTCTGGACCAGGAAACGGTAACGATTTTCCGAAAGGCGCAATCGTTTCTGGATCCGCCGATTTTCCTTGCGGAGGCGTCGGCGATCCAGCGCGTGGTGCACGGTTTTTTCCAGCTCTTCCGGATGGAAAGGCTTTTTCAGATAATCGTAGGCCCCGTGCCGAAGTGCCCGTACGGCGGTGTCGACCGTGGCTGCTCCGGTCATCATCACGATGGCGGCGTCGGGAAGGCGCTTCAGGATGGCATCCATCAGCTGAAATCCGTCGAGGTCGGGAATGCCGATGTCCAGCAGGAAAAGGTCGTAGGCCTTTTGACCGAAGCCTTTGAGCGCCTGGGCGCCCGAGGTCGTAAATTCAGCTTCGAAACCGCGTTGCTGCAGCAAGACCTTGAGACTCTCACACATGCGATGCTCATCATCCACGATATAGATCGCGGGACGTTCCTCCATCCTCACCTCCAGAGCTTCGTTGTTCGCCGGTTTGGTCAATCGGCAGCAGTATCACGACGGTGGTTCCCTTGCCGCGTTGCGCCTGAAAAAAGACGGCGCCGTTGTGCTGTTCGATGATGTCCTTGACAATGGCCAACCCCAGACCGCCGTTGGTCAAGTTTTTGGTACTGACCCCGGGTTTAAAAAGCCGTTTGGGCACCGTGCTCTCCAACCCCGGTCCGGTATCGCTGATGCTGACGATAATTTGCCGTCGGTCATGGCGGTCAGCCACGCGGCGGCAGGCGGTCTGCACGCGCAGGCGCCCCCCCTGGGGCATGGCTTCGACAGCATTTTTAAACAGGTTCAGGAAAACCTGGATCAGGGCGTTGCAGTCCCCCTCGATGGGGGGTAGGTCGGCGGCCAGATTGTATTGGGCTTTGACGCCGGCCGGCTGGAAAACGGAAGGTCCGAGCAGGCGGTCCAGATCGGCAATGATGCGATTGAGATCGACGGGCTCCCGGGACGGCAGGGGCGGCGCGCCGCCGGTCTCCTGCCCCAGGCGCTCGATGAGACGGCCGACGCGATCGATTTCTTCCTGGATCAGCTCCAGATCGACCCGGCGGGTGGGGCTGCCCTGGTCTTCGCCGCCCAGGGCCCCAATATAGTTTTTAATGATACCCAACGGATTGTTGACCTCATGAATGACCCTGCGTACGGAGTCTTTGAAGATAACACGGTTCGGCGGGCCGCCGGTCGTTTCCGGCAGGTGGCTGTCCATGAAGAGGGCGGCTTGGGCGGCGAATTCACGCAGGCGCTCCATCTGGGCGGTCAGGCGCGGGATTTGGACTTCACGGATGCCGCCGACGATCACCCCGAGAGGGCGTTTATGGCGCCGAAGGGGGACACATAGCATCCCATCCGAGCCAAGGGCCGCAATCAGCTGTTGGTCCACGAGCGAAAGGTCGCGTTCGGTATAGTAGCCGAAGGAGTCCAGGATACGGTTGTTGATCAGTGCCAGGGACGGCAGGTTGCTGCCTTCGCGCAGGGGAATTTCCAGGCCGACCGTGCTGGCGCCGTTGAGACCGTTGTTGGCGGCACGGATACGCAAAACCTGCCTGTGGGGGTCGCATCGGAGAAAAAGCGCTTTGTGGACGTCAAACAGGATGTGGAGCCCCAACAGAAAAACCCTTCGAGCGGCCGCTGGGTCGCTCGCCTTTAAAAGGCCGTTCAGCAACCCGGGAACCAGGGACATGGCTTCGACTTCGCTCAGCATGAAGCGCACCGGGTAGAATTTTTCGAGCCGGTTGAACGCATGGTGAGGCGTAAAATCCGTCGGCATTAATCCCAGAAACCGACATGCGACTTGAAATCGATTTTCCGCGCGGGGACGGATGGCTGCCAGTCCGGATGGATCCAGACGAGAAGATAGGACTGCGGCCAGGGCGGTCAGACCGCCTCCGCTAAGGTTCGCGTCGATCATGACATTGGCCGCGTAAACGATACGCACCAGAGGAAGGCTGTTGATGATTTCTGCTGGTGGCCGATGGTGAAAGCGCACGGCGTCCGTGAAAAAAGAGGGCAGGTTCAATTCCGCCAGAAAATTAGCTCCGATTTCGCTGTGGGTCGTGCCAAACAGCCCCCGCTCCTTTTTCTGGACTTGAGACTTCCGATTGCCGCGGTCGAAATAGAAGCTGCAGGTTTGCGGAAAATTGGTCCACATCAATAGCTTGCCGATGTCGTGAAGCAACCCGGCTAGATAAGCCTCGTGGGGATAGGCGTAGCCGATTGCCTTGGCAATCTCACGGGCGAGGGCGGCGCAGCGATGCGCGTGCTGCCAGAACTGGCTGAAACGGAGGTGGTGTCGGCCTTCATCCGGTTGAGCCGCCTGCATCATGGCGGCGCATAGGGCCATGTGGCGGATCGTTTGACGATCCACACGGGTGATGATGGATTCCAGGCTTTTCGGATCGACCGTCGCACAACTCTCGGCGCTTTGAATTCGGAACAGGCGGATGCAGAAAGCCGGATCCATCTGGACCGCGCGAGCCATTTGCTGAGGCGAAGGTGAAGAACCTTTAGTTATTTCAATTAGTTTAAAAAGATAGTGAGGGAGGCTGGGAAGAGGAACAGACGTATTGACATGATTGAAAATATGAAGCCGATCCGTCAACCGCAATCACTAGACGCCTGTAAGTTTTAAAAAAGGAACGAGATTTCAGACCGCCGCCCATAGATGAAACGCGAATCCGCCAATACCCCTAATATAGAAAAGGGTCGGCTGTCAAAAAAAATATCGAATAAGAATAAGGATTCAGCGACGCGGGGGATCAACGCGCCCAGATCCCCCGGCGGTCAGGTGCGGTCGAGATTGCGGTACTGGATGGCCTCGGCAATGTGACTGGCCGCGATATCGGGTTGATCGGCCAGGTCGGCCACCGTGCGGGCGATTTTGAGGATCCGGTTGTAGGCGCGGGCGCTGAGCCCCAGCTTATCGATCGCCTGCTCAAGCAGCTTGATCGCATCGCGGTCGACGGCACAGTGGGTTTTGATTTGGCGGCTGCTCATTTGGGCATTGCTGTGAATGCGCGCGCGCCGAAAGCGGTCGCGTTGAATATCGCGGGCTGCGGCAACCCGCGCGCGAATGGTTTCGGATGCTTCCCCTGGGGCGGCGGCGGTCAAATCGCGGAACGCCACCGCCGGGACTTCAACGTGGATATCGATCCGGTCCATCAAAGGGCCGGAGACTTTCGATCGATAGCGCTGGATTTGGGGGATCGAACAGCGACAGGCGTGCCGGGCGTCGCCGAGGTAGCCGCAGGGGCAGGGATTCATTGCGGCCACCAGCATGAAGGCTGCGGGATAGGTCAGGGTGGAAGCCGCCCGCGCAATGGTGACACGGCGGTCTTCGAGCGGCTGGCGCATGACCTCCAGCACGTGCTTCTTGAATTCCGGAAGCTCGTCCAAAAACAAGACCCCATTGTGCGCCAGACTGACCTCCCCGGGACGGGGTATGTGGCCGCCGCCGATGAGCCCGGCATCGGAGATGGTATGATGCGGTGCGCGAAAGGGGCGGTTTTCGACCAGGGCCTGCCGGTGGTCCAACAATCCGACGACACTGTAAATTTTGGTCGTTTCAATGGCTTCTTCAAAACTCAGCGCCGGCAGCACCGAGGGGATGCGCCGCGCCAGCATGGTTTTGCCTGAGCCGGGGGGGCCGATCATCAGCACGTTGTGTCCGCCCGCGGCCGCCACCTCGAGGGCCCGCTTGGCATGTTCCTGGCCGACCACATCGGAAAAATTGGATAAAGACGGTGGTCGATTCCTAAACAAGGTTTCACGGTCGGTTTCGACGGCCTTAAGCGCGGGGCCCTCCGCAAAATGCTCGAGCACCTGGGATAAGGTTTCTGCCGGATAGACGCAGATGCCATCGACAACAGCGGCTTCGCGGGCATTTGCATGCGGAACGATGATGCTGTCATAACCGGCCTGGCGGGCGGCCAGCGCCATGGGAAGCGAGCCGGCGACGGGCTTGACGCGACCATCCAGCGAAAGTTCGCCCAAAATAAGGTAGCGGCCCAACTCGTTGTGGTCCAGGGAATGCGTGGCCGCCAGGAGGCCCACGGCTATGGGGAGATCAAATCCCGTACCATCTTTTTTAATATGGGCGGGGGCCAAATTGACGGTGATGCGATCGTCCGGGAAGCGGTAGCCTGAATTTTGAATGGCGGATTTGACCCGCTCCCGGCTTTCCTTGACCGCCGTTTCCGGCAGGCCGACTGTCGTATAGGCGGGAAGACCGGAGGCGATATCCACTTCGACTTCAACGATGTAGGCATCGATACCGATCACGGCGCTGCACAAAATCCGAGCTAACAATTTGACTCCTTGTGCGAACCCGACCTTTGCAAATAGCCGTTTGGCGCCCGGATCGTCTTTATGCGCGCTCGGGGGATTGCCCGACGGCGGCCTCCTCCGGGATTTGATGGCCACGACGCGCCGATGCGAGGCGATGGCACCCGATCGAATTCCTTACAGCCATCGAAATGGTTTTTGGGGGTCACTTTGTAAAAATTGTGACCGGGCACATTGCAAAATAAAATGGTTTTGATAAGTACGCTCTCGACTTCTGGGGCGATACACCGACGTTCACCGAACGGGCCCTGACCCCAGTTGAAATCGTCAAAATTGGCGCCCAACTGTTTGCAAATAGGAACACCTGTGGTATGAAGAGAACACATTTTGGCCGCGTCCCGGAAGGATTGAACGGGCGTGCTGCCTGAGTTGGATGGCGGGTGGCGCCAGCTGGTTCATACGCCAAA
>CAYMAR010000007.1:9392-25182 GCA_964388465.1 uncultured Desulfobacteraceae bacterium
ACGCCAAAACCGTTCCACCGGCTTGATAGCACCTAAAGACGGAAAGGCCGCACGTTCGACGAAATTCAGCGAAAAGGGAGCCAATGCTTAAGTCACACAAACAACGAACCGTAGCGCGTACGATAACATGCAGCGGTATCGGCGTCCATTCGGGAAAAAAGGTCAATCTCACGATCCGGCCGGCACATGCGAATCACGGCATCCGTTTTGCGCGGACGGACTTGCCCCACACGCCGGTGATTGCCGCCCTTTTCAATCAAGTCGTCGACACGAGCCTGGCAACAGTGATTGGTTCCGGGGGGTGTATCGTATCGACCATCGAACATCTTATGGCCGCTTTTTCGGGCCTTTCCATCGATAACGTCCGGGTCGAACTGGACGCCTATGAAATGCCCATTATGGACGGCAGTGCGCGCCCCTTTTTTGAACGGCTTCAAAAGGCCGGGTTCGAGGAACAAACGGCGCGCAGGCATTTCTTCGTTATCAAGGATCCGGTCGAACTGGACGACGGTGATCGGTTTGTCGGTGTTTATCCGGCCGGTACCCGGAAGTTCACCTGCACCGTTGCCTACGATCACCCCCTTATACGCAAACAGTCTATAACGATCGATCTCAATGAGCAAGTGTTCGCCGAGCATGTTTGTGCCGCGCGAACCTTCGGTTTTCTCCAGGATGTCGAAAAAATGAAGCGCTTCGGTCTGGGCCGCGGGGGATCACTCGATAATGTCGTTGTCGTCGGCCGGGCCGGGATTGTCAATCCGGAGGGCCTGCGCTTTGAAGATGAATTTGTGCGCCACAAGGTGCTGGACTGCATTGGCGATTTTTCTCTTCTGGGTATGCCCATCCTGGGGCATATCGTGACCCACAAATCCGGACACGCTTTCAACCTCGCCTTCTTGGACAAGCTCTTTAACGCCAAAGACGCCTGGTTTACTTCCACACAGCCCGCCTACCCGGTCTCCTCACCAGCCAACATCCAGGAAGCTCTCGCCATCTGAGATGGGCGCCTTGCACGCTTCAAAAATCGTGCGGGTCGTCATGGCGGCCGTCCTTCTGCCGGCAATGATTCCGGCAGTTGCGGCTCAGGGTGCGGCGGAAGAGGCCTTCCTTAAAAATATCACCCTTGCGAGCATGGACGATCACATGGTGGTGTCCCTGCGTGTCGAGGGGGCCTTTACACCCCAAATCCTGGCGTTGGTCCAGGAAGGCGCCCAGGTGCAGTTCACCTACCGGCTTCGAATGTACCGTGATCGGCGGATGTGGCTGGATGAAAAGCTTATCGGCATTGATTTGACGCATGCCTTGCTTTTTGATCCGGTCCGTAAAAGCTATAAGGTCCGCCGCTCGTGGGGGCAGCCGTTATGGACGGAGACGCGCTCGCTGGACGAGGCCCGGGCACTGATGACCCAGATCGATAAACTGCCCATTCTATCCCTTGCCCGCATGCAGCCGGGTGAGGGCTACGAACTCCGAGCCAAGGTGGTATTGCACCAGATCCGTCTGCCATTCTACCTGCGCTATGTCTTTTATTTTGTTTCGCTCTGGGATTATGAAACCGAATGGCATTCCGTCTTTTTCTTGTACTGAAAACAGCCCCTGTTCTTTTGGATCGATATGAAGCAAAGCCCCTCCAAACTTTTCAGGATACCGAACCCTGCCAGCGAACTGCGCCGCCGCAAGCGTGAAATCCTACTGATTCCCTGCATATTGATGGCCGTTGGGTTGCTGACGTTGCTGGAAACGCATCTGATTCAATTCGGGGCCGATATCCCCATCTCCAACACCATCCTGATGTTCATCCTTTTGAACATCAATCTGCTGCTTCTGATTCTGCTTATCTTCCTGGTCTTTCGCAATCTGGTTAAATTGCTCTACGATCGCCGGCGCCGCTCGATTGGCGCCAACCTTCGTACACGTCTGGTCATAGCGTTTGTGGGGCTGACCCTACTTCCGACCACCATTTTGTTCGTGTTTTCGATCAATTTCATCTCGGCCAGCTTGGAATTCTGGTTTAACGCACCGGTGGAGAAGGCTTTGCAGGGGGCGTTAGATATCAGTCAGCACCGTTATACCCTAATGGCAAAGGAGAGCGAGGCGCTTGTCAGAACAATCGCCGAGCAGGTGATGGCCGACGGCGTGCTTTCACGGTCGGATCTCAACGTTCGGCAAGACTATTTACAAGAGCTTCAAGCCCGTTATGATCTGGTTGCACTGGAAATTTATCCGCCGGCGTCATGGCGTACGTTCCTGGCACGATCACCGACGTCAAAAGCAAAGGGTCCGGGGCTCGTCAGCTTCGACAAACGGCCGCATGCCACCCATTCGACCTCCGCCGGGACGGCTATCGAAACGGTCGCCGGCGATGAGTTGATCCGGGCATTTGCAACACTCCCGGCAGGAATGGATTCGCGCCGGGCGGAAGCGTATATTGTTTTGACCCAGAGGGTTCCGTCCACGCTGACAGCCGATCGGCGCACCGTTTTAAAAAATATCGAGGAGTTCCATCAGATCAAACTGCTGAAGAAACCCATCCAGACGACATACTATATGTATTGGTCGATCGTCGCCTTGCTGGTAATGTTTTGCGCGATATGGTTTGGCTTCTATCTGGCCAAAAGCATGACCATTCCGCTGATGGAACTGGCCGAGGGGACACGTCGCGTCGCCAATGGCGACTTGACGGTCCATTTGAATTTAAGCGCAGGGGATGAGATCGGCGTATTGGTGGATTCGTTCAACAAGATGACCCATGACCTTCGTCTAAGCCGCGAACAACTGGAGTTGTCCGCCGAAATGCTGCGTCAACGCAATGAAGAGATTGAAGCCCGCCGGCGGTACATGGAGATCGTTTTGAAAAACATATCCGCCGGCGTTATCTCGCTTGATGCGACCGGTGTCATCTTAACGATGAATACTTCGGCCGAAAAGATGTTGTCGCTCGATGCGAACAAGATTATCAACACGCGGTTCGAGGAACTTCTACCCCGCCTGCTGCTCGACGATGCACGCGAAGTATGGCGCGAAATTCAATCCAAGGCTGGTGGCACCGTCGAAAGACCCCTGCAGCTAACGATTCGGGGACGCTCACGCAGTTTCCTGGCCAGCTTGGCGGCTTTGCAGGATGACAGCAACCGGCCGATTGGTGCGGTGATGGTTTTTGACGACCTGACCGAGCTTGAAAAAGCGCAGCGCATGGCGGCGTGGCGCGAAGTCGCGCGGCGCATCGCCCATGAAGTTAAAAATCCGCTAACCCCAATATCGCTATCGGCTCAGCGGCTGAAAAGAAAATATAGTCACCAGATCGCGGATGCGGTGTTCGACGAGTGCACCCGTATGATCATCGACCATGTCGAACTTATCCGCAACCTGGTGAACGCCTTTTCAGATTTTGCGCGTTTCCCTTCGGCTAACCGGCAGCCGTGTGATCTGGTCCCTATTCTTGAAGAGACCGTCGCGCTCTATAAAGAAGGGCATGAACGCATCCACTTCCGTCTGGAGTTTGAAGGCGATCTGCCCATCCCCCTCCTGTCTTTGGACCGCCAGCAGATTAAACAGGCCATGATTAATTTGGTCGACAATGCGATCAGCGCGCTTCGGGGTTGCGGGCGAATTGAAATCCGACTTTACCACCGCCCGAGCGAAGAAAACGTGCAGATAATCGTAGGCGACAATGGCCCCGGTATTTCGGATGTAGACAAATCGCACCTTTTCGAACCGGACTTTTCAACCAAGAAAGCCGGCATGGGGCTGGGGTTGACGATCGTCAATACAATTGTCGCCGAGCATGACGGAACGATTCGGGTTGAGGATAATGATCCACACGGCGCGCGGTTTTGTATTAACCTGCCGATAAGGGGGCAAGCGCGCACCTGAAGACGGCCCCGGTGGTTGAACCCTTAAAGCAAGGAAAATCGATGTTTCCAACGATATTAGTTGTGGATGACGAGCCGTCCATCGTGCAATCGATGAAGGGTTTGCTGTCAGACGAAGGCTTTGATGTGTTGACCGCATTGAATGGCTATGAGGCCTTGCAGATGATCGATAACGAGTCCCCGGATTTGATTTTGCTGGATATCTGGATGCCTGGTATCGACGGGCTGCAGACACTTAAAGAGATCAAAACCAACAATCCTTACATTCAGGTGATCATCATCACCGGCCACGGCAATATCGAAACGGCCGTCAAGGCCACCAAACTGGGTGCCTTCGATTTAATTGAAAAACCGCTGTCATTCGACAAAACCATCGTCGCCATCAACAACGCCCTCAATTTTCGACGGCTGGAAGAGGAAAACCGCTTCCTTCGGAAAAAGACGTTGGAAAAACATTCCATTGATGGTCATAGCGGGCCGATACAAAGGCTTAAGCAAAAAATCGCCGCCGTGGCTCCGAAGGACTCCTGGGTATTGATTTATGGCGAGAATGGCACCGGAAAAGAACTCGTCGCCCGGACGATTTATCAGTTGAGCCCGCGGGTCGACAAACCGTTTGTGGATGTCAACTGCGCGGCGATTCCGGAAGCCTTGATCGAAAGCAACCTGTTTGGTCATGAAAAGGGTGCGTTTAAGGGGGCCGCCGGGAAAAAGCGCGGGACTTTCGAGATCGCCAATGAAGGCACCATTTTTCTGGACGAGATCAGCGATATGAGTCTCAAGACCCAGGCCAAAATCCTGCGGGTTTTGCAGGAACAAAAATTCCAGCGCGTCGGTGGCGGGCGCGTGCTGAGCGTGGATGTTCGCGTCATTGCGGCAACGAATAAAAATTTACGCCAAGAGATTGACAAAGGCCATTTCCGCGAAGATCTCTACCACCGGCTCAATGTCGTACCCATCGAGGTGCCCTGCTTGCGGGAGCGCAAAGAAGATATTCCCCTGCTGGTTGAATTGTTTCTGCGCGAATGTGCGCAGCAGAATGGGGAACCCCGCAAGACCATGACCGCCGATGCACTGGAACTATTGAAACACTACCACTGGCCGGGCAATGTGCGTGAACTCAAGAATCTCGTGGAACACCTGGTGATCCTGGCGCCGAATGCGGCGATAACACCCGAGGATATACCGGCCGGCTATCAGGCCGGCATGCTTGGCGACGCCGCTCAATCGGAAAAGTATTTAGCGATCGACAATTATAAGGATGCCAAAAAGGCTTTCGAGCGGTTTTACATTCAAAGTAAATTGGCCGATAACAAAGGCAACATCACGCGAACGGCCATGCAAATCGGGGTGGGGCGGAGTTATTTGCACAAAAAACTGAAGCAGCTCGGTCTTTGATTCAAACCCATGCGTATCATCGCTGGCAAATACCGCGGACGCCGACTCAAAGCCCCTCCTGGACGCCGTATACGGCCGACTTCGGACCGACTGCGCGAAACGATATTTAACATTATCGGCCGTGATATCATGGGCCGCAATGTCGTCGATCTATGTGCCGGTACGGGCGCCATGGGGATCGAAGCTCTAAGCCGGGGGGCCGAACAGGTTGTGTTTATCGACAAGCATCCCGGGGCCCTGGCGTGCGTGCGCACGAATATGGACCTGCTCGGGGTCGAACACCGGTGGCGAGCGGTCCGCTGGGATGCGGGGTTAGATCTCCGCTGTTTGCGCACGCTGAAGATGCGTTTCAGTTTTGCATTCATTGACCCGCCCTATAATCAGGGGCTGGCCGACAAGGTGCTCCGGAACCTGGTTGAAGCGGATGTGCTGCTTGCCGGCAGCCTGATTGTGGTGGAGCACGACCATCTCGAAGGGATCGCTCCGCAGGATGGCCGTTTGACGCTTCAGGATCAGCGCCGCTACGGAAAAACCCTTGTGACTTTTTTGCGCACTATGGTATGAATTCGATCATCCCGCCGGCAGCCGAATCAAAAGCCATTCGCGATCAATCGCATCAGCGCTAATGGGGAAGGAAGATAAGTCGGAATGTCCGCCAAGCTGGCCATTTATCCTGGCTCGTTCGATCCCGTAACCAACGGCCATATCGACATCATCGTAAGGGGCCTGAAAATTTTCGATCGGATTATTGTCGGGATTTTGAACAACCCGGGCAAAGATCCGCTTTTCTCCGTGGACGAGCGAAAAGAAATGCTGCAGGCCAGCCTGAAAGGTCATGCCGGCATCGAAATTGACACTTTTGATGGCCTGCTTGTTGATTATGCCCTGGATCGGGGGGCTCAAGCCATATTGCGCGGCATGCGGGCGGTATCCGATTTTGAATATGAGTTTCAGATGGCGCTTATGAATCGTCGCCTCAATCGCGAGATTCAGACGGTTTTTTTAATGACCGGTCTACGCTGGATTTTTACAAGTTCTTCGATCATCAAGGAGGCGGCCCGATTCGGGGGCAACATCAATGGCATGGTGCCCAAAATCGTCAACCACCAGCTTCGCAGCAAATTCGCTTCAGCCAACAACGCCCGCTGATGGATTTATGGCAGCTTCAGATTTTTTGCCGCGTCATTGAGCTGAAGAGCTTCTCCAAGGCCGCCCTGTCCGTCCATCTTTCGCAACCCACCGTCAGCAGCCACATCAAGGACCTTGAGCAGCATTGCGGATGTATCCTGATCGAACGCTTGGCGCGGCAGGCGGTTCCCACACCAAGTGGCAAGATCCTGTACCGCTACGCCCGGCAACTGTTGGACTTGCGTGACGAGGCCGAACGTACGCTGGCCGAGTATCACGGCCGCTATGCCGGCGTGCTGCCGATGGGCGGCAGTACGATTCCCGGCAATTACCTGTTGCCGGTCGTCATCGGCGCCTTCAAACAGGAATATCCGCAGGTTCGGATTCAGCTCGCGATCGGCGATTCGCGCGACATCTTGGCCAGGGTTTTAAACGGCGAGGTCGAGATGGGACTCGTCGGTGCGCGTTATGATGAACGCCACCTTGAGTGCACGCCCGTAGCTGCGGATGTCATCCGGCTGGTCGTGCCGCCCACCCATCCATGGCACCAGCGCCCTTCGGTTCATGTAACGGAGATCATCGAAGAGCCTTTGATCGTGCGTGAGCGGGGCTCCGGCACACGCAAAGCCTTTGAGCAGGGGCTTCAGAAAATTGGTCGTCGGTTGAACGAGTTCAGCATCATCGCTGAAATGGGGAGTACAACGGCCGTCCTGCAAGCCGTGAAAAGCGGTGTGGGCATCTCCATCCTATCTATGCTGGCTGTCAGCGAGGAAGAGCGCGGAGGCCGTTTGCGGGCGTTGGATATCGAAGGGCTGCCGATCGAGCGGGCGTTTTTTCTCATTCGGGACAAGCGGCGCACAGCGTCCCCCTTGGCGCGTGTTTTTCAGGAGCACCTGCTGGCGTCGCTGCGTCGTACTGAAAACGATCGGATCGCGGGATCGGAAAGCCGGACGGTCGAAACGCCCAAGGGATCGAATTAGGCGAATGCGCATTCAATGAACGGACGCCCGAGCGGACGGGCGTGTCTCATTCCCCCCCCCATCCTTCTTCGCCGATCAGTTTGACGAAGCGGCAACCGCCCAAATTTTGCTGCTGGATGCCGCCCGGCCCTTTGGTTATTTTGATGAGGTCCTGGGCATATTGATCCCCTACCGGGATGACCATTCGCCCGCCCTGGGCCAACTGGTCGATGAGGGTCTGGGGGGTATGGGGTGCGCCGGCCGTAACGATGATGCCGTCGAAAGGGCTTTGGGCCTTCCAGCCCTTGGTGCCGTCCGTGTAGCGCATGACGATATTGTGGTACTGCAACCGATCAAACAGGCGGCGTGCCTGAACATAAAGTGGGTGAAGGCGTTCAATCGTATAGACGCGGTAGGCAATTTCGGCCAGAATGGCAGCTTGGTAACCGGACCCCGTGCCGATTTCCAGCACCCGGTCGTTGGGGCCCAGCGCCAGTGCCTGGGTCATTTCAGCAACGATAAAGGGTTGGGAGATGGTCTGCTGCTCGCCGATCGGCAGGGGGTAGTCTTCATAGGCTTTGTGCCGCAGGGCCTCGCTGACAAACAGGTGCCGGGGGACCTTGCGCATGGCCGCGAGGACGGCCGGCGCGGAAATATCGCGTGCTTCAATCTGACGCTTAACCATCAGCTCCCGCTGTCGGGCGTATTTCACATCATCCCACGACATACGTTCATCCCCTAAAAACACCGCTCCATAATGTCAACCCCGCATCATCGAGAGGATGGCGCGCCGCGACCATCCGGCGGGCGGGAAATAGACATTGATTTTTTACAGATATTTACCCTATTGAACAAGCATAATTTCGGAGAGGATTGTCAAAGCATCATGGACAGCGCACGCCATCTGATCATTTCCCTCATCCTGGCCGCCTTGATTACGATCATCGGCACGATTGGCTACATGATGGTCGAGGGCTGGGATTTTATGGATGCGCTTTACATGACCGTCATTACGATATCGACCGTCGGCTACAGCGAAGTGCGCCAGGTTGATGCCGCCGGACGGGTTTTTACGATATTGATTGTCATCACGGGTGTCGGTTTCAGCCTGTATGTCGCCGGCGCAGTGGTGCAGTTTATGGTGGAAGGACAAATCCGGAAGATCATGGGGAGAAGACGATTGGATCAAAAGCTCAAGCGGCTTAAAAACCACTACATCATATGCGGGTATGGTCGAATCGGCCGTGTGCTTGTTCGCAATCTTCGGCGCAAGATTTCGGATCTGGTGGTCGTCGACAACAACCCCGACCTTGTAACAAACATGGAAGAAGACCGGTTGCTCTACGTCGAGGGGGACGCCACGGAGGAGGAGACGCTGATCAAGGCCGGCATCTATAACGCCCGGGGGCTGGTTTCCGTCCTGGCCACCGACACGGACAATGTTTTTCTGGTCTTGACCGCACGGCAGCTAAACTCGAACCTGGACATCATTGCCCGCGCCGGAACAGATCGTTCCAAGGATAAGCTCAAGGCGGCCGGTGCAACGACGGTCGAGAGTCCCTACGAGATGGGAGCCCTGCGAATGGCGCAGCGGATACTGCGGCCCAAAGTCACCAGCTTCCTGGATTTTGCTTTGAGCACCCGGCGCAAAGACATTTTGATGGAGGAGCTTCCCGTCAGCCGCGATTCGGACCTGGCGAATTTGACCCTCAAAGACTCAGGCATTCGCCAGAAATACAACCTCATCGTCATTGCGATTGAAAAGGCAACCGGCGAGATGCTTTTCAACCCTTCCTTTGAGGCGCTCATCGAGGGGGATGACACACTGATCGCCGTAGGGGAAGAGCCGAATCTGCATTTGCTGGCGCAGGCTTTACACCCGCACGGTTAGCCCTTCGCCGCCCGGCGGGAAATTCCGTCCGTCCAAGCAGCCTCCCATCGCCACCGGTCCGGGGGATTCGGCCGATTGGTGGAGGCCTCTTAGTTTACCCGCCGCGCCACCGGCGCCTAAAGCAGGGCGGCTGGTGATTAGATTTTATAAATCACGCGCTTGTCCGTAATGATGATATCGACATATTTGTCGTGGGATTCCATGGGCACCTGCTGAAAGATCTGCTCTTCCATGGCCAGGCCAACCTTGCGGGTCGTGATGGGCAACTTGGGAATGAGGCGGTCATAGTAGCCATCCCCGGCCCCTAGCCGCCCCCCTTTTTCGTCAAGCGCAATTCCGGGGACGATGGCGATGTCGATACATTCCAGGGGGACCTTGCGGCAGCGCCGCGGATCGGGTTCGAGGATTTGGCGCGGCCCCATCGTCAGATCGAGCTTGGGGTTGTCGATTTTCATCAGGGCCATCCCGCTTTTCTGGATGTCAAACGCGGGAAGGACCACGATTTTGCCGATTTCGAGGGTTTTATGAATGATTGCTGCGGATGGTATTTCATTCGGGGCGTTGACATACAGTAGCACGATTCGGGCTTCCAGAAAATTGGCGAAGTCAAACAGGCGCTCTTGGATGGTTGCAAGCCTCTGCTGTCGTGCCTCGGTATCTAGCGCCTGGATGGCTTTCTCGACGTTGGCCCGCAATTCTTGTTTGGCTTCCCGAATTTCCTCCATATTGTATCCCCCGCCGCATCCAGGGTTGAACCGTCTCAACCCGCAATAATAATTGACTAAAATAACCGCAGGTGTTAGCCTTTCGGACTTGCTTACCCGGGCTGTTATAAAACAAATTTAAAATAACCCTTTATTATAGGCATATGTATGCTTGATATCAAGAGCATCCGCAAGGATTTGATCCGGATCCAAACGGCGGTTGCCAACCGCGGAGATGTTGTTGATTGGGATGAACTCATCACTCTCGATGACCGCCGAAAAAATGATTTGCTGGAAATCGAAAATCTTCGGCACCAACGCAATGTCGTTTCCGAAGAAATCGCGGCCATGAAGAAAGCCGGTCACCCGGCGGATACGCCGGTGGCCGAAATGCGCGCGGTGGCGAACCAAATTAAAGCGCTTGATATGCGTCTGGCCGAGACGGCCGGTATGATTCAAACCATCCTGATGCGGATTCCCAACCCCCCCCACGCCAGCGTGCCGGTGGGGGTGGACGAACAGGGCAATGTTGAAATCAAAACGGTGGGAACGCCCCCGGCTTTTGACTTTGCGCCCGCCGCGCATTGGGATCTCGGGGAAAATTTGGGTCTTCTCGACTTTAAACGGGCGGCCCGCATAACCGGGGCACGGTTTCCGTTGTACATCGGTGCCGGTGCACGCCTCGAGAGGGCCCTCATCAGTTTGATGCTGGATCGGCACACGAAGTTTCACGGTTACACCGAAATTCTGCCGCCCTTCATCGTGAACCGCAAGAGCATGACGCATACCGGGCAACTGCCCAAATTCGAGGAGGATCTTTTCAAGCTGGAGGGCTGGGATTATTTCCTGATACCTACAGCGGAAGTCCCGGTCACCAACATGCATCACGGCGAAATCTTGTCGGAAGACGTGCTGCCACTCTACTATACGGCGTATACGCCCTGTTTCCGCTCCGAGGCTGGCTCCCACGGTAAAGATACGCGGGGGCTGATTCGACAGCATCAGTTCAACAAAGTTGAATTGGTAAAATTCGTTCGGCCGGAGACGTCCTACGAAGAGCTCGAATCCCTTTTAGAGGATGCCGAATCCATTTTGGCGGTGCTTGAACTACCTTACCGTGTCGTCAACTTGTGCACGGGCGATCTCGGTTTTTCGAGTGCCAAGACCTATGATATCGAAGTCTGGATGCCATCCCAGGGCGTGTATCGTGAAATATCTTCGTGCAGCAATTTTGAAGACTTTCAAGCCCGGCGCGGTAACATCCGCTTTCGCCGCCAAGGCCAGAAAGGCACCCAGTTCGTTCATACCCTGAACGGATCCGGGCTGGCCGTGGGGCGTACGCTGGCGGCGCTATTGGAAAACTACCAGCAAGAGGACGGATCGGTGGTTATCCCCGAGGCCCTAAAACCCTACATGGACGGCATCGAAGTGCTGACACCATGAAACACGATAAATTCCCAGCCTTCATCCAGCCCGATCTCATCCCCGCGCCCGGAGGCGAATTGGTCTATCGCTGCCTGGGGTGCGGCGATGCGTATGGCATCGATGCCTTGCATTACGTGTGCCCCCGCTGCCAGTCCGTCCTATTGATCGAAGACCTCGGTTTTGCACGTCACGCCGGCCGTTCGGCCGAGACCTGGCAACAGATTTTTGATTATCGCAAAATGCTCAGCCTGCCGGCGATTAAAGGCATTTATCGCTACCATGAGTTCATCGGACCGGTCATTCCGCTGGATAGTATCGTCTACCTGGGGGAAGGTCACACCCCTATCGTTGAGGGCAATTCGAGGCTTCAAGAAGCCGTGGGTTTGCGTTTCTTTTTCAAAAACGACGGCCAGAATCCCAGTGCCTCCTTTAAGGACCGGGGTATGGCCAGTGCCTTCAGCTATCTAAAGTTTATGCTCGACACGGGGAAAATATCGGATGTCCTGGCGGTTTGCGCGTCTACGGGCGACACCTCCGCCGCGGCGGCTCTATATGCCGCCTATCTCCAGGGCAAGATCAAGTCGGCGGTTTTGCTGCCGCATAAAAAGGTGACGCCGCAGCAACTCTCCCAACCGCTGGGAAGCGGGGCACGCGTTTTTGAGATTCCCGGCGTTTTTGACGATTGTATGAAGGTGGTTGAAAAACTCTCGGATACCTACCGTGTCGCCCTGCTGAATTCCAAAAACGCCTGGCGCATTCTGGGACAGGAATCCTACGCCTACGAAATCGCTCAGGACTTGGAGTATGATCTCCAGAACCTGGTCGTCGTGGTCCCCATCGGCAATGCCGGCAATATAACGGCGGTCATGCGCGGGTTCATCAAATTTTTCGATGCGGGCATCATCGACACCCTGCCCAAAATCGTGGGCGTTCAATCGTTGCATGCCAATCCGGTTTGCCGCTACTACCGCGAGCCCGAGCCAACCAAGCGACGCTTTCAGCCGGTTACGGTCAAAGCCAGCACGGCCCAGGCCGCCATGATCGGCAACCCGGTTTCCATGCCGCGCGTCATTCAACTCGTCGAGCAATATCATCGGCGGGCCGACGGCCAGCGCACCTGCTTTGTCGAGGTTTCTGAACAGGAGATCATGGACTGGGAGCTGCAAGCCAATCGAAACGGCCATATCGCCTGCACGCACGGCGGCGAGTGCCTGGCCGGGTTGGCCCGGGCCCGGCAAAAGGGACGCGTCCGTTCGGATGAAACCGCAATTGTGGACTCCACGGCCCACGCGTTGAAATTCAGCGGGTTTCAGGAGATGTATTTCGCGAACCGCTTTCCGGAAGAATACCAGGTTCAACCCCGCCCGGAGTTGATCAACGCGCCGGTTCTGGTGCGACCCGAGGGGCTGGCTCAATTCCCCCAACCGGGAAAGCCGCTGGACGGAGAGGCGTTCCAGGAATTCGTCGAGCAGGTGTCTCGGGAAATCGCCAATCAGTTGGGACTGGTCAAGCGTTGAGGGTTGGGGGCGGATCGAGTGATTGGTTTCGAAAGCATGGCTGCCGCTAAATGGGTACCGACAGGCCAAACGGACAAAGGACACCAGAGGCAAGGAAAGCCCCGATGAAAACACACGTCAGCGCAACGGTCCTGGTTTTGGTTTCGGTTCTGCTCATTTTTTCCGGATGTGCGGCGACCAAGTTTAAAAACGAAAAGGCCCGCAAAGACGCCGAGGCGCATCGGCGATTGGGTGACGCCTACAGCCGCCAGGGAAACATAACGCGGGCGTTGCGGGCTTACCTGGACGCGCTGGCGATCTATGAACCGGATCCGGAGACCCATTACAGTCTGGGGCTGGCGTATCAGCAGAAAGAAAACTATCCCAAAGCGATACAGCATTTCAACCGTGCGATCGAATTGAAGCCCGATATGGGGCCGGCCAAGAACAGCCTGGGGGTTATTTACATCAAAATCGAGGACTACGATCGTGCCATCGAGGTGCTGCAGAAGCTGATCGAAGACCAGGGATTCGATATTTACCTCACACCCCATTATCCCAAATATAACCTGGGCCTGGCCTATTATCACAAGGGGCAATACGAAACGGCGCGGGGTTATTTCCGGCAAGTTTCCGAATACTTTGCCTCCGGTATTCCCAAAGATCGGATTTACATTTTAAATTTGAGGGCCTACGGTTTGACCTACCTTGACACGGGTGATCCCGTTGAGGCCCTGAAGTATTTTGACAAGGTTGCGGCGGTGGCCCCCCGATGGCCGGATATCTACCTGGATCTCGCACGGGCGCACCGCATGGCGGGTTTCAGGGAGATGGCGCGGGCCAATTATCGCAAGGTGCTGGAACTGGCCCCGGATTCGCCGATCGCTGCAACCGCTGCCGAGGAAATGGCGTTAGTTTCTCCCTGACAAACGCCCGTCGAAGCCCTTCGATCAAAGACGGTGGGTGCCTCTCACCTGGGTCGCGTTCATCGCTCCACCTCGGATCCATGTGCTCTGGCGGGGGTTGACCCGGTGGAGACCTCCCCCGGGCGACGTGTCGGTGCCCACCCGCCAGATCCGTCCCCTCATGCAAATGCGCTCCGCGGCGGCAACCCAACGTCTTCGCTTCGCTCGGCGAGGGACGGGGCCGCATCTTCTTGAAAGCCTGCACGGAAAAACGACCGCGCTTTGGGCGTGTGAGGCCAATCGTCTGCCTCTCGCCCGAATAGCCCAGCGCCCGCGGTGTTTCACCGGCGATGCGCATGACGCATCAGGGTTCAGGGGAATAGCACGTCGGCTTGAGGGTGTGAATTGAAGGGTGAGGCCATAATAGACGGTCGGCCTCGTGCCCAAGGTGTGGCCGATTGTTTCCCGATGATGGCCGCGTGACAGGGGGCCGGCGATTGAACGGCGGCGAGCGGTGACAAAAAAGCCCCCGCGGGGTGGCGGGGGCGATAGTGGCGCCGGGTGCAGCGAAGCACCCGGTTGACCAATTCGTTACGGTTGGTTCTGGGCCAGGCCGGCGGCTCGAACTTCGCGCTGGGCCAGCTGGACGATTTCGGGCGTCAGGAAAATCAGCAACTCGGTTTGGTTGTCGTTCTTATTGTTGAACCCGAAGAAGAAGCCCAACGCTGGTATTTTGCGCAGCCCGGGAATCCCTTCACCGGCCTCAGAAGTATTGGCTTTCATCACACCGCCGATGACAACGGTTTCACCGTTTTCCATCAGCAGCTCCGTATGCGCGCTGTTGGTGCTCAAGGGCGGCTGCGTGGCGGTCACGTCGAGAACATCGTCCTTTTTGATATCGACCACAAGCAGAACGCGCTCATCGGGGGTGACATTGGGCGTCACCGATAGTTCGAGGTCAACGTCCTGAAATTCGACGGAGGAGCCACCGGCGGAATCGCGCTCCAGATAGGGAATCTGGAAGCCTTGCTGGATGCGGGCCGTCCGCCCGTCGAGGGTCAGGATCTTGGGTGCGGAAATGGTGCGGGTTTTCCCCTCGGTTTCACCGACCTGGATACGGGCGTCGATAATGTCGAAAGAGGTGCCGGAAATCTTGCTGAGCCCCCATTCGATGGCCCCGTTGTCCAGCGCATCGGCCGGTATGTTGTCGGCTTCCATGTCAATGCCGGTCACCGTGAAGGCATCTCCCAGATCAAATTCGCCAATGGAGATGGTCCCCCAGTCAAAGCCGACATCGCGCCGGAAGTCGCTGCTGGCCTCGACAATGCGTGCTTCGATCAGAACCTGGGGTGTCACCTGGTCGAGGATCTGAATAATTGTTCGGGCCCTTTCGATGGCACTCGGGATCTCGTTGACGATGATCATGTTTTTGGTCGTGTCGACCGAAATGGTCCCCCGGGGGCTGAACTTGCTCGGGAAGCTGGTGTCACTCGAGCCTGACGAACAGCCGGCCGCCAGGTGCGCACAGGCGGTTTCCTGGGCATTGATGTAGCTCAACAGGAAGAACTCGGTCACGAGTTCCTGCTGTTCCTCGGCCGAACGCCGGCTTTCGAGTTTTTGCTGTTCGAGTTGTTCCTCCCGCGCCAGGGTCGCCTGGGTGGCGATCCGAAAGATGCCGTTTTCCTTTTTGAGCCCGAGTTGATTCATGCGGAGCACCAGATCGAGGACCTGATCCCAGGGCACGGGCTTGTCAAACTGAAGCGTCACCTTGCCGCGGACATTTTTGTCGATGGCGAAATTCTCACCCGAGATTTCCCCGATAATCCGGAAAACATTGCGGATGTCGGTATCAAAAAAGTTCAGGGCAATTTTTTCACCGGTATACTTTTTGGGCGGCCGCAATTCGCTGCTTTCCACACGCCCGTCTTGGGCGGCCAGGGCATCCGTGGGGCTGGTCGCATCGGATGCCGGCTGGGCCGCGGTGGGTGCCGTCATGTCGCCGCTACCGGCCT
>CAYMAR010000007.1:25282-27834 GCA_964388465.1 uncultured Desulfobacteraceae bacterium
GGCCTCTTCTTTGGCGAGGCCCTCGAGAGCTTTCTTCCATTCCGGTGAAGCCGTATCCTCAAGGGGTTTGGGTGGAATGGTCGAGGCGGCGAACCGGATATTGATAAAATTATTCACCTGGGCAATCTCGAAGGGAACGCCTTCGCGCAGATCGAAGACCACCAGGGCGTGGTCCGCGGCCTGATCGGCTTCAAGGGGTGTGATCCGATCGACCGCACTCTTGAATCGGGTCGTGATCAAAGGGCGTTTGCGGTATTCGGGAATCCGGGTGTTGAAAAGTTTGAGCTGCAGTTTCCGCTCGCCCAAACGTTTCATGTCGTAGCGGACCGGAGCGGTCGTACCGATGCTGACCAGCGAAGCGCCCTTATCGACGCTCGTGAACTCGACCTTGTTGAGCCAGGCCGTCGTGGTATCGGTATCGGGCGCCACGGCCGTCTCGGTGACATCGCTGGCATCGTCTTCGGGACGCGGCTGTTCGGTTTGCGCCGCCGCGGCCACCTCGATGGTTTCCGCATCCTCCATCCGCGGAGAATCTTGCGTGTCGATCACCACGCTTTCCGCGGGCGCCGCGATGGGCTCTGCCGTAGCCTGCTCATCGGTCGCAACCATCTGGACGAGGTCGTCGTCATGGATCGGTTTGGATTCAGCCACACTGATCAGGAGCCCGTTTTTGACCGGTTTGGAGGTAAATGTCGTCAGGTAGCTGCGATCCGTATCCAAAACCACGCGAAGCTTATCGGGATAACAGAAGTGGCGAACGCCCTTGACCCACTTGGATTCGACATTGACTTTCTGAAGGCCTTTGTATGGGCTGTTGATGTCATAGATATCGAAAACGATACGCGGGGGGTTGTCCACGGTAAAGGCGGAATAATCGGTAATGGTACCGTCGGCCAGAATGACGATCTCGATGCCATCCGATTGTTCCTTGAAATCGACCATTTCGATGCATGTGCCTTTAGCGGCCGCCTCGAGCACGGCCGGGTCAATGGCTTCCGTCGTCGCCGGCGTTGGATCGACGGTTTCAACCGGCGGTTCGAGGTCGAGATTCTCGTCTTCAATGACGACGTCGCGTGAAAACGCAACGACAATGCCCTCGGCGGTCTGGTCTACGCTGTAGGCCGCGTCTTGCGAAAGATTGACAGTGATTTTAGCCGTGTGGCCGTCGGCGACGACCTCCGCCGTGCGGATGTCTTGAATTGGGTGGGTGTTGACCGCATAGACGTCCTCTAAAGCGACAAGCTTTGTTCCGGGGAAGTAGAAACTGACGGTCGGCGGAGATGATTTGCGGATATCCGAAAAAAGCAAGTCGGGGCTCCCGGCGATACGCAAGATGGTTTGTCCGCCGTCCTCAGATACCGCCACCGTACGAATCTGTTTGAGCTCCGCCGCTGTCGGCTCGTCACTCGTATCTGGATTCCCGGTATTGTGAGCGGCGCAGCCGGAGAAGAACAGAGCCAGTGCGACAATTAGCGAGAAAATCACAGAAAACTTGAATCGGTTGTTAAAAGCTGCTGAGGAACGCATATCGATCAGTCTCCAGGCGGTTTCTGAAGTTTTAATTCACGTTGGCGAAGGGCGGTATTGCCGAAATCGTCAGTTTTCGAATGTTCGATGACGATCCGGTCTCTCTGGATATCTGTAACTTGTCCGCGTTCAAGTCCAATGTAGGTGCCAATTTGGATGACGTAGCCTTTGCCGCTGGCTTCTTCAACCATGGCCCGCGGTTTGGTTTCTGAAAAAATGACAGCGGTCAGTTGCAGTTGGCCGAGATCAAGCCGCTCGAGGGGGGTCCGCGGCCGCTGCGGTTTTTGGGGTTGAATTTTCTTGTCGACCTTGGGTTTGGGTTCTTCTTTAAACAGGGGCTGAAACGGATCGACTTTACCTATCGGGTCGTAGGGTAACCGGGCCGTCTCCACGGCGGGGGCGGCCGCCCTGGACGGACCGGCAGGGTCCGCGGCTTTCTTCGCGCCCTGTCTGGCAGGCGGTTTTCCGGTCTTGGTCGTGGTCGTGATTCGCTTGGTAACGACAGGCTCATTCTTGCCTTTACTTTCCGCCTCGCAGCCCAGGAGAAACAGCATCAGGCCGAAACCCAGCAGGGCTATGAAGCCCACCCCCATTTTATTATTGTGTATTTTCATCGTTTGGCGCACCACTCATTTCAAAGTCGGAAGACAGATGGTTTCACCGGATTCCTATTTTTTCTTTTTCGCCTTTGGTGGAGCGGCTTCTATAAATTTATAAGTGACCGCCTGGCAGCTTGTCGTCAGCTGGCCTGATTTGTTGCGCGACATATTTATGTCGCGGATGTTCACAACACGCGACAGCCGCGCAACCCGGTCGGCGAATTGAACGAAGTTATGATATCCACCGGCCACTCGGATGGATACAGGAATTTCCGCGTAGAAATTTTTATTCACTTCCTTGCCGGGGCGAAAAAGCAGAAATTCCAGGCCCGATTCCTGTCCGGACTCCGAAATGCCGGTGAGGAGCGAAGAAATTTCTTCTGATTCGGGAAGGGATTTCATCACCAAATTGAAATCACGCCGCTT
>CAYMAR010000007.1:27934-31450 GCA_964388465.1 uncultured Desulfobacteraceae bacterium
TTTGGCTTTGGCGCCGGCGGTTGTTTTTCAAGGGCTATCATCTGGAATTTTTTCATACCGACTTTGCGCACGGTCTGGCTTTGTACACTTGTCAGACGGATGCGGGGATACAGCGGCGCCGGTGGTTTGTTGGCCTCCTGCATCTTGAGGATCGTTTCCAGGTTATCCATGAAGTTGGCCACCGTGTTGTTGTCAACCGCAATTCCGGCCAGGTCCATACGGTTGTTTTTAAGGACCATTCGGGTCAGCCACATTCGACCGGGAACGACCTTCTGCGTTAGATTGTCGAGTATATGAACGGGTTTGAATCGCTTGGCCTCCAACCCTTCAATGACGTTTTTGCGCTGCTCGAGGGTTTTGAGCTTCTGCCGCAGGGTTTTGATCTCGCGATCCTTCTTTTTGTAAAGCTCGAGTTCCTGTTTGACCTCGGCGACACTCGTGGACAGTTTTTCCTGTTTGGATTGGAGGTAGAAATGAATCCAGCCCAGGACTATTATAACAAAAACCAAGGAAAGCAGAAAAACCGAAACCTGCCGTCGAATGTTTTCTTTTTTTCTTGCAGCCCGAAACGGGAGTAAATTTATGCGTATCATTTATCGTCGACTTTTCTCATGGCAAGCCCCATACTGATTGTGGCCTGAGGGGCGATTTGTTGAATGTAGGCCGCGTCGAAAGCGTCGTCGTCGATGGCCAGGGTTTGAAAAGGATTGATAATCTCTACGTGGGCGGAAGTTTCCGCACCAAGCAGCTGGCGGAATTCGCCGATGTTGGCGCCGCCGCCGCTCAAGACGATGCGCGTAATTTGGTCTTCAGGGTAAGTGGAATAAAAGAAATCCAGGGCACGCCGAATTTCGGTGCACCAATCCGAAACGACGGTGGATATTATGTTCTTTAAATCTTCGGCCGAAATTTTATCCTGCTGCTCGCCTTGTTTCAGCTGCTCCGCCTCCTCCAGGGAGCAGCCGACCAGCGATACGATCTTCTGGTTGATTTGCAGGCAACCCAAGGCCACGTCACGCATGAAGACGGATGTCATCCCCCGCAGGATGTTCAGTGATGTTTTGCTTGCGCCGATGTCGATGAGGGCGATGTTCTCTTCCTGGGCATCATAATTGAGTTCAAATATATTCTGCAGCGCAAAGGCCTCGACGTCGATAATGCAGGGGTTCAGGCCGGCCAGATTGACAAGGTTGATATAGTCGTTCACCATTTCTTTTTTAGCAGCGACCAGAAAGAGTGACATTTGATTGGGATTGTGTTCACTCTCCCCAAGTATTTGGAAATCGAGATTGACATCGCTGATATCGAATGGAATGTACTGCTCCGCCTCAAATTGGATGGTTTCCTGTAACTGTTCTTCAGGCATGTTCTGCACATTTATCTTTTTGACAATAACGGAATAGCCGCCGATCGAAACCGCAACGTTTTGCTCTTTGATGTTGTAAGTTTTGAAAAGCTGGCGAATGGCATCCGAGACGGATTCGGGGTCATTGATGACCCCATCTTCAATGGTGCCCGGCGGGATGTCAATCATGCCAAACTTTTTAAGGGTCAGGCCTCGTTTGCCTTCAACGATTTCCCCCGCTTTAATGGACCGCGACCCAATGTCAAGACCGACCAGATGGTTTTTCTTTCCAAACAGCATATGCGTTTATCATTCCCGGAAGATTTTGTTTTTCTCAGAAAGATCCATTCCCAAAGCCAGCAAGATCTTTCGCTTCGTTTCCACTCGGCAGGGGAGGCCTTTTTCAATTCGCGAGATCGTAATCGGTGAAACATTCGCTTCACGGGCCAATTCCGCCTTGCTCATTAGAAGCGACTCGCGCATTTTTTTGAGTGAGTTTTTGCCGCCCATATGTTTTCATGCACCATTGGATTTTTCTTTCTGACCGACTTCTCCTGTCTCTTTCATTTGGTTTACACCGTATCCCTGTGAAGTCAAGCGAATTGTAGGAGAATTATGCATAATTATACGTAGTTACATTATGTTGTGCATTAATGCTCTAAAATTCACTATATGTAGTGTCTTTTCCCGCTTCCACCGCTCATTGGGCACTACCGCCGCCGGTCCGGCGCCTGGCGATCTTCTGGAACTTCGCCCTTGCCTCCGGGGAGCTTATGGCGCCTCGTTTGAACCGGGTCCAAGACGGGTGGCCCTGTCAAGCGCATGACGGGTCGATTCAATTGCATTGGACATCCGATTGTCTCGGGTTTCGTCGCTGCCTGAACGTAGACTCGGGATTCGAGTGTGTGGGGCCTTGCAGGATTGCGCCCCATCGGAAGTTTCGCACCCCGCAGTGCCATTCAACGGCCGACGGTTCATTTATCGGTCGAAACCAACGGTAAGTTTAATCGGTAGTCCCAGAAAATCAGCGGCGGGAAAGGTGGACGGGTGGTCAAAAGGTCTCCAGGAGCGGCCTTAGTATGGACAAAGGCTTGAATCAACGATAGAAACAAACTTGACGCGCGCCGTTTCTTATTTTCGCAGATAACAGAGAGGGCTGTCGACCGAATGCCGGCCAATGCAACTTCCGGAGTCGAAAAACCGTGGATGAATTTCCGATCAACCGCTAAAAGTGAACCGGTTAAACCTTTCCGGCTGGTCAAGTATTTTTCCATTACCAGCCTGGTCATTATCTTTGTGGGTACCATCATCCTCTCGGTTTTGAATATCCACTGGGCCCGTCGTCTGCAGCTTGAAAAAAACAAGGACTATGCCCTGCTGCTGATCGAAAACCTCAACCACCAGATCTTCCTGCAGTTTGTTATCCCGACCATTTTGAAAAAGAACCGGATTCAGTTGCGGGAGCGGTCGCAATTCGAGCTTATGGATAAGGTGGTGCGCAGCACGCTGCATGGTTTCAATGTTGATATGGTCAACATATACGATCTAAGCAACACCATTTCTTACAGTTTTGACAAGGCGATCATCGGCCGTCCCAATGCCGGCGGCGCACATTACCAGACCGCGCTCAACGGCGAACGCAGCACCCAGCTGGAGCAGCGCGGCGGCTTCCTGCAACTGCTTATCGGTGTTCCTGAAGAGAGTCGAATTGTCACCTTTGCCCCCCTGCGGGCCGAAAAGCCGCTTTCCCGGATTCCTGGTCCGGTGCTCGGCGTGGTGGAGATCATTCAGGACATGTCATTGGAATACAAAGCCATCTTTCGCACCCAAATACGGGTCATCCTGACCAGTTCCGCCGTCATGCTGGTACTGTTTCTGTTCCTTCTGCTGGTGGTGCGCAAAGGTGAAGCCATCATGGAGCACCGCGCCCGCGAGCGCATTCGGCTCGAGGAGCAACTGGCGCGCGCCAAGCACCTTTCAGCTCTGGGGGAAATGACGGCCACGATTTCACATGAAATCCGCAACCCACTCGGTATCATCAAAAGTTCGGCCGAATTGTTGAAAAAAAAGATGGACAAAATGGAAACGAGCAACGCCCTGCCGGAAATCATCGTCGAGGAGTCCGCGCGGCTGAATGACATCATCACCGATTTCCTCAATTACGCCCGTCC
>CAYMAR010000007.1:31550-33119 GCA_964388465.1 uncultured Desulfobacteraceae bacterium
TCAAGGGGTTCGATCAGCATGTGCAAATCGAGATCGTGGATTCGGGTCCGGGCATTGATCCGGCGATCATCGATAAAATCTGGGATCCCTTTTTCACCAATAAGGAAAAAGGCACGGGGCTAGGATTGGGAATCGTTCAAAATATCATCGAAGCACACAACGGCACGATCCACCTCGAAAATGCCGTTTCTGGCGGCGCCAGGGTTCAAATCACGCTGCCGCTGCAGCAGGGGCCGAGTTAATGGAATCGATCCTCATCGTCGACGACGAAAAGAACTATACCGCCGTGCTGAGCGTGGTGCTCGAGGAAGAGGGCTACGAGACTTACACGGCCAACAGTGCGGACGGCGCTCTCGACATTCTCAAGGTCGAGGATGTCGACCTGGTTGTCACGGACATGAAAATGCCGGGCATGGACGGCCTCGAGCTGCTGGGCCGCATCAAGCAGACGTGGCCCGATATCCCGGTCATCATGATGACCGCCCACGGCACGGTGGACAAGGCGGTCGAGGCGATGCAACAGGGGGCCTACACCTTCATTCTCAAGCCCTTCGACAATGAGCGTTTGGTGCTCTATTCCCAGAAAGCGATCGAACTTCATCGGGTCGTCAAGGAAAACCGCCGGCTTCAAACCGAAGTGGCCTCCCGCTACCGTTTTGACAACATCATTGGCAAAAGTGCGTCCATGCTGGACGTCTTCAAAACCATTCAGCGCGTCGGGCCTTCCTCGGCGACCACGCTGATCGAGGGCGAAAGCGGAACCGGCAAAGAGCTGGTGGCCAAGTCGATCCACTTCAACAGCACGCGCAAGGCGCGGGCCATCGTACCCGTGAACTGTGCTGCCCTGTCCGAGCACCTGCTCGAAAGCGAACTGTTCGGGCACGAAAAGGGATCCTTCACCGGTGCGGTCGCGCGCAAAAAGGGGCGCTTTGAGATCGCCCACGGCGGCACCATTTTCCTGGATGAGATTGGCGAGCTTTCCCCCAACCTGCAGGTCAAGCTGCTGCGGGTCCTTCAGGAAAAGGTGATCGAGCGGGTCGGTGGCATCGAGCCCATCCCGGTCGACATCCGTGTCATCGCCGCCACCAACCGCAGCCTCAAGGACGAAATCGAAAACGGCCGTTTCCGCGAGGACCTGTATTACCGGCTCAATGTCGTAAGGATCAAGATGCCGCCGCTGCGGCAGCGGCCCGAGGACATCCACCTGTTAAGCGCGCATTTTATCGAGAAGTATGCTTCCGAGCGCAAAGCCGGACAGCCGATCACCGGGCTGGACGCCGAAGTCGACCGCTTGTTTCTGAACTACAACTGGCCGGGCAATGTACGCGAGCTTGAAAACATCATCGAGCGTGCAATGGTCATGTGCCCGGGGGCGACCATCACCGTCAATGATCTGCCCCGCGAATTTAGGGACCAGGTCAGCAATACCCTTCATCTGGACGGCATCCCAGCGGATGCCAAGCTATATGACACGTTGGCCTGGGTAGAGCAGCGCATGATCACGCGGGCCATGCAGATGAGCGACAACGTTCAGGCGCGCGCGGCCGAAATTCTGGGAATTGGCAAGAG
>CAYMAR010000008.1:0-12869 GCA_964388465.1 uncultured Desulfobacteraceae bacterium
AGGGTGCGGCGATCGATGCCGAGAATATGGGCCGCCCGGGAACGATGCCAATGATTGGCATTGAGCACGCGCAGCAGATGCTCACGCTCGTAATGCGCCAGGACATCGGCCAGAGCGGTATCCGCAGGCGGGGCGGGCGCTTTATAATCCGGTTCGGGTGAGGCGCTCGCCGGTGCGACCGTCGGCTGCTCCTCGGGCTCGTAGGCGTTGAGGGTCAGGAATCGGTGCACCGCATTCTGGAGTTCGCGGATATTGCCGGGCCAGTCGCGGTTGCGCAGGCTGCGCATCACATGATCGGGCATCACCGGGACCGCCCCGCCCTCGCTGAAGGTTTCGAGAAAATGCTGGATCAACATCCCGATATCCTCGCGGCGCTCCCTCAGGGGGGGCAGTTGAATGGGAATGATATGGATACGGTAATAAAAATCTTCGCGCAGATGGCCTTTGCGCACCTCCTCTTGGAGTCGGCGGTTGGTGGCCGCCACGATGCGGATATTGGGAATCACGACCTCGCTGCTGCCAATCGGCGTGTACCCCCCGCCTTCGATGGCCCGCAGCAGCTTGACCTGCAGACCAGGGCCGATTTCTCCGATCTCATCCAGGAACAGGGTACCGCCCTCGGCCTCCGCCAGCAGACCGGGCTTGTCCTTAACGGCGCCTGTGAAGGCCCCTTTTTTATATCCGAAGAACTCGCTTTCGAGCAGGTTGTCGGGAATGGCGCCGCAGTTCACGGGCACGAACCGATGGTCGCGCCGGTCGCTCAACTCGTGGATGGTTTGCGCCACGAGTTCCTTGCCGGTGCCGGATTCCCCGTAGATGATCACGTTGGCGCTGGAATCGGCGGCTTTGAGGATGACCTCGTACACCTCAAGCATGGCCGGACTGCGCCCGATCAGGCGGCCGAAACGGCCGGCATCCTTCATGGAATGGCGCAGCAGCAGATTTTCCTTGCGCAGATGGGCCTCGCTCTCCCGCAAGGCTTCTTCGGCTTTACGAATCGCCGTAAGATCGAAGAGCAGCCCGCGCAGACCAACCGCTGATCCGCCGCGGGTAATCGGGCTGGCGTACACCATGGCCGGAAAACAGGTCTGGTCGGCTCTGCGCACCAGGGTTTCAAACTCCACCGGGCCATCGCCGGTCATGGCCTGGTCAATCCCTTCCATGGCGCCGGCCTGGGCTTCCGGCGCCAGGATATCGCCCACTTGGAGTGCGGCCGGATTGTCTTCGCGTCCCACCGCAAACATCTCACGGGCGTAGCGGTTCATAAACGTGAAGGCCCCCCGGGCGTCGGTTTCGAAGACCGTCTGCGGCAGCAGATCGGCGAGTTCGCGGAATTTCTGCTCCTGGCTGCGCAGACTGGCCTCGGCCTTCTCGCGCTGCTCGATTTCACGCTGCAGGTTCCGATTGGATACTTCCAGGGCACGCGTGCGCGCCACCAGATCACTGGTGCGCTGGGCGATCTCCGCTTCCAGATGCTCCCGGTAGCGCAGGTTCTCGCTCCGCAACCGCGCCCGCTCCAGCGCGCCCTTGACAGCATGCTCGAGCACGGCCATGTCCAGGATGGGTTTGGTGACGAAGTCGTGGGCCCCGGCGCGCAGGGCCTCGATGGCATCCTGAAGCACACCGGTGCCGGAAACCACGATCACCGGGGTATCAGGGGCCTCCTGTTTCATGATCTCCAGAAATTCGAGGCCGTCCATCTCGGGCATGCGCAGGTCCAGCAGAATCAGCTCGGGCGCCGCCTCCCGCAACTTCTGCAGCCCCTCCTGACCGTCGCCGGCCTGAAGAACTTCGAAGCCGCTGTCCTCCAGATAGGCGGCAATGCTGTCGCGCACCACCGGCTCATCGTCGATGGCCAGGATCTTGAGCGGCTTGTGGGCCGAAGACGGCATGGGAATTCGGGTTTTGCGCATTTCGCTTTCCTAAACGACGAGCCTTCAGACCGCGGGTTTCGCTTCACGCGATCGAGGGCAAGTCGCTTTTTTAGCAGCATCTGCCGCGGCGCCAATTCAGGCGCTGGCCGCATTCAAGGGCATGTCCTCAATGGGCAGGTGTAAAATGAAACGTGCGCCCCGGCCCGGCCCCGTTTCCACGCTCATGGTGCCGCCGTGGTGACTGGTGACGATAAAATAGGATACCGATAGACCCAGGCCGGTTCCGACCCCCACCGCCTTGGTGGTAAAAAAGGGTTCAAAAACGCGTTTGCGGGTCTCCTCATCCATACCCGGCCCGTTGTCCTCCACCTCGATCCGCACGAAGCGGCCGTCGCGCCGCAGGCGCAGGACAATCTGCGGGGCGGTAGGCAATTCTTCGGCCGCTCGAAAGGCCTGGGAGGCATTGCGCAGCAGGTTGAGAAGAACCTGCTCGATTTCAGTGGGCATGCAGGCCACCTCCGGCAGGTCCTCCTCGAAGTCGCGCCGAATCTGAATCTGACGAAAGTCGTACTTCTTGCGCAAGTCGTAGTCGTGGGCGGCCAGGGCCACCGTTTTTTCGAGCAGTTCGTCCATGCGGGTGGGGACGATGCGCGAATCACTGCGCCGGCTGAAATTGAGCATGTCCGCCACCGTGGTCGACGCCCTTTCGCCCGAAAGACGGATGCCCTCGATAAATCGGGTGATGCCGCGTTTTTCCAGATAGCAGCCGATAAGCTGCAGGTCCGTCCCGCATTCGGCGGCCACCTCACGGTTGCGGGGCAGATCCGGATCGACCCGTCGCAGAATGTTCTGGGCGCTCTGCAGCATGCCGCTCAGCGGATTGTTGATCTCATGGGCCATGCCGGCGGCCAGCCCGCCCACCGACAGCATTTTTTCCGTCTGCACCATGGTGTCTTCCATCCGCACCCGGGCGGTGACGTCGTCCACCCGGATGACCGCGCCCTGAATATCTTCAGAAACCAGCGGGTAGATCATGATATCGGCGTATTTCTGCTGATCGGCCTGCTGCCAGGCCACCTTTTCGGCCTGCCGCACGGCCTGCTTCCGGATGGCCTGCTTGACCATGTCCATGCGACCCTGCAACAGGGGGAAGACATCCGCCAGATTTTTTCCGTGGGCGCCCTCGAAGGGAATGCCCGTGGCTTTTTCGGCCTCTCGGTTCCACTGGCTCACCCGGCCTTCCCGGTCGACGCCGGCCAGCACCGACGGCATGGAGTCGATCATGCTTTTGAAGTAGAGCCGCATGCGGGACATTTCTCGCTCCGCCTGACGCGTCTGCGTAACGTCGTTGCCGATCCAGAGGCAGCCGATTAGCGCCCCTGCGCTGTCCCGGATGGCACGGTTGGTCCACGCAATCAGGACCCGCTCGCCGTCCTGCCGCATGGCTTCGTTCTCAAATCGCGGCACCGCCTCGGGGTCCAGGAAAATGCGCTGCACATCGGCCGATAAATCCTGACCGGCCTGGCTGGCGGGCGGAATGATGCTGCCCACGACCCCCCGGCCGATGATGTCGCCCTCCCGGAAGCCGAAAAACGTCTGGGCGAACTCGTTGAAGAACGTGATCCGGCCCTCGGTGTTGAGCCTTAGAATGATGCTGTTGGCATTTTCCACCAGCTCGCGATACTTGGCTTCGCTCTTGCGGATGGCCTCTTCGGCTTTCTTGCGCTCGCGGATTTCGGTCTTCAGATCGGCGCTGTAGACCTCGAGGCGCGCCATAAACTGGTTGAAATAGCGGGCCAGCAGCCCGATCTCGTCCTTAGACTCGCGCCCCATGCGCACGTGATAGTCGCCGGCGGCACCGGAGGAGAAATGCTGCATCAATTCCTGCAGCGGGCTGGTGATGGAAGCGCTGATGTAGAGGGTCAGCGGCACGACCAGGATAAATAGAATGGCCACCGAGGCGATGATCAGGGTGCGCATGTTCTTGAGCGGCTCGTAGAACTCGTCCAAATAACTTGAAGAGGCCACGATCCAGCGAAACTCGGGGATATGGTTGAAGATCACCAGTTTGTCGCGGGCGGTGTCTTCCCCGGGGTTGGTCCAGGAATAGGTGATCTTGCCGCTGCGGCGGGCGCAGATTTCGCGAATGAACGCGTTGCCGTCGCGGTCGCGGGCATGGAGATAGTTGCCGCTCACCCGGGGGTGCAGCACCATGTTGCCCTGCTCGTCGATCACATAGGAATAGCCGGTCTTCCCGAACTGCAGCGATAGAATGCTGTCGCGGAAATCGTCCACGTTGACGAGTTCGCGGAATTCTTCCCGGTAGGAGGAGGCCGAGATGATCCAGTCCCAGGGCTCGAAATAGGTCATGTAGAGGGCTTTGGGACGGCTGCGGGTTTCGCCGGGATTCTTCCAGTCGTATTCGAGATAGCCTTCCTTGCGGCGCTTCTGCTCCTGAATGAAGGCATGCCGGGATAGATCTTCACCCAGCAGTGCTTTTTTGGGGTGCACGTCCATGTACCCGCCGCTGTTGAGGCAGTAGATATAACCCGTCTTGCCGATGGTCTGGCTGAGCAGCACTTCCCGGGCCAGCGTCTGGGCGGCTTCCGAAGTGAGTGTGCCCTCCTGCGCCTGCTGGTGGAAGTGGTCCACGATCTCGCGGTTTTTCTCGGCCAGGGCCCGCAGATAATTTTTTATGGACGTGTCCGCCGAGGTGCGCACCATGTTGAGAATGGTGGTGGTGGTGTTCTTGAGTTCGCTTTCGATATTCTGCTCCAGCGTGCGCCGCACCACCGTGTAGACCACCATGCTGCCCAGCGCCAGACAGAGGACGAAGACCAGCGTATAGCCGGCCAGCAATTTGTACCGGATGCGAAGATTACGAAAAGGCCGGAGCAGATACATGGGGGCATCCTCCATCCAGGGGCCAATCATGATCGGCGATCACCGGACACGGCCCGTCGAGCACCGACGCACCAGCAGATTCCGGTCCATGCCGCGGCAGACGATCGGGCACGTGAGACCCTGACGGAGTCACCGCGGACGCTACTGCGGATGAAGTGCTGCAGGAATCATACCCGCATGCCGGGCCAAAAGCCGGCGACAGGGCCTCTGCTAACAAAAAACCGTGGCCGGCATTAGCGAAAACGCGCCATCACTCGCTCGAAACCCGGCAGCGCGTTGACAATCGTCTCGTCATTCACGCAGAAGGCGATCCGGAAATGGCCGGGGCCGTTGAAGCCGCTTCCCGGCACCACCAGGATCAGCTCTTCCTGCAGGGCCTGGACGAAGGCCACGTCGTCGGGGATGGGGGTGCGGGGAAAAAGATAAAACGTTCCCGGCGGGGTCACGAAATCGTACCCGGCCGCGGTCAGGCCCTCGCACAACAGGTCGCGCTTGCGTTTGTAGAGGTCGATGTCCACGCTGGTGCCCTGCAGGCAGGCCACGATTTTCTGCATCAGCGCGGGCGCGTTGACAAAGCCTAAAATCCGGTTGGCCAGCGCCATGCCGTTCATCACGTCCTCGCGGTAATTGGCCGCCGGATTCAGGGCGGCGTAACCGATGCGTTCACCCGGAATCGAGATGTCCTTGGAGTAGGAGGTGGCCAGAATGCTGTCGGCATAGACGGCGAAAATGCTGGGCACGGTGTGGTCGTCGAACACGATCTTGCGATAGGGTTCATCGGAAATCAGATAGATCGTGCGCTTGTAATCGGCGCTCTTGGCCGCCAGCAGTTCCCCGAGCCGTATGAGACTCTCCCGGCTGTAAATCTGGCCGGTGGGATTGTTGGGCGAATTGATCAGCACGACCTTGGTCCTGGGGGTAATGGCGGCGGCCATGGCGTCGAGGTCGAGGCTGAAATCGGGATGGGTCGGGGCGGTTTGGAGCACGCCGCCGTGATTGTCGGCGTAAAAGCCGTATTCCACGAAGCAGGGCACCGGCGTGAGCACCTCGTCCCCGGGATCGAGCAGGGTTTTGAGGGCCACGTTCAGCGCGCCCGAGGCCCCGCAGGTCATGATGACCTCGTCCGGGCTCACCGCAACCCCCTGCTCGGCCGTCAGGTATTGGGCCACCGACGCGCGCACGTGGGGATAGCCCGTGTTGGGCATATAGCCGTGTTCCCCGCTGCAGCTGCAGGCGGTTTCCGCCAGGGCCTTGTCGAAGCATTCCGGGGCGGTGATGTTGGGGTTGCCCAGGCTGAAATCGAAAACGCGCCCCGGACCGTGCTCGGCCTTCAGGCGGGCGCCCTCTTCAAACATTTTACGAATCCAGGATGAACGCTGCAGGATCGTATCGATCTTGGTGGCAATCGTCATGGCTTATACCTCGGTTGTGATGTTTGTTGGCGTCACCATCCGGACGGACGTCCAACACGCAGCAGAAAGCCCCCGCCAGGGGCCGCTCTATTCGCTTATGAGATGCACGCCCGCGATCCGTCCCCCGACGCTGGTCTTCCGAAAATCAGGGGACGCCTTCGACCGCCAGAACGCCCGGAACCTCGCGCTTGAGCAATTTCTCGATCCCGTTTTTGAGTGTCATCTGGCTCATGGGGCAGCCCGCGCAGGCCCCTTTGAGCCGAACCTGAACGACCCCCGCGTTGACGGCCACAAGCTCGACATCACCGCCGTCGGCCTGAAGCGACGGCCGGATCTTTTCTAACACCGCCTTGATTTTCGCTTCCATTCTTCCCCCTTGGATGAAAGGCCGCCCAACGGCGTTCGTGCGCTGCGGCCAAGCCCGTATCAATTGGCCGACGCCTGGCGGCCGGCATAAAACTGTCGGCGGAAGGCCCCAAAGGCATCTTTCCGGATGGCCCGCCGCATATCGGCCATGAGATGGGTATAGTAATGGATATTGTGGATGGAATTCAAGCGGTAAGCCAGCAGCTCCCGGGCCATGTAGAGATGACGCAGGTAGGCCCGCGAATAATGGCGGCAGGTGTAGCAGGCGCATGCGGGGTCGGCCGGGCGCTCGTCCGTCCGGAAGCGCGCGTTGCTGATGTTGAGCGTGCCCCGGCTGGTGATCAGCTGCCCGTTGCGGGCATTGCGGGTCGGCAGCACGCAGTCGAACATGTCGGCCCCGCGGGAAACGAGTTCCACCAGGTTCTCGGGCGTTCCCACCCCCATGATGTAGCGCGGCCGGTCCGCGGGCAATAGGGGCAGGGCCTTCTCCGCCACCGCCAGCATGATATCGGCCGGTTCGCCCACGCTCAGCCCCCCGAGGGCGTAGCCCGGCAGATCGAGGGCGGCGAGCGCCTCAGCCGAACGTCGGCGCAGATCGTCGTACATGCCGCCCTGGACGATACCGAAAAGCGCCGCCTGCGGGCGGGCCGCTTCCTGCCAGACGGCCTGGCAGCGTCTTGCCCAGCGCGTGGTCATCTCCAGGGCCGCGCATACGGCCTCGCGTTCCGCGGGATAGCCGATACACCGGTCCAACGGCATGATGATGTCGGCATCGAGTGCGATCTGGATCGCGACGGCCTTTTCCGGCGACAACATGTGCCGGGAGCCGTCGATGTGCGAGCGGAAGGCGGCGCCTTCCTCGGATATCTTCTGGAGTTTGGCCAGGGAAAAGACCTGAAACCCGCCACTGTCGGTCAGGATGGGTCCCGGCCAGTTCATGAAGCGGTGCAGCCCCTGGAAATGCCGGATGACTTCCAGGCCGGGACGCAGGAGGAGATGGTAGGTGTTGCCCAGAATGATCTGCGCACCGGCGTCCCGAAGTTCTTCCGGCGTCAGGGCCTTGACCGTGCCCAGCGTTCCCACCGGCATAAACACCGGCGTGCGCACCTCGCCGCGGGCGGTCTGGAACCGACCGCAGCGGGCGGCGGATTCCCCCGCGCGGGCCTGGACCTCAAACTTCAGCATGGCGCTTCGCTTCCCTTCACCCCGGGACGGTTCAGCCCGGAATGAATCAGCATGGCGTCACCGTAACTGAAGAACCGATAACGGCGGTCGACGGCCGCACGGTAGGCGGCCAGGATATTTTCCCGTCCGGCAAAGGCCGCCACGAGCATCAGCAGGGTCGAGCGGGGCAGATGGAAATTGGTGATCATCCCGTCCACCATCCGGAACCGGTGTCCGGGATAGATGAACAGATCGTTCGGGCCGCTGCCGGACCTTAGCCGGCCGTCCGCGTCGGCAGCGAATTCGAGCGCGCGCACACAGGTGGTACCCACCGCAATGATACGCCCCCCCCGACGGCGGTGGGCGTTGATCCGGTCGGCGGCCGGCGGCGCGATGGCGAAGTGCTCCGCGTGCATGCGGTGCTGCCGAATGTCATCGACCCGTACCGGCAGGAACGTGCCATAGCCGACATGCAGGGTGAGTTCAACCGTTTGAACGCCCCGCTCGCCAAGCCGCGTCAACAGCTCGTCACTGAAATGCAGCCCGGCGGTCGGGGCGGCCACCGCACCCGCATGTTTGGCATAAACGGTCTGGTAGCGCTGCCGATCGGAGGCGGCGGTTGCTTTCCTGCCCGGCCGCCGGATATAGGGCGGCAGCGGCATTTCCCCTGCTTGCTCGAGCCGGTCTTTGAAATCGCCGCCCGGGAAGGAAAACCGCAGCGTGTGAATCTCCTCCCGCGAGGCCAGGACTTCGGCCTGGAGATCACGACCGAAAAAAAGGCGGCTGCCGGGCGGCGGGCGTTTGGAGGCTTTGAGCAGACACGCACTCACAAAATGCCCCGCGGTCGGCTGATTCGCCCGGCCGCCGGCATAATCCAGCACCAACACTTCGACCTTGCCCCCGGTGGCCTTGCGGCCGAAAAGCCGCGCCGGTACCACGCGGGTGTTGTTCAAAACCAGGAGATCACCGTCGCCCAGCAGCGCCGGCAGTTCGTAAAAGCGATGGTGGCCGACCGCGCCCCGCCGTCGGTGCAGCGTCATCAGGCGGGAATGGTCCCGCCGCGCCGCCGGCTGCTGGGCGACGAGGGCTTCCGGCATGTCGAAATCGTAATCATCGAGGGTGTACATCAGGAAAATCCGTGCCGCCCGAAATACACCAGCGCAAGGCCGCCGATCATCAGCGCCAACCCGAAACGGCGCAGGATATCTTCAGGCATGGCCATGATCTGCAGCATCCAGTGCTTCATTTTCTGCGGGAAGGCGAAATAGGGCAGCCCCTCGAAAATCATGACCATACCAACGACACACAAAAAAAATTTCATTGGCTTCCCACTTTCGTTTGACGCCGTGCACGTCATCTGCTGAGCGCCGGCGCAATCGCTGCTTATAGCCCCTCCAGCACTTGCTTGTCAAAACCGTCCACCGGCCCCAAGCCGGCCTCCCGGCGATACGCAATTTACAGCGCGCCGCAAATCAAGTAAGGGAGAAGGCATGCCCATGCACCGGACAATCCCCGGAAAGGCCCCGACACCGCCCATGGCCCCCGAAATCCGAAGAAAGATCAACCGCTGGCATATCCGCAGCAAATCGGAAGCCGTCCAATTTCTGGCCAAAAAAGCCCGCAATGCCTTCAAACACGAAGGCAAACGCCCGATCCTCCTCATCGGCCCCGACGACCCCTACAGTGAGGCCATCCGCGCGGACCTGGCGGCCCGGGGGATGGCGCCCCGTTTGATGACCCTGACCGAATTGGCCGCCGCCGGCGTCAGCGCACCCGATGATTATGCCTGCATCATCTGCACTTACACGGACATTCGCCGCACCGGCGCTGTGGCGCGCCATATTCTGGGGGATCCCGTGCTGGGTCGCCTCACGTTCGAAACCGTTACCTTCCCGCGCGAGAGCTACGCGACGCTCGAGCGGCATACCGAAGTTTCGGCGGCCGATCTGGTCTCGCCCTTGCCCGGCTATGCGGTGGACGTTTTCGCCCTTTACGAAGAGGCCTTAACGCACTTCGAAAAAAAATGCGATGTCCGGGATTTCATGGACCTTTGCCAGCTCCTCAAAAATACGATCGACAACGGGATCGAGGGCGACATTGCCGAGTTCGGCTCCTTCCGCGGGCACAGCGGCTACCTCATGGCTGCACTGCTCGCGCAGTTGGGCGCCTCGAAATCCCTCTATCTGTTCGACACCTTCAGCGCCTTTCCCCGGGAACCGTTGGGTATCGACCAGTTCTGGAGCCGGTCCCATCCGGTGGACTTCGCGGCCGTGCGGGCCCAATTCGAGGCTTTCCCCTTCGTCCGGTTCGTTCAGGGCGATTTTACCCGGACGTTCGACGCGAGCGGTATCGAGCGATTGGCGCTGGCCTACGTGGACTGCGATGCCTACCGCTCCACCGCCTATCTGATCCACCGGATCTACCCGGAGGTGCTGAGTCCCGGGGGGATCATGGTGTTCGAAGACTACGGACACGCGCAGCTGCTTGGCAGTCGCGTGGCGGTCGACACGTTTTTTTCCGACCGCAGCGACTGCGTCGCCTTTTTCTCGCAGTTCAGCGGCAGTTTCATTGTGATCAAAAACCATTGAGGGTAAACCCGATGCGCATTCTCTACCATTATGTCTTCGCGGTCATCGTGCTGACGCTTTACGGCGGACAGGTCTGACCGTTCCTTGAGACCCTGTCCCCCGTGACGCTGGGGACCACAATCCTGGCCGGCTTCGGTATCGCCCTGGCCGCACGCCCCGTCCTGCTGCGCCGTTTTGTGCGCGCGGCGCCGGTCGAGGAACAGCCCCGCCGGCAGTTTGCCCTCGAAGTGGCGTTATGCCTGGCGGCCGGTAGCGCGGTCGGTTTGTTCAACAAGCTGGTTCATGACTTCTATCTGATCAGCGCCTTGAGCCTGCTATCGGGATGTCTCTTCATCGGCTTCTTCATGGGATTGGACATGGCCCTGGCCCGGGAGCGCGGTGCCATCTACCGGGCCCTTGAAAAAAATGCCGGCATGCGCCCTCCCCGCCGATACTACCCCATGACCCGCAAATTCTCGTTGGTGGCCTTCACCACGATCCTGCTGATCTGCATCGTTCTGGCCCTGATCATCGCGCGCGACTTTGCCTGGCTGGCCGATCAGAGCGACCCGGCCGCGCTCAAAACAGCGGAGCGTATCGTCATGCTGGAAGTGTTTTTCATCATGACCGTGCTGCTGGGTGTGGTGGCCAACCTCATCTTTTCCTATTCGCGCAACCTGAAGCTGCTATTCGACAATGAAACCCAGGTGCTCGAGCAAGTCTCCCGAGGCAATCTGAACCAGATGGTACCGGTGGCCACCCGCGACGAGTTCGGCGTCATCGCAGGGCATACCAACTCGATGATCGAGGGGTTGCGCCATCGCACCGAACTGATCAACGCGTTGCAACTCGCCGACGAGATCCAGCACAATCTGCTGCCCCGGGAGGTTTTTTTACACCCGGCCGCCGAAATCGCCGGCACGAGCCGCTACTGCACCGATACCGGGGGGGACTACTACGATCATTTTGAGCTGCCGGAGGGCAAAATGGGTGTGGTCGTGGCCGACTCCTCCGGCCACGGGGTCAGCTCGGCCATTCACATGACCAGCACGCGCGCCTACCTGCGGGCCGGGCTGGCGCACTACACCAACCCGGCAGAGCTCGTCAAGCAGACCAATCGCTTCCTGGTCCAGGACAGTCGACAGACCGGCTGGTTCATCACCCTTTTTCTGCTCGAGATCGATCCCCGCAACCGGCGCCTGGCCTGGGTCCGGGCCGGCCACGAGCCCGGACTGCTCTATGAACCGCAAACCGGCGTTTTTCATGAACTGGGCGGCGAGGGCGTGGTCCTGGGGGCCGTGACCGACCCGCGGCTGAAAACCTCTACGCACCGGGACTGGAGCGCCGGCGCGGTGGTCTTCCTGGCCACGGACGGCATCCGCGAAACGCGCGACAACGCGGGGGCCATGTTCGGTCTCGAAGGCATTCAAGCCGTCCTGCGCGCCCATTCGCATCAGACGGCCCGGCAAATCGTCGCCGCCGTCATCGAAGCCCTGGAACAACACCGCGGACAACAGGACCAGGAAGACGACATCACCATGGTGGTCATCAAACTCCGTTGATCCGCATGCCCCGGCCGTCGACCCGTCATCGCGTCTCGGACGAATAGCGGAAAAGCCCCCAGAAAATTGCGCTTGTCTTTAGCACCGCATCGATAGTAGAAATCCTATCGACACCCGAACCAACCACCGCCCGAGACAACCGGCACCGGAAGTCTCCGCCGCGGCCGCCAAACCGCCCCAAGCTTGCGTGGCCGCGCGGGTGGCGGCTTGCAGACCGGCCCGAACATCGGTGCGGTGATGGGATGGCCGGACAAGGTTCCCAGACATCAACGCCCTGAGGGGTACCCAACCGGGCCGGCCCGAGCGCCGGAGGAGTTCCCCGCATGCCCAAGCCCGATAACGCGATAGTCCAACGTTCGCTCTTCTCCTGGATTTTTGGGCCCAACACCAAGCTGCAGCTTCTGTTGCTGGTGCTTATCGCCGTTACCGTATTCGCCCGCGTCCTGCCGCTGGAGATGCAGAAGCGCATCGTCAACGAAGCCATCCGCCTGCGCAACATCGACCTGTTGATTCACTACTGCACCATTTATCTCGTATCCGTGGTCTCGGCCAGCCTGCTCAAATACATCATCAACTCGATCCAGGTCGTCATCAGCCAGCGCACCCTGGCGCGCATGCGTGAAGGCCTGTTTGCCCACATCATTACCCTGCCGCTCAATTTCTTCCGCAACACCCAGCCCGGCATGGTGGTTTCGTCGATCATTTCCGAGCTGGCGCTGCCCTCCAATTTCGTGGGCATGGCGCTGGCCGTCCCGGTGATCAACCTGCTGACCCTGGTGGCCTTTGCCGGCTATCTTTTCTGGCTCAACCCCTGGCTGGCCGCCCTGTCGCTGTCCATATACCCGGCCGTGATTTTCCTGGTGCCGCTTCTGCAGCGCCGGGTCAACGTGGCCAACAAGAAACGCGTCGACCTGACCCGGACCCTTTCCGACAAGGTGGCCGAATCCATCTCCGGCATCCATGAAATCCACGGCAACGGGGCCTACCGCATCGAAAACCGCAAGGTTGCGGGCATCGTCG